>CAZVHY010000305.1:0-3556 GCA_964627115.1 uncultured Solibacteraceae bacterium | reverse complement strand
TGCGGGCGCTTGACCAGTCGATAGGTGTTCAGACCGGCGGGGGCGACAGATCTTCAGGTGCGACAGGCGAGAGGTGGGCGCGGCACGGCGCCGACTCGGCGGGCTGCGCGGGCAGCGGGCAGCCCGGCCGCACGGCTACGGGCCGCGTGGGCCACGGAGCCCCCGGGGCTTCAGCCCCGGGGGCAGTGCTCGTGACGGATGTTGGCTGAAGGAGAGTGCCTTGCAGACCATGACGTGCGATCTTCAGTAAGCTCCTGGAATCTGACATGGACACTCCGAGCGATTTCGAGATTCGAGCGATGTCGGACTCAGACTACGAAGATCTGATCGTGGAGGTCCTCTACAAAGGGGAGTTCTGTCTGCTGGTAAGCCAGGAGGCTGGCTTTGATGGCCGGCGCGTGGTGATTCAACCCAGACAGGACGGCCACGCCTGGGACTTCAGTATGAAAGATCTTCAGGCTGTTCTCGAGGCGGCTGCGAGTCGCCTGTGGGAGCTTCGCAAGTTGCCAGAGTAGGACCGTTGACACGGTCCCTTCGAACCGCGTGCGGAGCAATAGATGTACGGCGTTCGGATGCCGATGACGCGTGGAGCTGACGCATTGCGGTTCGCAGAGATCGTCGAGGCGATCGGCGACAACGATTGGAGCTGGGTGGTGCTCGACTTCCATGGCGTAGGCGTCGCGCCTGGCGCGATGCCCATGCCTGCGTTCGAACACGTCGTCCAGGAGCGCGGGTGCCGCATGACCGCCGATGGACTGCGTGAATTCGCACGCGCGAATCACGAGGTCTGGGATTGCTCGATCGTGGCGCACGACAAACCTGACGCCGAGCCGGCGACGTCGATCGCTCGAGAAGACGTGCGGTTGATTCTCGAGGGCATCGACAGCACCTGCTGGGAGGTTCATGCGCACGATCGGGCCTGGCTCGAGAAACTGGTCACTCGAATCACGCGCCGTGACTGGCCAGTAGAGCCGTTGGGCGCGTCGCCTGAGGGGCCGGATCAATGGACGATGTCGTAGCATCGACGCGCTCGCCCGACGGCCTGCGACACGTAGCAGCGGTCGTCCACGACTGGTGGTTCCATGTCGACGATGTTGTCATTGACAAGCGAAGCGTTGTCACGCTGCGGTTGGCGCCATTCGTCAAGGCTCTTCGCGACGGCGCGGGGCCATTCAGAACGCTGAGGATTCGTGGCGTTTTGCAGGCGATCGTCGAAGACTCGCAGCACGTCGGTATCTACGATGTGGAGGAGTTGATATACGACGAGCGTGCCCGGCGGCTGGTTCTATCGGGGGGAGTTCCCGTCACGGTGTCATTTGTGGTTGCCGGACTCGATGCGGACGTCATCGGAGACGTGGGTTAGCAGCGGTGCCGATGTGGCATCCTGTTCCAGCAAGCGCATGAACTCTGCCCACGTCCTTGTCGGCTACGGAGTCGTATGCGTGGCTCTGGGAGCCATCGCCCATGTCGGCGTGGCGTTCTTCGCGTGGTCCCTGCCTCGTGCCGCCGTCCTGATGGCACTCTGCGCCACCGTTTTGGCCCTCCACGCAGCGAGGGCGCGCTTCTGGCTTCGTGAGCCGCCCCTCGTGCAGCCGCGTCCGGGCAGTGTCCTGGCGGTTCGGTTGGGGATTCTTCTGCTTGCGGTCGGTCTCGTACTGCTCGGCTGGCGCTATCAGCACAGCCCGTCGGACTCTGCTGCAGAAGGGATTCTCATCGGCAGCTTCATGCTGATTGGCGGAACGGTCGGCGCAATCGCGGCTGTCGGTATTGACGCTGCACTGGGGCGGCTGTTGGCGGCCGCCATTCGGACGCCGTTCCACGTGTGCGACAGATTGTTTGACGGCGCGGCTCGCGCGGTGGAGGAGCCTTTCAGAGCACGGATACGCGCCCGGCACCGCGCCAGGAGACGCAAGGAGCGACGCCCTGGTGCTGCAGGACTCCGGGACGACGGACAATCGTGTCGAGCCGATCCATGCCCTGTGGGCATTCCGAGCGATTTCGAGATTCGTAGGTCGTCGGAGCAGGACCGTCGGGGATTGGCAGAAACCAACGCTGAGGTGCAGACGTGATGTCCTATGGCCGCAAGATGGTGACAGTCGCCCTCTGCATTTTGGCTGGTTGTATCGCATCGGCGCAGCAGCCCGCGGCGCTGACCCCTTATGACACGTATGAGGCGGCGCTGGCGGAGCTCTTCGACCGCAAGCTCCCGCCCTCGCTGGGGGAAGTCCGCGTGGGGTTCATCTCCGATCCTCCGAAGTCTGACATGCAGGTCACGTTCCGTCAGGACATCGAGCGGGACGGGGCCTGGCAGAACGGGGCCTGGATTGTCGAGGTCTGGTACCGCCCGCCTGGCGCCAGCAGTATCTTCGATGAGATGAACGAGCGATATTCGCCGACACAGGTCGTCAGTGTGAACGACATGCTCTCGTGGGCAGACGTTCGCCGGTTTGGACGCAGGGTGGAAAGAAGCGAACCTCTTGCGCAGTGCTCTCCAAATGGAATGACTTGGTACTTCCGCTGGCGATGGAAACGGTCGTATTCACCGACAGCGCGATGTTTCGAATCGAGATGCGCGGCGGCAACGTAGAGGCCACCGTGGAAATCTTCGGCCGAAGCCACGACAAACAGCCTCGTGCAGTGGTTGCGATCTCTGCGGCAGGAGGTAGAAAAAATCTTGCCCTCTTCGACACAGTAGGCACGGTTGGCGACGATGCACTTGAGAGCACTGGTTCGCACGATTACCGGCCGTGTGGCGCACCTGCGGGCCGACCTGCAAGCCGATGGAATCGCGGTCGTGCCCATCACACATCCAACGGCGGTGGAACTCATTCAGCAGGACGGAGCCGCGTACCTGCTGCGGTTCGACCAGAAGGGTGACTGCGTTGCCGATACCTGGCACGAGACCATCGATGCCGCGAAGGCACAAGCCAACTTCGAGTTCGGCATCGTCGACAGCGACTGGAAAGACGCTCAATCCCGGCTCTCATCTGGCTGACATGCGAGCTGAGACTGAATCACGTCGGACGCCAATTGATCCTGGCTATCCCTCGTGCGAACGAACCACCGTGACGCTTCGCATCTATTCGGGAGACTTATCACCCGACGACGTTGCCGGTCGGCTTCAGATTGGTCAAGAGGGCACGAGGACGACTTATAGAGGCCGTCGGAGGACGAACTCGCTCGGGCGAGTTCGCGAAGAGCCTCTCAACGCGTGGTTCCTGTCAAGTGAGGACATCGTCGACTCGCGTGACGCCAGAGACCACCTGAATTGGCTCCTCGAGCGGATAGAGAAGAGTCGGTAGGCCCTGCTTGCACTACAGCAATTGCCGGGCGTCACGATGGATGTCGTCTGTGTCTGGTGGTCTGTGGCAGGCACAGGCGGGCCGACGCTCTGGCCAGAGCAGATGTCGAGACTTGCCGCATCGAACCTCGAATTGAGCTTCGACGTGTCGTTCTACGGCGACGAGTAGCAGGACCGCGATCGGCCCTGCCGCGCCAGGATCGCCAGTCAGGAGAATCGGGTGAGAGTGACCGTCGCGCTCGCAGTGTTGTGCCT
>CAZVHY010000304.1:0-3580 GCA_964627115.1 uncultured Solibacteraceae bacterium | reverse complement strand
GGGCGACGCAGCAATCGGTTGGCTTCGTCGTCGCCCACGACCCGGCCCGCGGCGTGATCCCAGGTGAGCGACCGGCCGAGCTGCATCGAGAGGTTCGCGAGGATGCAGGCCGTGGCCGAGATGTAGCCCTCCTCGATGTCGGCCACCGGCCGGTTGCGTGTCTCGATGCACTCGAGGAAGTTGGCCATCTGACGCCGGATGGCCGGAGCCACGTGCGTTTCGAGATCCTTCTCCGTCTTGTCTTCCGGGAACTGATCGAACTCGTACCGGACGTCCTCGCGATCGGCCGCGCCGTTCGTCTTGCCCTTCGGCGTGAAGTCCCACTTCATGACGCTCGCGCGCAGCGTGCCGCGGTCTCCGTAGAACGTCGCGCCCCACGGGTACTCGGGATCGGGTGGCGTGCCGTACGAGCGATGCGTCCAGACCACGGGCAGGTTGCCGAAGTCGAACGTGGCTGTCTGCGTGTCGCTGATGTTGGCGCGCGATGCCTTGTCGATGTAGATGCCGCCCGTCGAGCCGATGCGCTCCGGCATGCCGAGGTCGAGCATCCAGCGCACCATGTCGAGCATGTGCACGCACATGTCGCCCACGATGCCGTTGCCGTACTCCGTGAACGCGCGCCACGAGCGCGGATGCTGCAGCGACGTGTAGGGCAGCATCGGCGCCGGACCGGTCCACATCTCGTAGTCGAGGTGCGAGGGCGGCGCGGTCTCGGGCGGATTCTGGCGCGCGCGCATCTCGTAATAGCAGTAGATCTCGATCAGGCCGATGTTACCGAGCCGGCCTTCACGGATGATGCGATCGCGCGCGTTGATGAGGTGCGGCGTGCTGCGCCGCTGCATGCCCACCTGGACGACGCGGTTGTACTTGCGCGCCGCGGCCAGCATGGCCTGACCCTCCACCACGTCGAGGCTGATCGGCTTCTGCACCCAGACGTCAGCGCCCGCCTTCACGGCCTCGATCATCGGCAGCGCGTGCCAGTGATCGGGCGTATCGATGAGCGCGATGTCGATGTCGCCCTCGGCCAGCAGCGTGCGGTAGTCCGTGTAGGTACGCGGCGTGCGCTTCGAGGCCTGACGCGTGGCCACGAGTGCCGCAGCTTCCGACAACATCTGCGTGTCGACGTCGCACAGCGAGACGACCTCCACCGGGGCGACCTGGATCAGGCGCAGCAGGTCCGTCTTGCCGTACCACCCGCTGCCGATGAGCGCCACGCGCTTGCGCGTCTGCGCGATCGACTGGGCATACGACGGGACGGCGGAGAGCGCGAGCGCCGCGCTGGCAGCTTTGAGGAAATGACGACGATGCATGGGTGCCCGAAGCGTACGGTGCGACCTGTCTGAAAGGCAAGCCGAAATCGTGCTGGACGACCGGCCGTTCGAACCGGAAGAATATGTGTTTTCCGAATCCATGAGGTGCCGTCCATGAGTGTCCGCGTCCGTGTCGTTCTCCTGGCGCTGTGTCTCGCCGCTGGTTTCGCGGTCGCTGCCTGCGGGCAGGCCTCGGCCTGGCCGTCGAGGCCGCTCACCATGGTGGTGCCATGGGTGGCCGGCGGCGGCACCGATGCGGTCGCGCGCGTCATCGCCACGGCCATGGAGCGCGACCTCGGGCAGCCCGTCAACGTCGTCAATCGCACCGGCGGCAGCGGCGTGGTCGGTCACCAGGCCATTGCCGGGGCCGCGCCCGACGGCTACACCATCGGGCTCATCACGGTCGAGATCGCGATGATGCACCACCAGGGCCTCACCGAGCTGACGCCCGAGTCCTTCACGCCGCTCGGCCTGGTCAACTTCGACGCCACGGGCATCCAGGTGCGCGCCGATGCGCCATGGAAGACGCTCGGCGAACTGCTCGACACCGTTCGGCGCGAGCCGGGCCGGCACAAGGCGTCGGGCACCGCGCAAGGCGGCATCTGGCACGTGTCGCTCTACGGTCTGCTCGATGAGCAGAAGATCCCGCCCGCGTCCGTGCCGTGGGTGCCGAGCAACGGCAGCGCGCCCGCGCTGCTCGACCTCGTGGCCGGCGGTGTCGACATCGTGTCGGCGTCTCTCCCGGAGTCGCGCTCGCTCATCGACGCGGGGCGCGTGCGCAGTCTCGCGATCCTCGACGACGAGCGGTCGGCGCTGTATCCCGATGTGCCCACGGGCATCGAGTCGGCGGGCACGGCGTGGCAGATGGGCGTGTGGCGCGGGATTGCGGCGCCGCGAAGCCTGCCGGCCGATATTCAGGCGCGGCTCGAAGCCTCGGTCAAGGCCGCGTACGACAGCGAGGCGTACCGCGAGTTCATGACGAGCCGCGGGTTCGGCATGCGGTGGGCCGGTCCGCCCGAGTTCGCGTCGTTCATGGCGGAGTCCGACCGTCAGATGGGCGTGGCCATGCGGCAGGTGGGACTGGCGCGTGCAACTGAGTGACCGCCTGTCGGGGCTCGTGGCCATCGCGCTGGGCCTGGCGGTCGTGCTCTACGCCAGGACGTTCCCGCCGATGCCGGGCCAGGACATCGGTCCGTCGCTCTTCCCGACGTTGATCGGGCTCGGGTTCGCCGGATTCGGCGCGTGGATCGCGCTCACCGATGTCCGCGCGCGCGATCGCGGTCCGTGGATCGGTTTCGACGCGTGGACCGGACGTCCGCGCATGGTGGCCAACGCGCTCGTCGTCATCGTTGCGACGGTCGCGTTCATCGTTGTCGTCACGCCGCTTGGATTCTTCCTGACGAGCACGCTGTTTCTCGCGGGACTGACCGTGGCGTTCGGTGGTTCACGCGTGTGGGCCGTGCCCGCGGCCGTGCTCGTGACGCTCGTCATCCACTACGCCTTCTACACGCTGCTGCGGGTGCCGCTCCCGTGGGGTGTGCTGCAGGGAGTGGCCTGGTGACGGAGCTCATGGCGGCTCTCGGCGAGCTCGCCGATCCGTACGTCATCGGCGTCATCCTGGTGTCGTCGTTGGTCGGGCTGTTCATCGGCGCCATTCCCGGCCTCACGGCCACGATGGCCGTGGCTCTGCTCGTGCCGGTGACGTTCTTCATGCCGCCGTTGCCGGCCGTTGCGTGCATGGTCACGGTGACGGCGATGGTGATTTTCGCCGGCGACGTTCCCGGCGCGCTGTTGCGCATGCCGGGGACGCCCGCGTCAGCGGCCTATTGCGACGAAGCGTTCGCGCTCACGCGCAAGGGGCAGGCGGAAACCGTGCTGGGCGCAGGCGTGGTGTTCTCGGCCATCGGCGGCATCTTCGGCACGCTCGTGCTGATGATGGCCGCGCCCGCGCTGGCCGAAGCGGCGCTGCTGTTCAGCTCGTTCGAGTACTTCTGGCTCGTGCTTCTTGGTCTGACCTGCGCGGTGTTCGTCTCGCCGGGCCGGCCGGCCAAGGGGCTCGTGTCGCTCATGCTCGGGCTGCTCATCGCGAGCGTCGGCTTCGAGAACCCGGCGGCGTATCCGCGTTTCACGTTCGGCTCGACGGACCTGATGAGCGGCCTGCAGTTGATCCCGGTGATGATCGGCATGTTTGCCGTGTCCGAGGTCATCCGCTATGCGGTCACCGCGGATCAGCCGCTCGAGATCGTCACGCAGAAGATCGGGCCGATCTT
>CAZVHY010000303.1:0-3581 GCA_964627115.1 uncultured Solibacteraceae bacterium | reverse complement strand
CCGGAAACTGCTTCAGGGCCGCCAGCACGCGCGGCTCGAGCGATCGGCCCACATGTCGCATGTGAGAATATTAAACTACAATTTTATATTTCTCAAACACCACCGCCGCCTCTCAGAACAGCAGCACGACGCCCACGGCGCCAATCGTGCCCGCGCTGCGGCTGCGTGACTCGATGCCGTCGAGACCGGATGACGAAGACGTCGCCGGCAGCGACATCGTCGATACGGCAAGGCCGAACTCGCCGAAGACGCGGAACCGCGTCCCCACCGCGTGTTCAGCGCCAAAGACGACGCGTCCTTCGTGCGACGTCTGCGTGGAAGTGCGGTTGACAATGCTCTCGCCCACGACGGGCAGCGACAGACGGCTTTCGCTCGTGATCGACGAGCGCGAGATCGCGTACCCGGGCGCCACGTACGTCCGAAGGCCGTTGTCTTCACCAAGGAAGAACAGCAGGCTCGCGCCGACGTTGACGCGGCCGGATCGCGTGTCGATCACGTACTCGACGTTGATCGGCGGATCGCTGCCGTCGAGGGCGGTCGACGACCAGCCCCACGACATCGCCGGCCTGACGGCCACGCGCTCGGTAACGGGCAGGAGCAGCCCGACGTGCAGCGGCGCCGCTATCACCACGCCGACGCGACGATCGTCCTGCGCGGCGGCCGAGGACGGCAGACCGAGCATCAGCAGCCCCACGCCAACGATCGCCATGCACTGAAGTCTGGACATATCGAATCTCCGGTCGGCCAGGCGGCGTTCCTGTCGACAAACCGACAGTGCCAGGTACTGACACCGCACGCCATGCCCTGCTGTCCCGCGCATCGTTTGGCAACGGACTTGCCGTGTCAAGCGACTGCGGCATGAGAGCTGTCTTCTGTTTCTACGGGCCCAATATTCTCGGGGGCCCCACGACCTGGGTCCGCCGGATGCTTCCCAGGCTTGCACAACGCGGTCTCGACGTGAGTGCGTTGTCGTATCAGACGACGGAAGGCGACTGCACAGTCGTCGCGGACTTGCGGGCGGCCGGCATCCCGGTCGACGTCGTGGACGCGGCGGGCCTTGCGCCATGGGATGGCTGCGACGGCGTGCTAGCTGCTCTCGCCGCCCGGCGTCCCGACGTCCTGATCGCGGATCACGTGCTCCCGGCGTTCATCGCCGGCGCCGCGATGTCCGTTCCCACGGTCATGACCCTGCGCAGCGACGATGACTTGTGCAACCATCTGCTCGATCGCTTCGTGATCGCAGGCGACATGCGCGTGGCCGCCGTCGCCGCCGTCTCTCACGAACTCACCACGAGAACGCACCGTCTCTCGCAGGAGACAACGATCTGCGTGGTCCACTGTCCAGACGGTTCGATTTTCCCGGAGGAACGCGCTCGCTGGCGTGCGCAGCCCTTTCATGCCGTCTACATGGGACGCCTGGAAGATCAGCAGAAGCGCATTCACGCCACGCTCGATGCGTTGATCGCAACATCCCGATCGCTGCCGTACTTTTCCGCCACCGTGTACGGCGATGGACCGTTGCGAGCGGAAGTCGAAGACCGGCTTCGCCCCGGAAACGGCCACGCCATCTCGTACGGAGGATGCCTCAAGCCGCCGGACGTGTTTCCGCACTTGCTGAATGCGCAGGCCATGGTCCTGCTGTCGGCATACGAGGGCCTGTCGAGTTCGATTCAGGAAGCCATGGCGTGCGGCCTGCCCGTCATTGCCCGGCGCACGGCGAGCGGTGTCGAGGGCGTGCTGCTGCACGACGAAACCGCACTGGTGCTCGATGACGACAGCCAACTGCAAGGCGCTGTCGAGCGTCTCGCTGAGTCCGAACACCTCTGGCGACGCCTGTCGATCGCGGGCCGCGAGCTGGCACACCGCAAATTCGACATCGAACGCATCGCCGATCGCTGGTGCGATCTGCTGACACGGGTTGGTGCGCGGCGCTCTCCGTCAGAGGGAGCCGTACCAGCCGGTGCCGAAGCCTACCTGCGCTACCTGCGCCGCAAATCGCCCCTCGAGGATTACGAGGAGGACTTCGTCATCACACACGGCACCCATCGTCGAGAGGTCGTCCGGCACCTGACCGAGTCGGCAGCTGACTGGGAAACCCGGCGGTGCCGGTTCTATCGCGTCATCGAACGCAACGTTCTGACACCAGACGACGTGCGCCACGTCGCCAACGCACTCGCGGAGTCGGCCGACAAGGCTTGGGCCTCGTCAGCCACCGGCATGTACTGCGTTGCTTCGCTATTGCGGCTTGCCGGGCGCGACGGATACGCGGCAGCGCTGTTCGAGCAAGTGGCGGCGACCTCGACCGATCTTCGCAGCGGCAGTCTGTATCACCTTGCCACTATCGCCCACGCGGAAGGGCGGCACGACGACGCGCTCGCGCACGCCGAGGCCTGTCTCGACGCCAACCCCGCGCACCGCGCGGCCTCGGCACTCAGGGACCAGCTTGCACGTCCGTCGCTGGTGAGCTGATTCGCACCGTTTCCCGCCTGGCATCCGACTCGCGTAAGCTGCCGTGGTGCGGATCCGCGCAACGGTCGTCGTGACTGTGGTCCTGCTGGCCGCCACCCTGGCGTTCGCCCAGGGCCGGCGATTCGGCGGGTTCGACCAGTTGCGTTCTGCGCCGCGTGTCGGGCAGAACGTGCCCTACGACGGCCGCTTCGCCTTCGTCCGCCTCACCTACGAAACCGCGCCAGGCGGCTACTGGTATCGCGGCCAGCCGGCCTGGATGCACGGCTACCCCACGGCCGAACGCAACCTGATGCGCATCATGGAGGCGCTGACCACGCTCGCGCCACACGTCGACGACATCAACACGCTCTCACTCGAAGACCCGGCCATCTTCAACTACCCGGTGCTCTACATCATCGAGGTCGGCTGGTGGGTGATGACCGACAAGGAAGCCGAGAACCTGCGCCTCTATCTCCAGAAAGGTGGCTTCGTCATCGTCGACGACTTCAAGGTGCCGGGCGGCATCGGCGGCGGCGGATGGGATCACTTCGCGATGAACATGAACCGTGTGCTGCCCGACGCCGAGTTCGTGGACCTCGACGTCTCGCACCCGATCTTTCACCAGTTCTTCGACATCCCGTCGTTCGACATCATCCAGCAGGCCTACAACGCGGGCCGGCCGTACTTCATCGGCCTCCACGAAGACAACGATCCCGAGAAGCCGCTGCGCATGATGATTTTCTACAACACCGACATCTCGCAGTACTGGGAATGGTCGGAACGCGGTCTCCGCTCGATCGAGGACACCAACGAGGCCTACAAGCTCGGGGTCAATGCGATTTTGTACGGGTTGACGCATTGAAAAGAAGGCGGGGAGGCGGCAGGCTGGGAGGTTGGGAGGCGGCGGGGTGGAATCGAAAAGATGAACATGCACGGCGCCAGTCAGTCCGACACCGACCTGCTCGTCGCCGCGCGTAATGGTGACCGCGCGGCGCTCGAGGCCCTGCTCGAACGGCACCAGGCGCAGGTCTACCGCTTCGGCATGCAGATGTGCCGCAACCCGGAGGACGCGCAGGAAGTCCTGCAGGACACGCTGCTCGCCATGGCCCGCGGCGTGCGCGACTTTCGCGGTG
>CAZVHY010000302.1:0-3583 GCA_964627115.1 uncultured Solibacteraceae bacterium | reverse complement strand
GTCATCGGCCTGGGCCTGGCCGGCGCTGTTGTCCTGCTGGCGGTGATCGTCAGCCGGATGCTGCCGGCACCACAGGGATCGGCCTATCGCGGCTGGCCGGCGTACGGCGGCGGTCCGGAGACGATTCGCTACTCGTCGCTCACGCAGATCACCCGAGACAACGTCAAGAACCTGGAAGTGGCGTGGACGTTCGACAGCGGCGACGCCTCGAACAGCTCGCAGATCCAGTCCACGCCAATCATGATCGACGGCGTGCTGTACGTGCAGACACCGCGCGCGGCGGTGGCCGCGCTCGACGCGGCAACGGGCCGAGAGCTCTGGCGCTGGACACCCGACGACAACAGCGGCCCCAGGACGCGCGGACTGAACTACTGGTCCGACGGCACGGCCGCGCGCATCTTCGCACCGGTTCGGCCCTATCTGTATGCGCTCGACGCGAAGACCGGCCAGCTCGATCCCGGGTTTGGCCAGAACGGCCGGATCGATCTCCGCGAAGGCTTCGAACGTCCGGTCGAGCACGTCAGCGTCGGTCTCAGTACGCCGGGCGTCGTCTACAAAGACCTGCTGATCGCCGGCAGCATCGTCAACGAAGATCTCCCCTCGTCGCCAGGTGACATTCGCGCGTTCGACGTGCGCACGGGCAGGCGCGTGTGGACGTTCCACACGATTCCGCGGCCCGGTGAGTTCGGCTACGAGACATGGCCCGCAGACGCGTGGAAGCACTCAGGCGGCGCGAACGACTGGGCCGGGTTGTCGCTCGACGTCGAGCGCGGCCTGGTGTTCGTGCCCACCGGGTCGCCGGCGTTCGACTTCTACGGCGGCGATCGGCATGGCGACAACCTCTTCGCCAACACGCTGCTGGCGCTCAACGCCGACACCGGGGAACGCGTCTGGCACCATCAGTTCGTGAAGCACGACATCTGGGATCGTGACCTGCCGGCCGCGCCGAGTCTGATCACCATTCGGCGGAACGGGACGTCCATCGACGCCGTGGCCCAGGTCACCAAGTCCGGACACGTGTTCGTCTTCGAGCGCGAGACCGGCACGCCTGTATTCCCGCTCGAAGAGAAGGCATACCCGGCGTCGGATGTCGACGGTGAGTGGACCGCGAAAACCCAGGTGCTACCGCTCAGGCCGCTGCCGTTCTCGCGGCAGGTGCTGACCGAAGACCTGCTGACGCGACGCACGCCCGAGGCACACGCGGCCGTACTGGAACGTTTCCGCGCACTGCGCAGCAACGGACCGTTCATCCCGCCGAGCCTGCAGGGCACGATCTTCCTGCCCGGGCTCGATGGTGGCGCCACGTGGGGCGGCGCCGCGTTCGATCCCGAGTCCGGCGTCCTCTACGTCAACGCGAACGAGATGGCGTGGATTCTCCAGCTCGGTGAGCGCACCAACACCGGTCGCAGCACGACCGCTGCCGCACTCTACACGGCGCAGTGCGCGGCGTGCCATGGTCCGGCGATGGCCGGTTCGCCGCCCGATGTGCCGTCGCTGGCCGGGCTTGGCGGCAGGCGGTCGCTCGCTGATGTCGAACAGGTGATCCGCGCGGGACAGGGCCGCATGCCGGCCTTCGGCGCGCTGAACGATGCCGCCATCAAAGGCCTGGCAGAGTACCTGGCCACCGGCGTCGATCGTCGCGTCGACGCCATGGCCGATGGCGCCACGCCTCTGCTCCGGTACCGTGCCGCTACGAACGCCAAGTTCCTCGATCCCGACGGCTACCCCGCCATCGCGCCGCCGTGGGGCACGCTCAACGCCATCGACCTGAACGAGGGCGACATCAAATGGCAGGTGCCGCTCGGGGAAATTCCGGCGCTCGTCGCGCAGGGGCTCACCAACACCGGCTCACCGAACTTCGGCGGCCCCATCGTCACCGCGGGCGGCCTGGTGTTCATCGGCGCAACGACGTACGACGAGAAGTTCCGGGCCTTCGACAAGGCCACCGGTGAGCTGTTGTGGGAAACCACGCTGCCGGCCGCGAACTTCGCGACGCCGGCGATGTACGACGTGAACGGCCGGCAGTTGCTCGTGGTGCCTGCCGGCGGTGGACGCGGCACACCGTCGAAAGCGATCTACGTCGCGTTCGCGTTGCCGGACGCGCGATAACGAGTACGCGTCATTCCACCGGCACGAGGCGGACGACGAGTCCGGGTGACGGCGCGATGAGGCCGTAGCTCGTGCCTGCGCCCGTGGCGTGCTGCAGGGCCAGGTACAGGTAGCCGTCGGGCCCCTCGGTCACGTCGCGCACGCGCCCGAACTGATTGAAGATCACTTCCTGCGTGACGACCCTGTCGCCGTCGATCTCGAGGCGACGCAGCGCCTGCCCGGCGAGGCCGCCGACAAACAGGCTCGTGTTCTTCCAGCCGGGGTAACGATCACCCGTGTAGAACGAAATGCCCGCGGGAGCGAACGTCGGAATGTAATAGACGAGCGGATCGACCATGCCGGGCTCGGACGACTTCGTGATGCCCGTCTGCGTGCCCTTCGTCACCACACCCCATCCGTAGTTGAGCCCGGGACGAACGATGTTGATCTCATCGCCCGCCGTCGGCCCGTGTTCCGATTCCCAGAGATCTCCCGTCACCGGATGCCACGCCAGTCCCTGCGGATTGCGATGCCCGTAGCTCCAGATCGTCGGCACCGCACCGGGCGTGTCGACGAGCGGGTTGTCGCGCGGCACCGTGCCGTCGTCGTTCACCCGGTGGATCTTGCCCATCGGGTTGGCCAGTGTCTGCGCGTGCTCCATGACGCCGCGATCGCCGATCGAGTAGAAGAGATGGCCGTCGCGATCGAAGAGGAACCGCACCCCGAAGTGTGAGCCATCGGTCGTGTACATCTCCGGCGGCGCCCGGAAGATGAACTGCTGATCGATCCACTCGTCGTTCGCGCTGAGCCGGCCGCGAACGATGGTGGTCATCGACGGCGCCACCGGTCCTCCGCGTCCACGGCCGGGAGCCGCCTGCGCGGGCGGCGCGGCGTAACCCGGCCGCAACTCGGCATACGCCAGGTAAATCCAGCCGTTCTGCGCGTAGTCGGGATGCACCGCCACGTCGAACATCCCCGCGTCCTGCTGGATGTGCACGCGCGGCGTGCCTTTCACGGGCGGCGACACGACACCCTTGTCCACGACGCGCAGCGCGCCGCCGTGCTCGGTTCGTTCGGTGACGAGCATGCGGCCGTCGGGCAGAAACGCCACGCCCCACGGCGTGTTCAACCCTTCGGCCACGACCTCGATGCGCACCGTCGCCTTCTCGGTCTCCAGGACCACGCCCGCCGGGTCGGCCACGAACGCCGGGCGGGTCCTCAGCACGCCGCTCTGCGTCCGGATGTACCGGATGAGCCGCCAGATCTCCTGCTCGTTCAGCACCTTCCCGAACGGCTCCATGTCGGTGCCCGGCAGGCCGTCGCGAATGGCCGAGGTCATCGCCTCGTCGCTCACCGAGAGGAGCCACGCCTCATCGAAGAGCGACGGCGCCCGTCCACCAGCCAGATCGGCGCCGTGACAACTGGAGCAGTGTTCGCCGAAGTGCAGCGCCGCCTCGTCGGCGGCGGCCGCCGGCTGCTGGGGCGTTGCGGCCTG
>CAZVHY010000301.1:0-3631 GCA_964627115.1 uncultured Solibacteraceae bacterium | reverse complement strand
TCGCCACTCACGTCGTCGCCGTCGAAGACGTCTTCCCACGCCGCCAGCGGATTCTCTCTTCCTTGCATGATTCGATGTACGACGAGCGACTCGATGTATGCAAGGTGCCCAAGCACCCAGAGCGTGTGTCCGCCGCCCCTGGGCGTCGGGAACACCACGCCGTGCTCGCGCATATCGCCGATGCGCGCGAGCACGCGGTCCCGGCTCTGCCTCAAGTTCGCGCGGATGAGCTCGATGGACTGCATCGTGTCTATTACATCTGTCGAAGTTCGTCCTCGCGGCGGCAAACGAGGTCGGGCCTCGTCCCGTCTCGCACGGCACTCCTTCGCTCGCCAGAGCCCTCACTCCGCGTCGCGACAGATCTCACGGCAACGCCAAGCCCCACCGCGACCAGGAACCGCACCGCGTTGCGTTAGCCGAACGACGAACGCGTGTCAACGCGCGTACGACACGACGTCGATGCCGTCCTACCGCGCGGGGGCGGGCGCCGGCGCGGCACCACGGCCGCCGCGGCCGGGAACAGCGGGCGGCCGGCCTGCCGCGATCACCTCGTCGGCGCCGTCGGGCACCGCGCGCGTGAGGGTCACGCGATCGCCGAGATCCATCAGCGCCTTGTTGGCCGCGGTCATCGCCGGCCACTCGGGCAGCGCCTCGCCGTTCGGGTTTCCGGTCTTCGCGAAGTTCGCGACGTACGTCGAGAATTGCCCGGCAAGACGTCTGTCGATATCCGTGAAGTCGCGCCCTGGAGACAGGTGGAGCGTATCGAACAGATACGGCACCTCTGACGTGTGGAAGGCGCCATGCTGCGCCGACTCCGGTCCGGGCTCGACGTGCGTGAAGAGATACGCGAACACCGGCCGCGTGCCGCCGTTGGCGGCAATCGAATCGAGCAGGCGCAGGTTGAACGCGCGGTCGACCGCTTCGCGCCTCGCCGATCGCATGGCCTGCTCGTCGGTATTACCGGGATAGAACCGCAGGAACTCCGCGGCGCGATCGCCGTAGCGCTCGGCCGCCTCGGCCTTCCAGCTCTCGGTCGTGACCGGCGAACGCGTGACGAACAGATCGTTCAGCGTATAGCCGGTCATCACCGGCACGTCACTGGCGACCGTGCGTGGTCCCGACGACACCGGGATCAACCGGCCGTCCGCCACGAGGCCGCCGCGGCCCCCGATCTTGTTCGCTTCGATCGCAGGCAATGCGCGCGCGTCGCTGATCGACCGCACGCCCGCGCGCTCGAACGTTGTCACGGTCGCCTGCTCGGCGGCCTCACGCGGCGTAAACGTGCCGACCGTCCCGGGCGCGGCCGGGCTCTGGATGATGGCAGCGCGGAACAACCCGTTCGCCACCGGCGAGACGAGCAGGGCCTGCACCGACATCGCGCCGGCCGACTGGCCGGCAATCGTCACCTTCGACGCATCACCACCAAACGCGGCGATGTTGCTCTGCACCCATCGCAATGCCGCGATCTGATCGTGAATGCCGTAGTTGCCCGACGCGCCCTGTTCGCTCGTCAGCGCCGGATGCGCCATGAATCCGAGGCTCCCGACGCGATAGTTGACGTTGACGACGACCAGGCCCTTCTTCGCGAGATTGGCGCCGTTGTAGACCGGCACCGCGCCCGATCCTTCATTGAAGCCGCCGCCGTAGATGTAGACGAGCACCGGCAGCGCGGCCGCGGGTCGCTCCGATCCCGTGAGCGTGGCCGGCGTCCAGACGTTGAGGAACAGGCAGTCTTCAGAGACGCCCGGCCCGGCCGGCGTCATGTACTCGCTCGTCCATGGACCGGCTGCCGATCCACCTGGGCTCAGCGTCTGCGTACACGTCGCGCCGAACGCCTTTGCCGGCCGAACGGCGGTCCCCCAGCCGATCGCCGGCTGCGGCGGCGCCCAGCGCAGCGTCCCGACAGGCGGCGCGGCAAACGGCACGCCGAGAAACGCGCTGACGCCATTGTCGGTCGTGCCTTCGAGTATCCCCTGCGCCACCGTTGCACGCGGGTCGGCTGGCGCCGCGGCCAGCCCAAAGCACATGGCGGCACACGCCGCAGCGAGAACGGCTGTCTGTCTCATGGGAACGGCTCCTGGCTGTCGAGTCGCCGACAGTCTAACCAATCTCGAGACAATCCGCGTCGTTGACTCGCCACTCGCTCCAGACCCGGTGCCGCCCAGCGGTGATAGCGTCTTCGTTCATGCGACTGCAACCGATTGCCGTCGGCCTCCTCCTGACCGTGGCGGCCGCGTCCCCGGGCGCACTGCTACCGCACGTGGCTGCCGTCGTGTCGCCCACAGTCGCCGCGCGGAGCCTCAATCGTACGCGGCTCGCGTGGCACTGGGCGCGGCTCAGCAGCGCGCAGGCCGACTGGCCGACGCGCGCGCAACCTTCGTCGCGGCGACCACGCTGGACGCGTCGCCATCCACCGGCACGGACGCGTGGTTCGGCGTGAGCGCGACGGCGTTGTCACTCGACAGGGTCGACGAGGCCGACGCGGCGATGGCACGCCTGCAATCGATCGATCCGGGTCCCGGCCGGTACTTCAGCCGCGCCCTCCACTTGTGGAACGCCAGTCAATACGCACGCGTCGTCGAAGACGTCCAGGCCCTGCTGGACATGGAGGACTCGGAACCGGACGCCCGCGCGTACCCGGCGTTCATCGGTGCGCTGGCGGCGCAGCGGCTCAACCAGCCCGACGTCGCGGCCACTCTGCTGGCGCGGGCGGAGTCACCGGAACTCTCGACGTGGACGCGGACCGTTATGGCTTACCTGCGTGGCGCCCACTCCGATCGCGAATTTCTCTCGAAGGCGCGCGGCGTGGGCCAGGAAACGGAGGCGCACGCATACATCGGCGTCACGGCCAGTCTTGCGGGACGACGCGACGACGCACTGCTGCACCTCGGGTGGGTCCGGGACCGGGGCGCGCACAACTACACCGAGTACCCCATGGCGCGAACGGAACTTGCGCGGCTCGAGGCGACGGGACTGGCCGTTCAAGAGCCTTCCGCGCCGCACCGACGCTCCTCGCGTCCCTCGTCGGTCCGGCGCTCCCACGCCGGTAAGACCGTCAGTGGCCATCTGAAGCATGGACCTGCAGTCAGAGACTATCGCCCGGGGCGGTTGGCAGCCAGTGGCTTGGCGATCACATCATAACTGGCATCATTGACATCGCTCAGGCATACAGAATATCATTAATTATATGCGCACCACCCTGATCGTACCCGTCGATCTCATGGAACAGGCCCGCCAGTCACTGGGTTTCACGTCCAAGACGGACACGGTGATCTTCGCCCTGCGCGAGGTGGTCCGGCGCAGCCGCGTGGACGACTTGAAGGCCCTGATGGGCCGGGTGACGTTCGAGTTCGATCCCGCCGACATCCGCGCGAAGGACAGGCGGCAGCCGTGATTGCTGTCGACACGTCCGTGTGGGTGTCGGCCCTGCGCGGCAAGTCAGAGAGGGTGGCGGAGACGCTGAAGTCGCTGCTCGACGCCGACGAAGTCGTGCTGCCGCTCCCCGTGCGGCTCGAGCTCATGGCTGGCGTGGCACGGTCGCAGCGCAAGGCCCTTCGCCGCGCGCTCACCGGCCTGCCCGTGGTCGCGCCTACGGAAGACACCTGGGCCATCGTCGAAGGCTGGCTCGAGC
>CAZVHY010000300.1:1484-3633 GCA_964627115.1 uncultured Solibacteraceae bacterium | reverse complement strand
CCGGCAGGCGGCTGGCGAAGGCCACACGCTGCGCACGGAGTTGCGGGTGCTCGCGCTTCATGGTCTGCTGCACCTGCTGGGCTACGATCACGAACGCGACGACGGCGAGATGCGCCGGGTCGAGGAGCGCCTGCGGCGCCGCGCCGGTCTGCCGTCGGGCCTGATCGGACGCACGCCCGGAGTCACGCGTCCATGATTCCCATCTTCATCGTCCTGACGGCTGGATGCCTGCTCGTCCTCGCGCTGCTCGAGACGGCGTTCGGGCTGCTGATGCGGCTGCCCGAGCGGCTCGAGGCGCAGCGCGAAACGGAGAGCGAGGCGCTCGAAGCGTACCTCGACGATCCGATCCGCTTCTTCGTGCCCGCGCGGCTCCTGCACGGCATCCTCCTCGTGCTGCTCGTGGTGCTCGTCACGGTCGTGGTCGGCACGAGCTTCCCGGAGTGGCTCATTTCGCTGGGGATTGGCGTCACGCTGGCCGTCACACTGGGACAGATCGTGCCGGCGCTCATCGTGCGGCGATCGCCCGGGCGGTTTCTCGAGCTGCTGCTGCCGGCGTTCACGGCGGTGGCTGCCGTGTTCGGTCCGTTCACCGCGCTCGTCATCGGGTGGACCGGACCGGCCGAAGCGCGCCGCCAGAACAACGGCGACACCGGGCGGCTCCCGGTCCCCGGCAACAGCGGCGCCGAGCCGGCGGCCATCGAGAACGGCGACGAGAACCGGCTGCTTCGAGCGGTCGTGAACTTCGGCGAAACGCTCGTCCGCGAGGTCATGACGCCGCGGCCCGACATCGTCGCCATTCCGGCCGACGCGACCGTTGACGACCTGCGTCGTCTCATCCGCGAGCAGGAGTATTCGCGCCTGCCGGTCTACAGCGACAACCTCGACAACATCGTCGGGCTCATCGTGGTGAAGGACCTGATTCAGATGAGCGCCGAGCCCGACGACTCGCGCAAGGTCAGCGAACTGATGCGATCGCCCTCGTTCGTGCCCGAGACCAAGCGTGTCGTGGACCTGCTGCGCGAGTTCCAGCAGGGGCGCATCCAGCTGGCGATGGTCGTCGACGAGTACGGCGGCACGGCCGGACTGGTCACCGTCGAAGACGTCGTCGAAGAGCTCGTCGGCGAGATTCACGACGAGTACGACAGCGACGTGGACCCCGTGGTCCGCGAGGCCGACGATGCGTTCGTGTTCAGCGCGAAGGTGGGGATTGGCGAGGTGAGTGAGCGGCTGGGACTCGAGATCGAAGACGGCGCGTTCGAGACCGTCGGCGGGTACGTGCTCTCGCGCGTGGGCCGTGTGCCGGCGGTGGGGGAGCGGTTCGAGTTCGACGGCCTGGAGGTCGAGATCCTCGAAGCCGAGCGCCGTCGCATTCACAAGCTGCGTCTGCGCAAGCGCGCGCCGCAGGTCGATGCCGGAGCGGCCGAGTGAAGGCCGGCTTCGTGTCGCTCGTCGGCCGGCCGAACGCCGGCAAGTCGACGCTGCTCAATCGATTTGCGGGGCAGAAGCTCGCGATCGTCTCCGACAAGCCGCAGACCACGCGTCACCGGATCGTGGGCGTGCGCAACAGCACTGCCGGGCAGATCGTGTTCATCGACACGCCGGGCATCCACAAGCCGATGCACCGGATGAACCGGCGCATGGTCGAGACGGCCACCGACACGCTGCGCGAGGTGGACGTCGTCGTGCTGGTGGTCGACGTCACCGAGCGTCCCGGCACGGGCGATCGGTTCGTGCTCGATCTGGTGCGGCAGGCGAACCGGCCAACGGTGCTCGCGCTGAACAAGGTCGATCGTGTCCGCAAGGCGGACCTGCTGCCGATCATCGAGGGCTACGCGCGAGGCGCCGAGTTTGCGGCCATCGTGCCGGTGTCGGCCACCACGGGCGACGGCGTGGATCGGCTCGAGCAGGAAATCCTGGCGGCGTTGCCCGAGAGCGAGCCACTCTATCCCGACGACTACCTCACCGACCAGACCGAACGGACGCTGGCGGCCGAGCTCATCCGCGAGAAGGTGCTCCACCACACGCGCGATGAGCTGCCGTACACGACCGGCGTGGTCATCGAGCAGTTCGAGGAGCCGGAGCGCGAGGGCGGACTCACGAAGATCCACGCGTCGATTCTCGTGGAAGGCGAGTCGCAGAAGCCGATCGT
>CAZVHY010000300.1:0-1384 GCA_964627115.1 uncultured Solibacteraceae bacterium | reverse complement strand
ATGCCGGCGACGCGCAGAATCGATGTCAGCCTCGAGTCGGTCCGCCGACTGTTGCGGGTGGGGGCCACACCCAACCTGATCAACCTGCTGCAGAAGCAGCATCCGGCCGACCTCGCGCAGATATTCGCTGAACTCTCCGAGAAGGAACGCCACGCCGCGTTCAACACGCTCGTCGAGCGCAACGGCAAGCTGGCCATGGAGGCGTTGAGCGAGATCGGGCCCGAGAAGGGCGCCGAACTGCTCTCGCTGCGATCGGCCGAAGAAATCGCGCGCCTCAGCCAGGAAGTCCCCTCCGACGACGCCGCGGCCCTGATCGAGGGCCTGTCCGACGACCTGCGCGTGGCGGTCCTCGATCTGATTCACCCGAAGCCGGGCGGCGGTGTCAGCGAACTGCTCGAGTACGACGAGCAGACGGCCGGCCGCCTGATGAACCCGAACGTCTTCGCGCTGCCCGAAGACGTGACGGCCGGCGAGGCGATTACCGCCGTCCAGGGCGCGCGCGACGTGGAGATGGTCTTCTACCTCTACGTCATCGACGAGCGGCGCCATCTGGTGGGGGTCATCTCGCTGCGGCGGCTGCTGCTCGTCTCGCCCGAGACGCCGCTCAAGCGCATCATGACGACCGACGTCTACAGCGCGCGCGTCGACCTGGGGCAGGAAGAGGTCGCGCGTCAGGTGGCGTCGTACAACCTGCTGGCTATCCCGGTCGTCGACACCGAGAACAAGCTGGTGGGCGTCATCACGGTCGACGACGTCATCGACGTCATCAAGGACGAAGCCACCAAAGACGTCTACCGCATGGCCGGCGTGTCGGTCGATGACGGTGTCCTGACGCCGCCTCAAGAGTCGCTGAGACGACGTCTGCCGTGGCTGGCGATGAACCTGGTGACGGCCCTCGCGGCCGCATCGGTCGTCGGCCTGTTTTCCGCGACCATCGAACAGTTCGTCATCCTCGTGATGTTCATGCCGGTCGTGGCCGGCATGGGCGGCAACGCCGCCACGCAGACGCTGGCTGTCATCGTGCGCGGGTTGGCCATTGGCGAGCTCACCTGGAGCAACGCGCGGCAGGCGCTGATGAAGGAAGGGCTGGTCGGTCTGGGCAACGGGCTGGCGATTGGCCTGCTCGGGGCGATTGCCGCGTGGGGCATCTCGCGCGGCGACTGGGTGCTCGGCCTCATCCTGATGGCCGCCATGGTCATCAACATGTTCGTGGCGGCCGTGGCCGGCACCTTGATCCCGCTCGGGCTGCGCGCGATGAAGGTCGATCCGGCCCTGGCGTCGTCGGTCTTCATCACCACGCTGACCGACCTGTTCGGCTTCCTCTCGTTCCTCGGCCTGGCCACGATCTTCATGCGGTTCCTGCAGACGGCCGCGTGAGGGGCGA
>CAZVHY010000299.1:0-3656 GCA_964627115.1 uncultured Solibacteraceae bacterium | reverse complement strand
ACTTCGGTGCGCGAGCCGCCTTCGACGACGTGCAGGTGCGGCTCACGCGAACGTCCGCGCAGATCACCGGCACCACCGTCGGCTTCAAGGCCGGCGACACGCCACGATTCGCGGTGGTGGTGTTTCCGCCGGATCCGGATCTCTGGACGCCCGTGAGCCAGCGCATTGCCCTGGGCCGGCTCGATCAGGCCGGCCGCTTTGCGATCGCGGGCCTGCCGCCAGGCGAGTACCACGTGGTGGCGGTCGAAGGTCTCCAGCAGGGCGCGGAGCGCAACCCCGACACGCTCCGCGAACTGGCGCCTCGCGCGGTGCGTGTGCAGCTTCGCGAGGGCGGATCGACGTCGCTCACGTTGAAGATCGGGGACTAGAGCATTTTCCGACCGCCGTAGCCGGCGGGCTTCATGCCCGCCGGGTTCCGCAGGGCGTAAAGCCCTGCGGCTACGTCTACACGAATCTGAAATCCGCTTCTAGCCTCCCAGCCTCCCTACACCGGCCAGTTTCTCGGCACCTTCACCACCCAGGTGCCGGCGAAGCGGTCGTGCCACGCCTGGTTGTCCGGGTCGAAGAGGATCCACAGGCAGCCGATGCCGAGGGCGACAATCGAGAAGATGCTCGAGAAGCCGCGAATCAGCGCGTCGGTGAACGTCAGCGGCGACCCGTCGGTGCGCACCACACGCAGGTTGCAGATGATGCCGCCAACCGTCGTCGCCTTCAGGCCCCAGAAGATGATGTGATAGCCGAGCAGCAGCACGAAGAACGCGCGGCCGCCGCGCATGTCGAGCAGGTTGTAGGCAATCCCGACCAGCAGCACGTCGAGCGCGAACGCGGCGAGACGGTCGAGGAACGGCGCCTTGGGCATGCTCGCCAGATCGACGCCTGCCTGCGTCGCGGCTCCGGCACTGGCGAATCCAGACACGGGCAGCACGGGTGGCGGCACGAATGTCACGTCATCCGCAGGCGTGCCCATCGTCTCCACCGCATATCCGCTGTCGGCCGTGAGTGGCGCGACAACGGCTGACGACGCCGGCGCGAACGGATCGGCCACCGGCGGTGTGGCGATCGGCGCCGGCGGAACCACGCGCTTGCGTGCGGGATTCTCGCGGCGGAGGCCCGACGAGAACGCCAGCGTTGCCGCACCGAGTCCGAAGATGCCGCCCACGGCCCACACGAGAATGCCGAGCACGGGCACCATGTAGGCGAGCAGAATCACCACCGATCCCAGCAGGAACGACCGCACGGCTTCGCCGCGGTTGTCGGGATCGGACTCCTCGACCAGCCGCCCGCCAATCCATCGGCTCACGCCCACCTTGCCGAGCAGCGCGGCAATGAGCAGTCCGCACACCACGAAGGGAATGACCGGAATGCCGACGACCGACACGGCCAGGATGAACGACACGGGCCCGATGAGCACCAGCGCGAGCAGCCCGACGAGAAACGCGCTGAGCGGACGCTCGACGAGCACGTCGCGGCACGTGCGCACCGGCCGCTCGAACAACAGCGCCATCGCGAGGTACACGAGAACGATGACGGCCACGATCGGCCAGAGCCATCCCACCCATGGGACGATCAGCCGTCCCCAGAGCAGGCCATGCGTGAACCACGGCACGAGCGCCGCCCCCTGCCCGGCAACGCCCGGCACGCCAACGACGATGTAGTCGCCGCCGGGATGGAACCCGGCAGGCGCGTTCACGCCACCGGCCGTGACGACCATGTCGCGACCGACCGTCGCGCCATCGGCAATGGAGACTCCTCCGCCCGTGGCCACGAGCGAACCGTGAATGCGTGCGGTGGGCAGCAGGCGCACGGCCCCGAAGACCACGACCACGTCGCGGTCCACCTCGCCGGCGATCGTGGTCGAGCCAAAGACCACGATGACCTCGCGCGCGCGTTCACCCGCGCGCAGTTCGTAGTCCTGGCCCACGCGCACGACCGGGCGGCTCCACGTGAAGCGCACCTCGTCCGGCGACAGATCGTTCGGCACGTCCGGCGTGACGGGCACGGCGGGTTCGGCCGCCGGTGTCGGTACTGCCGGCGCAGGTGGCGGATCCTGTTCACGCGCCAGCAGAGGTGCCGGCGTAAACGCCGCGTGGCCGAGCAGCAGCGCCAGCGCGGTCAATGCGACGAATCGACGTCCTGTGTCAGTTGTGGTCTTCCAGCCGTTGTTCATCACGTCTCGTCTCTTCCCGGGCTGTGCCCGTGGGCCGACACAAGGTCGGCCCCTACGCGCCTCTCGTAAGCGCGGGCCTACGCGCCTCTCCGTAAGGGCGGGCTACGCGCGTCTCGTAGGGGCGGGCCTTGTGCCCGCCCAGTCCCTCAGCCGCATCGCCACGCAGCCGTGCCGCCCGCAGCCGCGCAGCCGCGCCGCCCGCAGCCGCGCAGCCCGCGGCCCGCAGCCTTCTTCCTCACACTCTTCCCACTGCCACCCGTCCGATCGCCGCGCCAATCGCCACGCTCGTCGTCATCATCACGACGAACAGCGCAAGCACGAGACCGATCACCGACTGTCCGATCACGCGGGCGACGATCTCGACCATCGTCGTGAACGTGCCGACCGTGGTCACCACGTCACTCGCGGGCGTCAGGAGTTCGCCGACCCAGGCGAGCATCGGCGCGGTCACCGGTTGCAGCACGGGCGCCGACAGCCCGAAGCCGACCACCACGATGGCGAGCGCGGCAATCGACACGGCCCGCCAGTTCGCCGGCCACGTGGTCCACGGCCGCGCGTACCAGGGTTGCTGCGACCTGGCGCGCACCTGGTGCATCACCGACGGCAGGAGCGTGCCCGGCGCGCGGCGCGGCGGCAGCGCGTTCAGCCGCCGATCGACGAGACGTTCGAGGTCCTGTTCATCCATGGGTGACGTACTTTCTCAGGGCCTCGCGGCCCCGGTGCATGTCGGTCTTGACCTTGCCCAGCGACACGCCGAGCAGGCCGGCAATCTCCTGATAACTGCGCTCCTCGTAGTGATAGAGCACGAGGGGCACGCGCTGGTGCTCGGGCAGTTGCGCCAGCGCGGTTTCGAGCGCCTGCTGCGACGCCTCGTCGTCGAGCGCGTCGGACATGACCGGTGCGGCAATCGAGGCTTCGAACGCGACGGACTCGCCCTGCTCGTCCTCGCGCGTCATTTCACTGAACAGCCGCCATCGCGACCGGTGCCGCGAGAGGTGATTCAGGCACAGGTTCGTCGTCACCGTCTTCAGCCAGCCGGGGGCGGCCGGGCTGTCGCCGATGTGATCGAAGCGCTCGAAGGCCCGGAGGAACACGGTCTGCGCCACGTCTTCGGCATCGGCGGGACGCCCGAGGAGGCGGAAAGCAGTGGCGAAGACCATGTCCTGAAACCGAAGCACGAACGCCTCAAACCGGTCGACGTCGCTCATGCCTGAACTGCCGTGGCCCGGGGCGCATTACCGGGGAGAACCCGCCGGCCGCCCCGAAGTTTCAGGGCCGACGCGGACGGAAGGCGGCAGGGATGGGCATCCATCGGGCGTCAGGTCGCGCATCGGGCGGGGCGCGGGACATCATGCCGCAGGGGCGGGCCCCCGTGCGCGCCCGCCTATCCGGGTGGGCCGACACAGGGGTCGGCCCCTACGAGGTCACTGCGTGCGGCTCAGTATAATTGCCGGTCTCCATGAAGATTGCCGTCTGCCTGAAGCAGGTC
>CAZVHY010000298.1:0-3672 GCA_964627115.1 uncultured Solibacteraceae bacterium | reverse complement strand
CACGTAGATCAGCGCGAACGGGTGCAGCGTGGCGGGGCCGATTCGCACGCGGCCGAGCCACATGTCGGCCTGGACGTGTCCGAACCACAACGCCACGGCGAGCATGCCCACGATGATGATGCTCGTCGGGATCGGCGTGCCCTCGAAGTACTTCACCTTGCCCGTGCCGGCGTCGGTCAACGCTGACGACGTGACGTTGAAGCGCGCGAGACGGCTGACACCGCAGACGACGAAGAAGACGAGGCAGACGGCATCCCACCCGCCGCGCAGCCCGAGTGTGTAGCCGAGCACGGCCGGCGCCACGCCGAACGAGATGACATCAGCCAGCGAGTCGAGGTCTGCGCCGAGCAGCGACGGCCGCATACGCGTGAGCCGCGCAATGTAGCCGTCGAGCGTGTCGAACACCAGCGCGAGCGGCAGCAGCCAGATTGCAATCCAGATCCGGCGCATGTCGCCGAACGCCAGGTAGTCGACGCACAGGAACAGGCAGATCGTGCCGCAGGCGGCGTTGCCGATCGTCAGCGCGTCCGCCCACGTGTAGGAACGGATCATCGACAGCGGCCGCCGCGGCGGGAGGGACATGCCGACAGCATAGCCCGGCGGGCGGTCCATCGCAGGTTCGTTGCACGTGCCACAGACTTCATCTACGCTTCTACACGATTCCGCACACACGACCACGCGAGCTCACGATCGTCCGCGTCAGGAGCACCCGATGACTCTCGAGCACGTCATTCGCGACGTCCGCTTCGCCTGCCGCAGCCTCCTGCGCGTACCGTCCTTCAGTGCCGTCGCGGTCCTCACGCTCGCGCTGGGCATCGCCGGCACCACGCTGATGTACGCGCTGGTCCAGGGCGTGCTCCTGAACCCGCTGCCCGTACGCGATCAGGATCGACTGGTGGTGGCGTGGAAGGAACTTCGGTCGTCGGGGTTCGCGCACCACCCGTTCGGCGACGTGGCCATCGAGGACATCGCCCGCACGAGCCAGCTTCTCGAGAGTGTGGCGGGCGTGACGTATCACGGTGGATGGGAATGGACGGTCGCGGAAGGTGGCAACTCGACGGTCGTGAAGGGCGCTCCGGTCACCGGACGGTTCTTCGAGGTCCTTGGTGTGGTCCCGGTTCTCGGGCGCAGCCTCGCGCCGGCAGACGATGTGGAGGGCGCCGAGAACGTGATCGTGCTGAGCCACGGCCTCTGGCAACGACGCTACGGCGGCTCGCCCGATGTCATCGGGCGCCGCCTCACGCTCGACGAACGTCCCTTCACCGTCGTCGGCGTGATGCCCCCCGCGTTCGACTATCCGCTCGGCACCGAGGCCTGGCGCACGACGCGGTCGATGCCCACCAGCGCGGCGTTCGGCAATGCCGCGCGCAGCGAGATCGATCTGATCGCCCGGCTTCGGCCGGGCGTGACGATCGAGCAGGCCACCGGCGAACTGACCGCGCTGACGCGGCAACAGGAGCAGAACGCGCATCCCGATGCGCCGCGCGGCCTCGTGCCGGTCGTCACGCCGCTGGCCGATCACCTCGCCAGCGATGTGCGGCCGGCCCTGCTGGCGGTGTTCGGTGCGGTGGGGCTCGTCCTGATCATTGCCACGGCGAACGTCGCGAATCTCGTGTTGATGCGCAGCGAGACGCGGCGCTCGGAAATGGCGGTGCGCGAGGCCCTCGGTGCCGGACGCCGGCGTATCGTGCGGCAACTGTTCGTCGAGGGGCTGATGATTGCCGCGGCCGCCGCAGCAGCCGGGTTGCTCCTGGCGTGGTGGACATTCCCCGGCCTCGTCGCGTCGATGCCTTTCGGTCTGCCTCGCATCGACAGCGTGCGCATCGACGCGGGCGTTGTCGCGTTCGCGGCGGCACTCGCGTTGTTCACTGCGCTACTGACCACTCTCGCGCCGGCGCTGATGTCGCTGCGCATCGATCTCGTCTCGAGTCTCCGCAGCGGCCCGCGCGGAACCACCGGCACGTCCGCGCAGCGCGGCCGCCGCGTGCTGGTGGTGTCTCAGGTCGCGCTCGCGATCGTGGTTGTCGCAACGGCCGGTTTGCTCACGCGCAGTGTCGTTCGTCTTCAATCGGTCGACACGGGTCTGGCCACCAACCGTCTCGTGTTTGTCGACCTCTCGCTGCCGCAGGCCATCGTCGATGGCCCGGCTCGACACGCGCAGGTGATCGATGCGCTCGTCGCGGAATTTTCCGCCGTGCCCGCGCTGACGCCGGTCTCGCCCGTGAACGTCGCGCCGCTCTCGGGTGGATGGCACGTGCCGGCGTTCACGGCCGAAGGACAGGATCACGCGCAGGCGGCAGCCAATCCGGCGCTCAACCTGGAGTCTATCCATTACCGCTACTTCGACACGTTCGAGATGCCCATCGTGCGGGGACGCGCGTTCACCGATGCCGATCGCCGCGGCATGCCGGACGTCGCGATCGTCAGCGAGGACGTGGCAGCGGCAACATGGCCGGGGCAGGATCCGGTTGGCAAGCGGCTGAAAATCGGCGCGCCCGATTCCACCGAACGCTGGCTCACCGTTGTCGGCGTGTCCGGCGCAGTGCGGTATCGGGATCTCACCGGGTCACACGCGACGCTCTACCTGCCGTCCGCCCAGTTCATCCAGGCCGCCAGGACGCTGGCGATACAGACGACGGCGCCGATCGATCTCGTGACGTCCCTTGCGCGCGAACGCGTTCGCGCGGTGGATGCGACCGTGCACGTGACGCGCGTCGTGCCGTTCGACACGCTGCTCGCGGTGCCGCTTGCGCGCCCGAGGTTCAATGCCTTCCTCATGAGCACGTTTGGCGTGGTGGCCCTGCTGCTCTCGACGATTGGCCTCTATGCCGTGATGGCGACGTCAGTCCGCCAGCGCGATCGCGAGATCGGCATTCGCGTGGCGCTCGGCGCCACGGCCATGACGGTGCGTCGTCTCGTGTTCGGCGAAGCGCTTCGACTCACGGCGCTCGGCGTCGCCATCGGTCTCGCCGGCGTGTTCACGACCACGCATCTCGTTCGCAGCATGCTCTTCGACGTGCATCCGCTGGACCCGCTCACGCTGGCCGGTGCGACGTTCCTGTTGATGGCGGCCGCCGCGCTGGCGTCGTACCCGCCGCTGCGGCGCGCGCTTCGTGTGGATCCAGCGACGATCCTGCGCGGCGATTGACGGAAGGCTTGTCTACTGGCGTGAAATCTGGAGCGGGCTACGGGAATCGAACCCGTCTAGCTGGCTTGGGAAGCCAGAGCATTACCACTATGCTAAGCCCGCACTCGCGGTGAGCCGGAGCATTCTACCCGAAAACCCGTAACGGGTCTTCAGTCGACCGACGCCACCAGCTCCTGTGGCGTCGAGGCGCCAAAGAGCTGGCGTTCGAAGTGATTCGCCGCGTCCACGGCAATCATCTGCGGCACGACGACCTCGTCGGTCAGACAGAACGCGGCGATGATCACCTTGTCGCCTGCCGTGAAGTGACGTGCAGCCGCACCGTTGACAAGGATCTGGCCGGAGCCGGCCGGCATCGGAATCGCGTACGTCTCGATGCGCTGGCCGTTGTTGATGTTCCACACGGCCACCTGCTCGCCCTCGACGATGCCCGTCAGGTCCATGAGCGTCTTGTCGATGCCGATGCTGCCGATGTAGTTGAGGTCCGCCCCGGTGACGACGGCGTGGTGAATCTTTGACTTGCAGAT
>CAZVHY010000297.1:0-3680 GCA_964627115.1 uncultured Solibacteraceae bacterium | reverse complement strand
CCGCGCAACCGCTCCATCTCGCCGATCATCCTCGCGTCGCGTACCGACTGCGACTCCCACCGCCGCAGGAACTCGTCGTTGATCGCATCCACCGAAATGTTGAGCACCTGCGCGCCGACCATCGCCCCGCGCGATCGCGTGTCGATGTAGGCCGTGATGGTCTGCAGGTACTGGATGAGGTGCGACTGGAACCGCGCCAGCGCGGCCATGCGGTCACCGAGCACGGCAATGGTCGTGGCCGCGGCCTTCTGCCGCTCGTCGTGGACCGCGACGTTGCGGTTCAGATGTTCGACGAGCGCGCTGTTGAACTGCCGCTGTGTCTCGAGCGGTGGCCCGATGATCCGCCAGATGAAGCCGCGGAGCCGGCCCTTGAGCGACCGGTCGATCGCCGGCGGCCCGTCGGGCAGCACGTTCCACCCGCGATTGAGCGTGTCGAGACCGCCGGCGTCGTACGCCGGTGGCGGATGCGGAAGTTCGGGCGCCTCGCCGATCGATCGATCCAGCGCCGTGAGCGCCTCGTTGTAACGGCGATCGGCTTCGATCCGCTCACGCTCGATGCGCTCGAGTTGCTGCTGCAGCGATTCGGGTGTGGTGCGCTCGCTCACCGGCCGGTCATCTCCCGATGACTCCGTCGAGCGGGCTGCTGGCCGTCGCATAACGCTTGCGCGCAATGCGGCCGGCCTGGAACGCCATGCGCCCGGCTTCGACCGCGCGCTTCATCGCGCCGGCCATCAGCACCGGATCGGTGGCGCCGGCAATGGCGGTGTTCATCAGCACGCCATCGGCGCCCAGTTCCATCGCAATGGCCGCATCCGACGCCGTGCCCACGCCCGCGTCGACGATGACCGGCACTTTCGCCTGTTCCTTGATGATGAGGAGGTTGTTCGGATTCTGGATGCCGAGGCCCGATCCAATCGGCGCGCCGAGCGGCATCACCGCCGCCGCGCCCGCGTCCTCGAGCTTGCGGCACGCGATCGGGTCGTCATTCGTGTACGGCAGGACGACGAACCCTTCCTTGACCAGAATCTTCGTGGCCGCCAGCAGCCCTTCGTTGTCCGGGAAGAGCGTGCGCTCGTCGCCAATCACCTCGAGCTTCACCCAGTTCGAGAGCCCGGCCTCGCGTCCCAGCCGCGCCGTGCGCACCGCATCATCGACCGTGTAACAGGCGGCCGTGTTGGGCAGCAGGAAGATGCGCGACGTGTCGATCCAGGAGAGGAGCGACGCCGCGCCTTTCGCCGACAGATCCACGCGCCTGACGGCCACCGTCACCATCGACGTGCCCGAGGCCTCGTGTGCGGCTTTCATGATCTCGTGCGACGGGTACTTGCCCGTGCCCACGACCAGGCGCGAGTCGAAGGACCGTCCCGCGATCACCAACGGATCAGACATTCGGACATCGTAGCAGGAAGGCTGGGAGGCTGCAGGCGGGGAGAAGGCTGGAAGCGTGGGAGCCGGGGAGCGTGGAAGAATGACTGCCCATGCCTCTTCGCTGGCTCGGCCCGGGTCTGTTCATGGCCACGCTCGCCACGCTGCTCGTCGAGACGCTGAACGCGCGGCTGCTCTCGGTGCTGACGTGGTACCACCTGTCGTTCTTCGCCGTCTCGCTGGCCATGCTCGGCATGGCCGCCGGCGCGGTGCACGTGTTCCTGCGCCCCGATCGCTTCGCTCCCGATCGCGCGCCCGCGGCCCTCGCGCGCACGACGCTGCTGTTTGCCGTGTCGATTCCCGCCTCGCACGTCGTGACGCTCGTCATGCCGTTCACGCCGCTCAACAGCCTGACGACGATGGAGGTGCTGCCGGTGGCGGTGTTCACCGTCGTCATGGCCGTGCCGTTCGTGCTGTCGGGTGTGCTCGTCACGCTCGCGCTCACGCGCATCGGCGGGCCCATCGGGAAGATCTACGCGTGGGATCTCGTCGGCGCGGCCACGGGGTGCCTGCTGGTCATCGTGCTGCTCGAGCGGATGACCCTGAGCTCCGCGTTCTTCCTGGCCGGATCGGCGGCCGCGCTCGCGGCGTGGGCCTTCCATCGCGGCGCCGGCCTGCCGCGCGCACGCCGCGCACTCGTGCTCGCCGGCGCGCTGGCCATCGTGGCCATCGCCAACACCGCCGGCACAGGTCAGTTTCAGATCGTCTATCCGAAGAATCGTCAGCTCTGGCTGCAGAACACGCTCAACGCGGTGGCGCGCTGGAACAGCCACTCGTACGTGATCGTGCACCGGCCGGGCCACACGCAGGCGTTCATGTGGGGACCGGCGATCGGCGCCGAACGCTTCCGCACGAACACGGCGTGGCTCGTCATCGACGGCGAAGCGGGATCGCCCATCACCGGCTGGGACGGGCGCCGCGACTCGCTCGACTGGGTGAGCTACGACGTCACGACGCTGCCCTACTTCCTGCGCCGCCACGGCGACGTGGCCATTGTCGGCGTGGGCGGTGGCCGCGATGTGCTGTCGGCCATCTGGGCGGACAGCCGGTCGATCGTCGGCATCGAAGTCAACCGCATCATGCTCGACCTGCACGACCACTCGCACCGCGACTTCTCGAAGATCGCGCTGCAGCCCGAGGTGACGCTCGTGCACGACGACGGGCGCGCGTATCTGACGCGAACGGACGAGCGGTTCGACGTGCTGCAGATCTCGCTCGTCGACACCTGGGCGTCGACCGGCGCGGGCGCGTTCTCGCTGTCGGAAAACGGGCTCTACACGCTCGACGCGTGGCGTGTGTTCGTCGATCGGCTGAAACCCGGTGGCGTGCTCAGCGTGTCGCGCTGGTTCGATCCGGACAACGTGTCGGAGACGAGCCGTCTCGTGTCGCTCGGCATTGCCGCGCTCATCGATCGCGGCGTCGAGCGGCCGCGCGACCACCTCGTGCTCGCCGTGCGCGAACGCGTGGCAACGCTCATGGTGTCGTCGACGCCGTTCACCGATGCCGACCGCGCCGTGCTCGAGGGTACGCACGAGAGCCACGGATATGCGCTTGCGGTGTCGCCGTGGGCGCCGTCGACCGGTGGGCCCGTCATCGATCGCATCGCGTCGAGCACGACGATGGCCGAGCTGATGGCCGCGACGGCCGATCCGATGTACGACTATCGTCCGCCGACCGATGCGCGGCCGTACTACTTCAACATGCTCAAGCCGCAGGCGCTCTGGTCCGGCGTGGCGCTGCCAACCGAGGGCACGCTCGGCGGCAACCTGCGCGCCACGCTGATGCTCGTCGTGCTCTTCGGCGTCACCACCGTGCTCGTCGGTCTCATCATCGTCGTGCCGCTCGCGGCCGCGGGACGGCCGGCCATGCCGATCGGACGCTTCGCGCTGTCGATGAGCTACTTCGCGATCATCGGCTTCGCGTTCATGCTCATCCAGATCGCGTTCCTGCAGCGCTTCGCCGTCTACCTCGGCCACCCGACGTACACGCTCGCCATCGTGCTGTTCTCGATGCTGCTGTTTGCGGGGGTCGGCAGCATGTGGTCCGAACGTCTGTCTGTCGACGGGCGCGGCGTGTTCCGTCTCGTGCCCGTCGCCATTGCCGCGGCGCTCATCGTCACCGCGGTCGCGCTGCCGGCGGCGGTTGCCGGCACCATCACGGCCGGACTCCCGCTGCGCACGCTCGTCGTCCTGACCTTCACCGCGCCGGTCGCGACACTGCTCGGCTTCTGCTTCCCGATCGGCGCGCGCCTGATC
>CAZVHY010000296.1:0-3688 GCA_964627115.1 uncultured Solibacteraceae bacterium | reverse complement strand
CACTTTGGAAGTACCCGCGCACCCTCGTGGACGTCACTCGCGATCCCGGTCGCCGCAGTTCGTGATCCCGGTCACCGTGGATCGCCGAGGCTGTTGCCGTGGTCGGGCGTCCCGGTCGCTGCGGTTTGGCGCAGGACCGGCGCGCTCGATCGCCCCTGTCGCTGAGGTTTTCGATCTTGGTGGACGCGGCTCGCGTTCCATGTCGCGGCGGTGTACGGCAATGCTGACGCGCCGCGCGATCCCGGTCGCCGTGGATCGGGATTCCGGTCTCCGTGGTTGGCGGTGCTGCCGGCGTGGCACGACGACGTGCTGGCAGCGGACCGTCGAACTGGTAGCGGCAGATGCCGTCGATCAGATCATCGCGAGCGGCCGCTTGCGGGTCGGCGGCGGGAACGCGCGATCGATGGCGGCAAGTTCTTCGGCGGTGAGCACCAGGTCCGCAGCAGCGAAGTTCTCGCGCAGGTGTTCCTCTCGCACGGCCTTCGGGATGGCAACGACGTCCGGATGCCGCAGCGCCCAGGCGAGCGCTACCTGCGCCGCCGTGACGCCGCGCGCCTTGCCGATCGCGCCGAGCGTCTGGTCGCGCGACATCGCACCCTGATCGATCGGGCTGTAGGCCATGAGCGGCACGCCGTGCCGACGCTGCCACGGCAGGAGGTCGAACTCGATGCCGCGTTCGGACACCGAGTAGTGGACCTGATTGACCGCGCAGGCCCGGCCTTCGCCAATCGCCCACAACTCGTCCATGTCGTCGACGTCGAAGTTGCTCACACCCCAGCGGCGGATGCGGCCCGACGCCTTCAGTTGCTCGAACCCATCCACCGTCGCCGACAGCGGATGCCTCCCGCGCCAGTGCAGCAGATAGAGATCGATGTAGTCGACGTCCAGGCGTCGCAGGCTACGTTCGCACGCGTCGAGGACGCCCGTCGTGCTGGCGTTGCGCGGATAGACCTTGCTCACGATGAAGACGTCTTCGCGGCCGACGACGCCATCGGCGATGGCATCACGCAGTGCAGCGCCGACGACTTTCTCGGCGCCACCCTCGCCGTACATCTCGGCCGTGTCGATCAGGCGATAGCCCGTCTCGAACGCGACGCGCACGGCCGCGATCTCCCGCACGCGCGTTCGCTCGTCCTCGCCCATGCGCCACGTGCCAAGTCCGAGAGCGGGCACGTGGCTGCCGTCAGGCAGCGTGACGGTGTTCATGTGCCGTAAACCTCCATCCACTCCTGTGCCCGCCGAACGACGTCTTCATCCAGTTCTTTGCGAGCCTCATCGTGCCCTTCGAGCATGCCACCCCGCGACATTTCATCGAGATCGTCGTAGCTCCAGTACGCCCCCACCAAACGCTCCAGCCCGTGGGAGTCACCGACGTAAACGCGGGCCTTCCCGTGGAAGTCCTGCGAATCGACGAGTTTCATGACGCGCTCCAGGCCTTCGCGCGGTTTCACGACACGCCGGGCGATCCGATCGAGCTCGCAACGCAACACCGTCAACACGGCATCCTCGACCGAAGGACGAGAGACGCCCTCCTCCTCGAGTACGCGTTCCAGCAACGGCCCCGCATCAGCCATCGTCGGATACCGAAGGATGGCCAGTTCGATAGCCGCGCGGGAATCACACCCGCGATCGAGCAGCGCATCCGCCACGGCTGGCAGCTCCCAGCTCGGTATGATGCCGAGCGCGTAGCGCGCCGCGACAACGGTGAGGTCAGGCGTCCGCATCGTCCGTCCCCCTCTGCGACGGCCCCCATCGCTCTCGCCACAAGAGACCGCCTGGCAACTCGTCCGCAGCGTACTCGAGATGAATCACGCGCCGGTGCCCCGGGCGCGTGGCCGCGGAACTGCTGTGGAGCAGTAACGGTCGCATCAGGAGCAGTCCACCCGCCGGACACGTCGCGTCGACCGCCGTCGTCGACGCCTTGAACGTTTCAATGGCGTCCGCGCCGAGTCGACCGTTTCGATGGGTCCCGGGCAGCACACGAACGGGTCCGTTGGACATCCCGCACGCGTCGAGATGCACCCGCACCGTCAACATCCGCTCGAGGATTGCCGCCGGTGGCTGCACGTGAGGGATGCCGGCCTTCTCGGACCACGGACCGAATCCCGGCACGTCGCGACGCTCGCGCACGGGAATCGTCAGGTCCTGATGCCACGTGACTTTCCAGTTCGCGTCAGGTGTCTTGTCGAAGAGGATGGCGCGCACCGCGAAAGCGCCAGGGCCCAGCAGGGCTTCCGGCCAGCAGTGCAGTGCCCGATGTTGCGCCAGATCCCGGACGGACGGCAGGGCAGCGAAGAGATCGCGATGTCCTCCCCTTCCGCGCTGCGTTGCCTCGCCCTGAAGAATTTCAACGTCCTGAATGAGTCGTAGACGGTCGGTTTCCGGCAATCCCGGACACACGATCGCGAATCCGTCGCTGACAATCTGATCTACGAGGCTCTTCATTCCTGTTCAGGATACGGCCGGCCATGGTGCACCAGTACGTGCCACAACTGCTTCAGATACTGGAGCACGTCTGCGGGCTCACCGAAATCCCGCCACTGCTCAGGATGACCGCGCAGGAGTCTCTCGGCGTTGCCGATCGCGGCAGCGTCCACCATGCCGTCGCGTGCGACGTGCGTGGCCAGCCCCGCAACAGCCTCGCCGCGAAAGTCCGGAGGCACGTCGGTGGCCGGCAGGCGAAACCCGACATGCCATTCGAGCGCGAACGAGTATTCGACGCTGAGCGCGCGCAACAGTTCCCCCGTTTCCGTTGCCGAGAATGCCGGATCGGCGACGAGCCTGTCGACATCACGGCCCATCTCGATCGCACCGTGGACCTGCGCCTCGATGCCCGAGTCGAGTACACGCCCGGCAACGCCCTCCGACGGATGCCTGCGCGGTCGCGCCAGATCGCTGCGAATACGCTCGAGCAGCGACGTCACGGTCAGGTCCTCGATGCCCAGCGTGGGGGCGAGATGCGGCGGCCACGGTACGGGCGCACGTGCGCCGGCTGCCACTTCCTCGACAAGCGGCGCCAGCACGGCCGCCATCCTGTCGATTGTGCCCAGACGTTCAACCGCGTCTGGTCGCTCGCTGCCGGCGAACGTAAATGACGTCCGCCGCGACACGGCAGACGCGAGAACGAAATAACAGGAGCCGAAACGCGGCCAGGGACCGTCGGGATGACGGATCACCTCAAGCGCGCCGTACGTCGGGCGCTCGCTCAGCGACGCGCCTGGTGCATGGTAAGCACCGCCGAAGAGGGACTGTTCCCATCGATCTCGATCGCCACCCGGAAATGCGGTGAGACCGCCACTCGACAGTCCGGTTTCGAACTGGCTCCGATATCGCCCTTCACGGAGCAGCGCCTCGGCCACCGAAACGCCATCTGGCCCAATCCTGTCCGGGTGGAAGTGCACGATGACTCGCGCGTGTTCCCGGATGCTCGCGGCCGCCTCTTCAAACAGACCCTCGGGGCAGCCGCACGCCGCGAGGGCGGTCCGCAACCGGTCGAGCGCGGCCGGCTCGCGATGCGCGGCGGATTCGCAGACGTGCCGCCAGGCCGCGTCCTGGGCGCTGGTGAGACGGACGCCCTCTGCCCGCAGCGCCATCACCCTTCCCGCTCCGCCGCGCTCGCCACTCGCACGAGCGCATCGCCTGACAATCGGAAGTAGAGCTTGTCGCGCACGTGCGTGGCGCCGATGTT
>CAZVHY010000295.1:1388-3704 GCA_964627115.1 uncultured Solibacteraceae bacterium | reverse complement strand
TTCTTGCCCGTCAGCAGCGGCAGCACCTGACCCTTGCCGGCCGCGAGCATGCCCGCGTTCGAGTAGATCGACAGCTTCTCGCGCGTGTCCTGGATGTCGAGGTTCCGCATCGTCAACTGGCCGATACGATCCTGCGGCGAGAACGTCGACTCGCCCTTTTCCATCGTCAGCCGTTCGGGCTTGTAGGTGAGGTTCGGGCTCGTCGTGTCGAGCAGCGAGTAGTCGTTGCCGCGACGCAGCTCGAGCGTCACCTCGCCCGTGACCGCGCCGGCCACCCAACGCTGCGACGTGCGGATCATCATCGACTGCGAGTCGAACCAGCGGCCCTGATAGAGCAGCCGGCCGAGCTTGCGGCCGTTGTCGCGATACTGCTCGATGGTGTCCTCGTTGTGGATGCCGGTGACGAGCCGTTCGTACGCGATGAACAGCAACGCCATGCCCGGCGCTTCGTAGATACCGCGGCTCTTGGCCTCGATGATGCGGTTCTCGATCTGATCGCTCATGCCGAGCCCGTGGCGTCCGCCGATGCGGTTGGCCTCGAGCATCAGCTCGACCGGATCGCTGTACACCGTGCCGTTGAGCGCGACCGGCTGGCCTTCCTCGAAGCGCACGGACACCGTCTCCGGCTTGACGACCACGTCGTCGCGCCAGAAGGCGACGCCCATGATCGGCTTCACGATCTTGATGCCGGAGTTGAGGTGCTCGAGGTCCTTCGCCTCGTGCGTGGCGCCGAGCATGTTCGAGTCGGTGGAGTAGGCCTTCTCGATGCTCATGTGGTACGCGAGCCCGGCCTTCTCCATGTACTCGGACATTTCCTTCCGGCCGCCGAGCTCGTCGATGAACGCCTGGTCGAGCCACGGCTTGTAGATGCGCAGCTCCGGATTGGCGAGCAGGCCGTAGCGGTAGAACCGCTCGATGTCGTTGCCCTTGAACGTGCTCCCATCGCCCCAGATGTGCACGTCGTCTTCCTTCATGGCGACGACGAGCATGGTGCCGGTGACGGCGCGTCCGATGGGTGTGGTGTTGAAGTAGGGGACACCCGCCGTGGTGATGTGGAACGCGCCAGACTGCAGCGCCGCAATGCCTTCGTTGACGAGCTGACGACGGCAGTCGATCAGCCGTGCGAGCTCGGCGCCGTACTGCAGCGCCTTGCGGGGAATCTCCTCGTAGTCGGGCTCGTCGGGCTGGCCGAGATTGGCCGTGTAGGCGAACGGGATGGCGCCTTTGTGGCGCATCCAGTGCAGGGCCGCGCTCGTGTCGAGCCCTCCCGAGAACGCGATACCGACCTTTTCACCGACGGGCAGACTCTGAAGGATGTTGGACACGGGTCACTCCGAACGCGTGATCATAACAGGCTGGGAGGCGGCAGGCGGGGAGGAGGCTGGAAGGCGGGGGAGGCTACCTCACCGTGATGCCGCCGCTGATCCAGCGGCCAGGCATGGCGACGCCGGCGATCTCGCGGTACTCGACGTCGAACAGATTCGATCCATCCACGAAGACATCGACGCGGCCGAAGGTGCGGCTGACGCGGGTGCCGACGAGCGCGTAGTTCTGGCCATCGCGGCGGAGGCGATGGTCGACGTTCACCGCGAGGCGCACGCCGGCGGCCAGTGGCGTCGTGACGGACACGCCGGCCTGGTGCCGCGCGTATTCGAGCACGTAGCGCGATTCCATCGTCAGGTCCGGTGCGTCGACGCGAAGTCCGGCGTAGGAGACACGCACCAGCGCACGGGCCCACCGGCGCGCGACGCTCGCTTCGACGCCCGTGGCCGTCACGTCGCGGACGTTCGTGGCCTGGAACCGCTGTCCGGCATCCGGTCGCACGAAGTCGATGACGTCCTTGTCCCACCGGCGGAAGACCGACATCGACGCGGACCAGCGATCGCGCGCCCAGTCGAGGCCGCCATCGAGCGTCCAGCCGCGTTCCGCGCGCAGATCCTCACGGCCGAGCGTATTCGGATCCGAGTAATAGAGCTCGGTGAACGTCGGGATGCGGAACGCGTGTCCGGCCGACGCACGCGCGCGCAGGCTCGAGGTGAAACTCGTCACCACCGACGCCGTCGGACTCACGGAGTGCCCGAAGGTGGAGTAGTCGTCGACGCGCAGGCCGGTCTGCAATGTCGACCGCGTCGCCACCGGCACCTGCAGTTCCGCGAAGCCGCTGACGCGCGTGTAGTCATGGTTGCCGAGGTTCGACGAGCGGACGCGATCGCCGCCAGCTGTTGCGCCAACGGCCAGCGACGCGCCCTGCATCAGACGTCTGGCCTCGAACGTCGCGTCCACCGCATTCGTGCGGTGACGGTTCTCGGCGAAACC
>CAZVHY010000295.1:0-1288 GCA_964627115.1 uncultured Solibacteraceae bacterium | reverse complement strand
CCGCGCGCGCGGACATCCATGCCCGGCACGAGACGCAGTGCCTCGACGATCGATCCCAGTCCCATCTGTTCCACATCCAGGCGGGTCACCGTCGTCGTCGATCGCGTAACTGAGGTTGCCGCAACCGGCGTCACCGTCGCGGTGACGAAGACTTCCTGGGTGATGCGAGGAACGTCGTCTGGCGGGGGCGACTGCGACGAGGTCTGTGCCGATGCGGACGAGGCGAGGCCAAGCAGCGAGCCGAACAGCAGGGGCACCACACGGCAGGCAACCACGGATGGGAGACGAATCATCAACCGGGCACTGTAGCAGAGACCTCGTCCGCCGCAACGACCCGCCGCCCCAGCGGGGCGTTAAGCCGGCGGCAACGACCGTCTCGTATACTGTATGGATGCTCGAGGCCCGTCGATACGTCATACGGGGGCATGTGCAGGGTGTCGGCTTCCGCTGGTTCACCGAGCAGGCCGCGCGCGTCGAAGGTCTCCATGGCTGGGTGGCCAACCGGCCTGATGGGACGGTGGAGGTCGCGGCGGAAGGCGATCGCGCCTCGCTCGTTCGGTTCGAGCGGCGCCTTCGTCAGGGACCGCCGCGCAGCCGCATCGACGAGGTGCGCGTGGACGACGACGTGCCGTCGGGGCGTGCTGACGGATTCGTGATTCGATCGTGAAGGGCAGGGACGAGGACGCATGGAGGCATTGAAGGAACGGATCCGGCACGTGCCGGATTTCCCCAAGAAGGGCATTCTCTTCTACGACATCACGACGCTGCTGAAGGACGCGGTCGGGTTCCGCATGGCGGTCGACGCGATGGCCGAGCCTTACATCGGCCAACCGATCGATCTCGTCGTCGGTGTCGAGAGCCGCGGGTTCATTTTCGGTGCGGCGGTTGCCGACCGGCTGAAGGCCGGCTTCGCGCCGGTGCGCAAGCCCGGCAAGCTGCCGTCCACGACACGCAGCGCGTCCTACGACCTTGAGTACGGCACCGATACGCTCCAGATTCACGATGATGCCGCGACGAACGGCGCGCGGGTGCTGCTCGTCGACGACCTGCTCGCCACCGGCGGCACGGCCGCGGCCACAGCCGGACTGATTCGCGACCTCGGCGCCGAGATCGTGGGTATCCAGTTCCTGATCGAGCTCGTCGGCCTGAAGGGGCGCGACCGCCTGAAGGACGAGCGGATCGGCGCGGTTCTGCAGTACTGACGTCACGTCCCCGTAGCTCAGCTGGATAGAGCACCGCCCTCCTAAGGCGGGGGTCACACGTTCAAATCGTGTCGGGGACGCCACTT
>CAZVHY010000294.1:0-3705 GCA_964627115.1 uncultured Solibacteraceae bacterium | reverse complement strand
GCCCTGGCCGCCACGCCGGTGTTCGCCGCCGTGTCGCCCGCAGCCGCGCGGCCCATACAACCCACCGCCGCGCGCCTCATCGTCGTCTCCATCGACGGCGTGCGCGTGCAGGAGATGTTCGGCGGCCTCGATCGCGATCTGCTGCAGGCCGTCATCGGTGAACAGAAGGTCGAAGAACACGCGCTGTTCAAGACGTACTGGCGGCCCACTCCCGACGCGCGGCGGCGGGCGCTCATGCCGTTCCTGTGGGACGACCTGTTCACGCAGCACGGCTCGGTCGCGGGCAATGCCGCGCTCGGCAGCGTGATGCAGGTCAGCAATCGGCACCGCTTCAGTTATCCCGGCTATGCCGAGTTGATGCTCGGCGTCGCGCACGACGACGAGATCGACTCGAACGACAATCGCCGGTATCCGCACGAAACCATCCTCCAGTTCCTGCGGCGATCGCTCGGCGCGACGGCAGAACAGGTGGCGCTGTTCGGATCGTGGAGCTCGTTCCAGTCCATTCCCGCGTCGCGCGATGGCGACGTGTTCACCAACGCGGGCTTTCAGTCGTACGCGTCGGACGATCCGATCGTGCAGGCGCTCGACGCGATGCAGGCGCAGACGATGCCGCCATGGGGCGGATCGCGCTACGACGCGTACACGTTCCGCTTTGCCATGGCCCACCTCGCGCGCCATCGTCCGCTCGTGCAATGGATCGCGCTCAACGACACCGACGACTGGGCGCACCAGCGTCACTACGTGCGCGCGGTCGAACACCTGCACCGCGTGGACGGATGGCTGCGCGAACTGTGGACGTGGGTGCAGGCGCAGGACGACTACCGTGGCCGCACCGCGCTCGTGCTCGTAACCGATCACGGCCGCGGCAACACGGCCAAGGACTGGAACAGCCACGGCGCCGATGTCGTGGGCGCCGAAAACGTGTGGGCCGGATTCGCGGTGCCCGGCTGGCGGCGACGCGGCGAGTGGCGCGATCATGCGCCGCTCTCACAGAATCAGATCGCCGCGACGCTGGCGACGATCATGGGATTCGACTGGCGAGCGGCGTCGCCGCGCGCGGGGGCGGCGATTGGGTAGAGGCTCGGCGGCGGCACGATGGCAGGCGGCATGGCGGAACAGCGGCATGACCTCGGACAGCCCGAACCCGAGCGCGTCGCGCGAGCGGTGAGGGCTCGGCGTCAGTTCAGTTCCCGAAGCGTGGGGGTGGGGCCCCACGCCATTGAATAAAGATGACACGCGACACCCAGACCTTCCGGGAAGCTGTGCTGCGGGGCGACGTGGCCGGCGTCCGTCGTCTGCTGGCCCTGCCGCACGTCCGCGCGCACGTCAACGATCCGATGTTCGACTTCGGCCAACGTGCCGTGCACGTGGCTGCGAAAAACGAAGAGATGCTGGCGGCGCTCATCGACGCGGGCGCCGACGTGACGTTGAAGAGCGAGTGGGCCAACGGCCCGTACACGGTGCTCGATCACTCCGCCGAGGACACGGCGCGGTTCCTGCTCGCGCGCGGCGCAACGCTGACGCCCAACGTGGCGGCGCGGCTGGGCTGGTTCGACGAGCTTCGCTCGCTCATCGGTGCCGACGGCAGCCTCGTGCACGCACGCGGCGGCGACGGCCAGATGCCGCTGCACGAAGCGAAGACGGTGGCCATCGCCGATTTCCTGCTCGACCTCGGTGCGGACATCAACGCGCGCTGCATCGATCATCACTCGACGCCGGCTCAGTACGCCCTGGTCGATCGCACGGATGTCTGCCGGCGCCTGCTCGAACGTGGCGCCACGCCGGATATCTTCATGGCCGCGCGGCTTGGCGACGTCGAGATGGTGTCGCGATTGATCGATGCCGACCCGGCGTGCGTGACGGCGCGCATCAACGCGCCTGGCTACGCACCCGTTCCGCCGATGCACATCTACTGCTGGACGCTCGGCTTCGGTCTCTCGCCGCACGAAGTGGCGGCCGCGGCAGGACACGATGACGTGCACGCCCTGCTCGTGGCGCAGAGCCCGAGCCGCGTCCGGTTAATGCAGACGCTGCTGGCACAGGGGGCCGACGCCGCGCGAGCCCTCGTCGCGCGGGATCCGTCGATCTTCGCGTCGCTCACACCACAGGATCACGCCCACCTGGCGCACGCCATCTTCCACGAACGCTTCGACGCGGCGCACGCGATGCTCGACGTCGGGTTCGATCCCGCAGCGCCGGGTGTGGACGGCGGATCGGCCCTGCACGCGGCATGCTGGGTCGGCAACGTTCGTCTGGTCGAACGTATCCTCGCACTGGGTGCTGTGCCGATTGACGATCGAGATCCGACACACGGCAGCACGCCGCTCGGCTGGACGGCGTTCGGATCGGTACACCGGCGTGCGAACGGCGGCGACTACCCGCTGGTGGCGCAGCGACTGTCCGCCGCGGGCGCGGACGTCACGATCGCGGGCAATGGTGAAGGGAAAACGCTCGTGCAGATGGCGGCGGGCAATGCCGCAATGCAGGAAATGTTGCGGCGGATCGGGGCGAGGTAAGGGCGGGCCCACACGCCCGCCCACACGCGACGTGGGCCGACACAAGGTCGGCCCCTACGCAATTTTTCCGTAGGGGCGGGCCCCTGTGCCCGCCCATCCGGCCCCGAGGCCCACAGCCGCGCCGCCGTGCAGCCGTGCAGCCGTGCCGCCGTGTTACGCCAACGCCCTCCGGCAGAAGTCGACGCAGTTGGCCACTTCCTTCACCGCGTCCGATCCTTCCGGAATCATGTACTCGAGCTCGACCGTGCCCGGGAACGTCCATCGGTTCTTGCTCATCAGCTGGAGAATCTCGCGAAGCGGTGTCTGGCCCGTGCCCCACGGCAGGTTCAGCGCGCAGTTCTCGGGCAGCGTGCGGTCCTTGAGGTGCACGCTCGAGATGCGGCCGTGGAACTTGTTGAGGAAGTCCATCGGCGTGCCGCCGCGGTTGCCGCCGGCCACGAAGTGTCCGAGGTCGACGTTCGCCGTGTTGCCGGGCGAAATGCGGAACGCCTCGTCGAAGGCGGTCATGCTGCCCTGCGCGTGTGTGTGGTACGCGACGTAAATCTTCTTGCGCGCGCCCCAGTCGCCGAGCCGTTTCAACGTCGCGCCAGCCGTCGGTCCACCCGGCAGTTCGATGGTGACATGATTGGCGCCGAGCGCCTCGGCCACGGCAAACGTGTACTCGAGATCCTCGTCGGTGTCCTGCCGGATGTCCTTCACCGCGTAGATGTTGACGCCGGCATCGTTGTACATCTTCCGCAGATCCTTGAAGACGTCCATCGACAGACCCATGCGCCACTTGCGCTCGGCCTCGGCATTGGCGATCTGCTCGGGCGTCGGTGCGGCGCCACCGCGCCCGCCGCCGCCCCGGCCCGCCGTCAACGGCTCGGTCCCGGTCACCGGATCCACGCCCGGCTGCTGCGGTGCACACGCCTGCCCACCCCACTTCCCGGTGAGCGTCGAGGGATCGGGCGCGCCGCGGCCGCCGCGACCGCCACCGCCTGGGCCGCCAGGCCCACCCGCGCGCCCAGCCGGCGCCGGCGGCGTGAAGCCCGTGCGCTTGCGCGCATAGTCGTTGACCGGCCCGCCCATCAGCTCGATGCCGCTGATGCCCGAATCCACGCAGTACTTCAGCGTGGCCTCGGCGCTCTGATCGGGCATGCTGCGGAAGCTGTAGGTGATCGTGCCGATCTGCACGCCATTGAAG
>CAZVHY010000293.1:0-3754 GCA_964627115.1 uncultured Solibacteraceae bacterium | reverse complement strand
GTTCGTAGAGCATGACCCGCTGGACCGGATCGTCCGACGTGCGATGGGCGCTGACGGTGACGGCGACGATCGGCGCGGGCTCGAAGCCGAGCGGCTTCGCGCCCAGCCACACGAACGTACGGATGAACAGTCCCGCCGCCACCACGAGCACCAGCGATAAGGCCACCTGGACGACGAGCAACACACCGGCCATCGCGCCAAGCCCACGGCTGCCCACCATGCGTCCCTGCTGCTTGAGGGCATCGAGCGGCACGCCGCGCGACGCACGAAGCGCCGGCACCGTGCCGAAGAACAGCGTCGTCACTGCCGCAATCGCCGCAGTGAAGGCCAGGACGCGAACGTCGATGGAGAGATCGAGGAAGATCGCCTGCGTTGGTGTCGAGAGCTGACGCACGAGCACGCGGCTGCCCCACACCGAGAGTGCCAGACCGGCGGCCGCGCCAAGCGCGTAGAGCAGCGCGCCTTCCGTGAGCACCTGCCGCACCAGCCGCCACCGCGACGCCCCGAGTGCCAGACGCAGACTGAGCTCGTGTCGTCTTGCCAGGGCCCGCGCGGTCAGGAGGTTGGCCACGTTCACGCAGGCGATGAACAACAGCAGGACGACCACGGCCAGAATCGCCAGTAACGGACGCGCGTAGAGCTCTCGAAGATCGCTGGCGCCCGCGTAACCCGTTGCGCCTGACATCAGCACGAACGGTGACGCGAGGTACCGCTCCAGGGCCGCGGCGCTTCCGAATCGGCCAGCGTCACCGAGCGTTGCGGCGCGAATGTCGGACTGCACACGACGCAGCCCCTCGGTGGCAGCCTCCATCGTCTGCGCTGATCGGAGCCGCGCCATGACAGTGAGGAACGTCGTGCCGCTGCTATCGAGGAACGAGTCGTGACCCCGAACCATGGGTTCGTTTCCGATCGGGACGACGACGTCGAACGTGCGTCCGACTTCCGGGCCGTGAAAGTTCGGCGGCGTGACTCCCACAATCGTGAATGGCACGTCGTCGAGCACCAGCGTGCGACCGATGACATCGGGCACGCCTCCGAATCGCCGCTGCCAGAATCCCGAGCTGATCATGGCCACGGGACCTTCGCTGCCGCCGCCGATCCGGTCGTCGAGATCCGAGAGTGACCGGCCGAGCAGCGCCGGAACGCCGAGGGTGTCGAACAACGCGCCGCTCGCCCACAGGCCATCGATGAGCTGCGTCTCTCCGCCCGGCGCCAGATTGAACTGTGTGAACGACCAGGCCGCGCTTCGCTCGAACAATTCAGGCCGATCGCGAATCTGCGTCCAGACCGGGTAGCTCCACACGCGCACCCGCGTCGTATTGTCGGTCACCAGGACGAGGCGATCTGGATGGTGCACGGGCAGCGTGCGGAGCATCAGGCTGTTGATGACGGAGAAGATGGCCGTATTCGCGCCGATGCCCAGTGCCAGCGACGCGACGGCCACCGCCGTCACGACCGGTGTTGCGCGCAGGGCGCGCCACGCCAGGCGGACGTCGCGCCCCACGTCGCCCAAGACGCGCACGCCGAGTGCGTCCCGGTATTCCTCCTTGGCGTGATCGACGGTCCCGAATTCCAGTTGCGTGCGGCGAACGGCTTCCGCGCGGTCGAGCCCGCGCGCCATGTAGGCCTCGATCTGCCGGTCGATGTGAAACTGCAGCTCGGTGTCGATCTCGTGTTCGACCACCGTCCGTCGGAAGAGCGCGCGGAGTCGAAGTCGCCAGTCGCTGAGCATGCGGCCTCCTCAGACGGTTTCGAGTACCTGCCCCACCGTTGCGACCAGCTTTCGCCAGGCCGCAGCCTGTGCCTCGAGCTGCGCCCGCCCGCGGCGCGTCAGCTCGTAGTACTTGGCACGGCGGTTGTTGTCGGACGTGCCCCAGCTCGTCTTGACCCAGCCCCGCCGCTCGAGACGATGGAGCGCGGGATACAACGAGCCCTGGCGAACCAGCAGCGTCTCACTGGAGATCTGGTGAAGACGCTCGGAGATGGCCCAGCCATGCTGCGGCTCGAGCGCGATGGTTTTCAGGATCAACAGATCGAGTGTGCCCTGCGGCAATTCCATGTGGTCTGGCGGCATGCGCGTCCACCCCTTGTGCTTCGACAAGGGGACTCTAGCACCGCTCTTGTCGAAGCGCAAGGCGAGCGACGACAAAACGACGACGCAACGTGTTCCACACGTTGACGGCGAAAGGCGCGACTTACGAGAGCAGCGACGGGAAGTTCACGCACCGCGCCACGGCCTCGGCCGCGCGTGGACAGTTCTCCGGGACGCCCGGAACAGGATGGTTGGTGCCCAGGAACCACACCCCCAAATCGATGCCGAGTTCCTGCCTGGCCCACTCCCGATCTTCTTTCAATTGCGGTTCGACCAGCACCGGATACCTGAGATAGACGGGCGACGAGCCCTCGACGACCGTGGCCCGCTTGTAGCCGTGGGCATCGCACCACGCGTCCCACGTGCGCGCGGTCTGACGCCGGCGCTCGATGTAGGCGTCGATCTTTCGCAGTTGGTTCACGCCGAGCGCGGCCACAGCCGACGGCATGCGGGCTCCGTACGTGGCCGGCTTGCGGCCCGCGTTCTCTTCGAGGCTCGTGGACTCGAGCACATGGTGGCCGTACAAGACGTCGGCCATGTCGGCCGTCACCAGGCGTCCCCAGTGTTTGAGGGTGTAGTACTGGAACGGCACGTTGAACAGCAGGTCTTCGATGAACGTGTCGGAGGGTCGCGGGGCCCGCCTCCAGTACTCCTCGAGACGTGCCGCGATACGATCGTCGTTGGTCACGGCCATGCCGCCCTGGACGGTGGTGAACATCTTGGATTGCTCGCTCGAGTAGAAGCCCAGCGTCCCGCGGTTGCCGACCTTGATGCCACGGTACTCCGCGCCGGTCGAGTGTGCGCAGTCTTCGATGACGGCGATGCCGCGTCGTTGCGCCAGGTCCAGCACCTGCTCGTAGTCGCGGCAGACCAGCCCGAACAGGTGCTGGAGGACGATCGCCTTCGTCCGCGGCGTGATCGCGGCCTCGACGCTCGACACGTCCAGCCCGTAGGTGTCGAGCTCGATGTCACAAGGCACAGCTTTGAGGCCGGCATACTTCACGGCGTTCTGTACGACGACGCAGGAATATCCGGGCACCACGATCTCGTCGCCGGGCGCCGGATCGATGGCATGCAGACAACCGCTCAATGCCACGCGCCCGCCCATGAACGCGTACGCGTGGCGCGACCCGTTCCACGCCGCGAACGCGCGATGATAGGCGGTGACGACGTCGTCGCACGTCCACTCGGTACGATTCTGCAGCCAGCGCCGCGCGATGGCGACGTCGTCGGCGTCGATCGTCAGGCCGAGGAGCGGAGTGACGGTCAGCGGCAGTTGCCGGGTCACCAGTTTGTGAAGCTGGCCGACTTGATGCTGGAGTGCACGCCTGATACGCCACCGCTCAATCACCGGGACACCGTCCTGATCTGACCACGCCACCACCTTAACCGAAGGTTCACTCGGCCGACAATCCGGCTCTTGTCCTTGTTATTACGGCGCTCGCCGCGTGGACCAACGGCACGGTACGACGTCGCTCTTCGCGGCGTAGGATGTCTCGACCGGACGCGCGCTGTCGCACGGGAGGGACAGTACGTTGACGGCAGAACGAGACGATGCTATGTAGATACACACACAAATGAGCCCATCCGATCCGGCGCTGTCCTATACCGGCCTGTTCGTGCTCCAGGCGCTGAACCAGGGATACCGGTTCGGCTTCGACA
>CAZVHY010000292.1:1800-3756 GCA_964627115.1 uncultured Solibacteraceae bacterium | reverse complement strand
ATGCGCTCGGACGGCCGAAGTTCTTCCACGAGGCTGCCGCACGGACGGCCGTGCCGGGCGTGGCAACGGGCCTCGCGGTGACCGGCACCGGCGGTGACGTGTTGTTCGTCGAGGCCGCGGCGATGCCCGGATCGGGATCGGGGAGCCTCGTGCTCACGGGCCAGCTCGGCGACGTGATGAAGGAGTCGGCACGCATCGCCCTCTCGTACGTGCGGAGCCACGCCGGCGATCTCGGCATCGACGCTGGTGCGCTCGATGGCCGCGAACTGCACCTGCACGTGCCTGCGGGTGCGATTCCGAAAGATGGCCCGAGCGCGGGCATCACGATGGTGACCGCAATCGCATCGCTCGTGTCCGGCCGGCCGGTCAAGAGCACCATCGGTATGACGGGCGAGGTGACGTTGCAGGGCCGCGTTCTGCCGATTGGTGGGCTCAAGCAGAAGGTGCTGGCGGCACACGCGGCCGGGTTGACGGAGGTCATCGTGCCCGAGCGCAATGCGCCGGACATCGACGATGTGCCGGGCGACGTGCGCGACCGCATGACGTTCCACATCGTGGGCTCGGTGTCCGAAGTGCTCTCGCTCGCGCTCGAGCCGGCCACTATCGCGGCGGCAGCGTAGAGGCGACGCGCGGCTGTCGTAGCCGCGGGGCTTTATGCCCCGCGGTTATCCGCAGGGCGTAAAGCCCTGCGGCTACGACAGAACGCTTCAGGTTCTCACGTCGTCGTACCCGACCCGGTATGATTCCCCTCATGCCCGGATATGGCGCGCTTTACTGGGCCGAGCGGACGTCAGTGTCCAAACGGCCGAAGTACCCGATCTGCCGCGGCGCTCTCACGGCGGACATCGTCGTCATTGGCGGCGGGTTGACGGGGGCGATGGCCGCGTGTGTGCTCGCGCGCGCCGGACTCGATGTGATTGTGCTCGACGCCAATCGCGTCGCATCGGGCGCAACGGCTGCGGGCATGGGCGTCGTGACGCCTCAGCCCTCGACGTCATTCGTCGACACCGTATCCGCTCTCGGGCTTCGCGCAGGTCGCACGGCGTGGCAGGAAACACGGACGGGTGCGCTCGACCTCGTTGCGGCGACGAAGCGCATTGGCATCAAGTGCGAAATGACACCGGTGCCACTCGTTGCCCACGCCAGGTACGGAGAGGACGGCATCGCGCTGCGGAAGGATCAGGTCGCGCGGAAAGATGCCGGATTGACGGCGCCCTGGATCGCGCCCGCCGCACTCGAACGGGCAATCGGGACCGAGTCGAGCGGCGGACTCAAACTCGCCGAAGCGGCGTCGTTCGATCCGGTGCGCGCGGCGCTCGGCTTTCTGCGCGCGGCGGAAGCTGCCGGTGCGCGCGTCTTCGAGATGTCGCCGGTGAAGCGGACGCGCTTCACGCGCCACTCTGCTCAGGTCGTACTGGCCGACGCGACCATCGACACCACCGGCGTCTACGTCGCCACGGCACGTCCCGGCGCGTTGTTCCCGCAGCTTCGTCGTCACGTACGCGAATTCGCGACGTACACCGTTGTGACCGAACCGTTGGTTGGACCGATGAAGCGGGAGACGGGCACGCGATCGACCGTCGTCACCGAAATGCCCGGGCAGTCTGCGTCGCTGCGCTGGTTGAAGGACGACCGCGCGATGTTCACGGGCGCGTCGGGCCCGGTTGCGTCATCCAGACAGATCGACAAGGTGCTCGTCCAGCGCACCGGCGAGCTGATGTACGAGCTGTCGCTCCGGTATCCGATCATCTCCGGCTTGCCCGCGCACTGGAGTTGGACGACGCCCGTCGTGACGACGATGGACGGGCTGCCATGGATCGGGCCGCACCGGAACTATCCGTTCCACTTCTTCGCACTCGCCCTTGGCCAGCATGGCGACGCCCTCGCCTGGTTCGCGGCCAAAGCCGCGCTGCGTCACTTTACGGACACGACGCGACGCGAGGACGGGGTATTCGG
>CAZVHY010000292.1:0-1700 GCA_964627115.1 uncultured Solibacteraceae bacterium | reverse complement strand
TCGTTCAGCACGCCGGCATAGCTCGGCATGCCGGCGTCGGCTTGATCGAAGCCGCGCGCCACGGCTGCTGTCGGCTCCAGAATCGACTCGCGAAGATACGCGGCATCGGCGACGCGCGTGCCGCCGTTGGCCAGCACGCGTTCGCTGTCGGCCAGTCCCTTCCAGCTCGGACCCACACGTCCCGTCACCGATCCGTCGACCGAGTGGCACGCCAGGCAGCCCATGCGCGTGGCGATGCGCTGGCCTTCCTCCGCGGTCACCGGCCGCGCAGCAAGCGATGACGACGCCCGCGGTGTGAGATCGATGTCGATGGCTCCGAAGCCTTCTGCGACGGGATCGAACGATGGAAGCCGCGACGGCGTCAGGTACACGTTGCCGTCGATGCGCGTACCCGATGCGGTGGCGAGCGACCAGCCGACGCGCAGCTGCATCGATGCCTGCATGTCCGGCACGCCGATGAACAGGCCGCGCCCGTCCGGCGTGACATACGCACTCGAGGGCGTCAGTGCGTCCTGGCCGCGTGTGCCGTCGAGCCTGAAGTGCGGCGAGCCGTACGCGGGCGTCCGCTGGTAGTTCCAGCGCTCGACCGAGACGTTCGCCGGATCGGCGGCGATGGTGCGATCGAGCGGTTCGTCGAATCGCACGAGCACGCCCCGATCCGTCGCGACGACGTCGCGGGGGAGCGTGCTGGGAGCGCCGGTGTAACGAACGCGCGCCAGGCCGCTGAGTTCGCCGGCATCCGTCCCCCAGATCCGGAAGCCTGTGACGTAGAGCTGTCCGTCGGCCGGGTTGACGACGCCAGCCAGCGGGGCAAACGTCAGGTCGTTGGTCAGGCTCGTGACGGCCGCACGCGGTCGCGGGCCTGTCGTGTCGAGGTGCGCGAGCAGCAGACCCGGGCGGTAGTAGTTGATGTAGACCAGCGCGTCATTGAGCGGACCCATGTTTGCGCCGGTCAACCAGACCTGCCCGGACGCCGACGCGCTGACGGCGTGCGGAATCCAGACGAGCGGCTCCGCAATTGGCGCGGGGTACTGCTCTGCCGGCTGCGACTCCGGCAGGAAGCCGTAGTACTGCCCGTCGCGGATGATGTGCAGCGGCGTGGACGGAATGTAGTTGCCCTGTTGATCGCTGGCCACGACGAGACCCGTCTTCGGATCCACGCTCGCGAATGGCTGGCGCAGGCCCCAGCCGAGGCGCGTGACCGTCGACCCATCGGGCGACACGCGCAGCACCGACCCGTTGTCGCGCCCGCGCGTGCCGCCGAGCAGGCCGCCCTTCGCGATGATGAACGAGCCGTCGGGCGCCAGGCGCATGCTCATGGCGAACTCGCGCGTTTCGGCGGTCTGCGCGAAGGTGTTGGCGATGAGCACGTGACGGTCGGCCTCGCCGTTGCCGTCCGTATCCTCGAGCCGCCAGATGCCGTGACGATCGAAGACGAAGAGCTCGTCGTTACGCGCCACGACACCAAGAGGCTCGTGCAGTCCCGACGCGAACCGTCGCCATGTGATCCGATCGAGATCACCCGAGAGTCCCGTCGCCATCCAGACGTCGCCGTCGAATGTCGTCAGCGCCGCGCGATCGTTCGACGGAAACGCGATGTCTGCCAGCCGCACGTTGCGCCGCCATGGGTTCTCGTCCGGGATGGCGACGCGATCGACGACGAACGCGTCGGTCGAGGCGGAGAGGGTGCCGCGCGTCGT
>CAZVHY010000291.1:2449-3758 GCA_964627115.1 uncultured Solibacteraceae bacterium | reverse complement strand
GATCCTCGGCTACGGCCGGTGACGACGGCCGCTGTGTTTCAGACTGACCATGGCGATTCGATCGTCGGTGGTGCAGAGAGGCGACCCGAAGGCCGCCCCTGCAGCACGGAGTCTTCGGTAGCGGCGGGGCGAACCTCGCCGCTACGCGCGAAACTCCGCGGCGTGATCGTGTGCGTACTGTTCGAGTGAACGCGGTGCCGTGCCCGTGAGCGTCGCCACGTCGTCAGTGACAACGGCCGTCCAGCCTTCGCGCACGGGATAGAAGATCGTCGCAAGAAAGCGGGCATAGTCGGCCGGCACACCGGCGCCGGTCAGGATCCCCACGAACGCGTCATCGTCGACCGGCGTGTAGCGAATCGGACGGCCGGACACGCGCGAAAGCACGGCCGCGGCCTCGGCGTAACCGAGCGCGGCCGGTCCGGTGAGGTTGAACGCGCGACCGTCGAAGCGATCGGATGTCAATGCCGCCGCGGCGCTTGCGGCAATGTCGCGGACGTCGATGAAACTCGACTTCCCTTCAGCCGCCGGAACGGCGATCACACCCTGCTGAATGCCCGCACGCCAGTAGGTGTGGAAGTTGTCGGCGAACCAGTTCGGCCGCAGAATCACGAACGGCGTGCCGGATCGTTCCAGAGAGAGCTCCACCTGCCGGTACGGAATGTCATCGTCGGCGTCGACACCGAAGACCGACTGCAGCACGACGCCGATGCCCCGGCTCGCGGCCTGCTCGAGGACCGGCGTCAGCAGCTCACGTGGATTCAGCGCACCGCTCGGCGCGAGCACGTATACGCGGGACACGTCCGACAGCGCGGCGTCGATGGTCGAAGCATCGCCGTAGTCGAACCGCACCGCCTCGGCCCCGGCCACCGGCGTTGCCCGCCGCGATGCCGCCTTCACCGCCGCACCGGCCGCGACCAGTTGTGCGACCAGCGGCGTTCCCACGTTTCCTGTCGCGCCGAGCACCAGGATCTTGTCTGCCATGATTTCCTCCTCAACCATTGGTATCAAATAGAAACTACATTTCCAATAGAGAGTAAATCCGATAGAATCCGTGCTGTAAAGAAGGCACTTCCATGTCATCAGGTCACTCGAAGGAAACCACCCGCCCGAGCACGGCCGGAGCCGGCGTTCGCCGGTACGACGTCTACCAGCAGGGCTGTCCGACACGGATGGTGCTCGATCGCCTGGCCGACAAGTGGGCCGTGCTGATCCTCGGCAGGCTCGACGACGAGCCGCGGCGCTTCAATCAGCTGCGGCGCGAGATCGGGGGCGTGTCGCAGAAGGTGCTGTCGCAGACGCTGAAGAACCT
>CAZVHY010000291.1:0-2349 GCA_964627115.1 uncultured Solibacteraceae bacterium | reverse complement strand
CGCAGCCGCGCGGCCCTACTCCCCCGGCTGCCATGGCGGAGCGGGCCGGTCGAGTTCGTCACGCGGGAAGAGATCGGTGTTGAAGTCCGTCAGCGTCCGGCGATCGAAGTCCGGCGTGTAACGCGCCTGCTCGATCAGATAGGCCTCGGCGAGATCCCTGGCGGAAATGCCGGCGCGTTCGTAGTGCGCGCGGACGCGAGGATCGTCGAGGCGGGCGAAGATGGCGTCGCGATCGATCGCGATCGGTTCGTTGCTGCCGATCAGGATCTCGGGAAGTGCCACCACGTACGGAAAGACGCGGACGAACGCGTTGTGCACGCGCACGGTCGGCGACCAGGTGACCGCCAGCCCCTGCGGCCGCAGCCGCCTCCGCATCAGTTCGAAATAGCCGTCGGAAAACAGATTGCCCGAGTAGGCGCTCGTCGGCCGGAGCGCATCGGCCTCGATGACATCGAACCCATCGGTGGCACGCATCAACTCGAGCCGTCCATCGGCCGCCACGTGATGAATGCGCGGATCGTCGAGCAGCCCCTGCAGGCCGCCGTAGGGATGACGCGGCGCGATCGTCATCAACGTGTCGAGCTGTGGACCGACAATCTCGATACTCGTGATCGTCTCGACCTCCGGCCGCCCGGCCGCACCGTAGGCCGTGTCGCCGGATCCGAGTCCAATGATCGCGATTCGCTTCGGCTCGGAATGAATGAATGCCGGCAGCAGACCGAGCGCCGTGTGAATGCCACCATACGGCGTCCCACTCTGCCCGATCCCGTTCACGAATACCGTCGTTCCCGCTTCGACCGTCGTGCCGTTCTCGCGGATCACGGAAAGACCGGTGGCGTCCTCGCCGAAGACGATGCGATCGACGCCGGTGCCATGGAGCGTCGACCAGAGCGTCTCGGCGCGCGGCGAGAAGAACACAACCAGCACCACGGCAACAGCCAGCACGCCGGCGCCGGCACGACTGGTCATCTTCGTGGAGGAGGACGACGCGGACGACGTGAGGCGTAGCGCCAGCAGCGGAAAGACGAGGCTCGCAAGAAGCAGCACCTTGAACGTGACGGCCGTGCCGAGGACATTCAGCGCCACCCAGCCGGTGAGGAGCGTGCCCGCGGCGCTGCCGGCAACGTTGGCGAGCAGCAACGCGCCCACATGACGGCCGAGACGCGCAAAGTCGGTCTGGACGACGCGCTGCAGCACGGGGAACGCGAAGCCCATGAGAAATGTCGGCGGGCCAATCAGCAGCGCGGGAAGCGCGAGATACAGCAGCACCGCCTCCCACGGCAGATGCTGCGCCGGATCGGTGAACATCACGCCGTCGACGAGCGATCGCAATTGCAGCCGCCGCAGGTTCTGCCCGACGTTGAGCGGCTCGTAGCCGGCAAAGTACGTGGCGAGCCAGTCGACGTGCGTCGCGAGGCCAACGAAGACGAGCAGCGTGAGTCCTGCCGTGAGCCCCACCGCGCCTTGGATCATGAGGAACGCGACGGCGGGCCGCCGGAATCGGTTCGCATAGCGGATGCCGGCAAGCGAACCAATGCCGAGTCCGCCGAGGTACACCGCGAGCAGCGTGCCGAAGGTGAACGCAGTCGATTTGACGATCACGCCGAGCAGCCGGAACCAGACGATCTCGAGCGAGAGTGCGAGGAACCCGGCCAGACCATAGATTGCGGCCCAGACGAGAAACGTCGGTTGCCAGCGCGACGCGTCGATCGCGCGCACATCGGCCACCGGCGGAGCGGCAACACTGGCGCGTGCGCTCGGCGTTTCGACGGATACGGCCGGGCGCCGGAGCGATCGCAGCGCCGTCAACGCACACACGAGATTGGCCGCCGCACCGAACCAGAGTGCGCCGTCGAGACCGACGCGCGGCAGGAGCAACCAGGTTGCGCCGATCGCGCCAGCCGCCGCGCCGATCGTGTTGAAGCCGTAGAGCTGGCCGATCCGCACGGCAGCGCGATCGAGATCCTCAGTCAGCGCCCGAGCGAGCAGCGGCAGCGAAATGCCCATGAAAAACGTGGGCCAGAGCAGGCTGACGAAAAGAATCGGCCCGATGATCGCCGGCGGCAGGCCGAGCGGACCGAGACGCTGATACAGCACGTCGTAGAACAGGAAGCTGCTGGCCAGACCGAATATCGCGATGCCGGCTTCGGCGGTGGCGAACAGCTTCACACAGTCACGCGGCGATCGACGATCGGCCAGATGACCACCGCCCAGATGCCCGATGGCCAGCCCGGCCATGAACGACGCGATGACGAGCGTCGACGAATAAACGTCGCTTCCCGAGAAGAGGACCAGCAGCCGCTGCCAGACGATCTGGTAGACCAGCGCCGCGGCACCTGACAGGACGAA
>CAZVHY010000290.1:0-3792 GCA_964627115.1 uncultured Solibacteraceae bacterium | reverse complement strand
GTGGTGAACGGGCTGCGCGGCGGCACGGCGGCGCGGCGGCGGGCGGGCACGGGGGCCCGCCCCTGCGATGACACGGTGGTGAACGGGCTGCGCGGCGGCACGACGGCACGGCGGCGGGCAGGCGCGGCAGGGACAGCCCGAACCCGAGCGCGTCGCGCGAGTGGTGAGGGCTCGGCGTCAGTTCATCTCGATTCGCGTGGGGGTGGGGCCCCACGCGACTGAGTAAAGTCGCATGCTGAGCGCGCTCAACCGCAAGCTGCTGCGCGATCTGGTGGCCATGCGGACGCAGGCGCTGGCGATTGCGCTCGTCATCGCGGCCGGCATCGCGATGTTCGTGGCCTACCTGGCGAACTTTGACTCGCTCGAACGGGCGCGCGACCGGTACTACAGCGCGCAGCGTTTCGCCGACGCGTTCGCGAGCGTCCGCCGCGCGCCCGAGCGGCTGGCCGATCGCATTCGCGCGATCCCGGGCGTGCAGGACGTGGAGACGCGCGTCGTGGCCCAGGTCGTGCTCGACGTGCCTGGGCTCGACGAGCCGGCGTCCGGCCGGCTGATCTCGGTGCCCGCCCACAGCCGGCCCCGGCTCAACGACGTGTACATGACGCGCGGCCGCTGGGTCTCGCCAGGCCGATCCGACGAGGTCATGGCGAGCGAGTCGTTCGTCGACGCGCACGGCTTCAACCCCGGCGATCAGATCGCGGCCATCATCAACGGCCGGCGCCGCGACCTCACCATTGTCGGCGTCGTGCTGTCGCCGGAGTACGTCTACAGCCTGCGGCCCGGCGAGATCGTGCCCGACGATCGGCTGTTCGGCGTGTTGTGGATGGAGCGCGAGGCGCTGGCCACCGCATTCGAGATGGACGGCGCCTTCAACGACGTGTCGCTCTCGCTCGCGCGCGACGCGTTCCCGCCGGCCGTGCTGGCCGATCTCGATCGGCTGCTCGAGCCGTACGGTGGCATGGGCGCCGTGTTGCGCGACGATCAGCTCTCGAACTGGCTGCTCACCAGCGAGCTCCGGCAACTGCGCAGCTTCGGCTTCTTCGTGCCGTTGATCTTCCTGCTGGTCGCCGCCTTCGTCCTCAACATCGCGCTGACACGCGCGCTGACGCTGCAGCGGCCGCAACTGGCTGCCCTCAAGGCGCTCGGCTACACCAATCGCGAGCTGGTCTGGCACTACCTGAAGTGGGCGCTGGTGATCGCCTTCGTCGGCGCGGTCGTCGGCGTGCTCTTCGGCGTGTGGATGGGCACGGCGATGGTGGATCTGTACAGCGAGTACTTCCGCTTCCCCGCGCTGTCGTTCCACCTCTCGCCGGCGGTCGCGCTGCAGGCGCTGGCCATTTCGCTCGTGGCCGCGTTCGTGGGTGCGAACGCCGCGGTCCGGCGCGCGGTCCGCATTGCGCCGGCCGAGGCCATGCAGCCCGAGGCGCCCGCGCGGTATCGCCCGAGCGTCGTGGAAGCCACGCTCCGCCTGGCGACCACCACACGCATGCTCGCGCGCAACCTCCAGCGGCAGCCGGTTCGCGCACTCACGACGGTGCTGGGGATTGCCATGGCTGGCGCGATCCTCCAGGTGGGCTTCGGCCTCATGCGCGCGGTCGACGAGCTGGTCACGCGCGAGTTCACCGTGGCTGAGCGACAGAGCATGACCGTGACGTTCGTCGAGCCCGCCGGTCCGTCGGCGCGCCACGAGCTGGCGCGTCTGCCGGGTGTGTTGTACGTCGAGCCGCAACGGTCGGTGGCCGCGCGGCTGCGCGCCGGACACGTCCATCGCACGCTGGCCATCACGGGGCTGCCGGAGGCGCCCGAGCTGAAGCACCCCGTCGACCGATTCGAGCGCGTGGTCACGCCACGGCGCGAGGGGCTGGTGTTGTCGTCGGTGCTGGCCGAGGCGCTCCGCGTCGCGCCTGGCGACGACATCACGGTCGAGGTCCTCGAGGGCTCGCAGCCGGTGCGCCGCGTGCCCGTCGTGGGACTGGTCGACGACCTGCTGGGCACCTCCGCGTATATGGAGATCGACGCGCTGCACGGGCTGATGCGCGAGGACATGATGCTGTCGGGCGCGGCCCTGGTGACCGATCCCGCGCGCGACAATGAACTCATCGCGGCGTTGAAGCGCGTGCCGTCGGTGGCCGGCGTGGCGTCGAAGCGCACGATGATCCGGAACTTCCGCCAGATGATGGACGAGAACATGGGTGTGATGTTGACGTTCAACATCGGGTTTGCGGCCATCATCGCGTTCGGCGTCGTGTACAACGCGGCGCGTGTCTCGTTGTCGGAGCGCAGCCGCGAGCTGGCGAGCCTGCGCGTGCTCGGCTTCACGCGGGCCGAGATCTCGTTCATCCTGCTCGGCGAGCTGGCGGTGTTGACGCTGTGCGCGATCCTGCCGGGGGCGTTCGTCGGCCACGCGCTGACAACGGTGCTGGTGGGCTCGCTCGAGAGTGAGATGTACCGGTTTCCGATGGTCTTCGACCCGCGCGCGGCCGCGTGGTCGGCGTTGACGGTGCTGGCCGCGTCGCTCGTCTCGGGCCTGCTGGTCCGGCGGCGGCTGGATCGTCTCGACCTGGTCGGCGTGCTGAAACTCAGGGAATAGGCTGCAGGGAAACAGGAAACAGCGATGCTCGCACTCTTTCGTCGTCCTTTCTTCCTCGTCGGCGTGTTCGTCGTCGTGGCGCTGGTGGTGATGGCCGTGTGGCCCGCGACCGTGGCGGTCACGACGGTCGACGCCGTGCGCGGACCGTTGACGGTCACGATCGACGAGGACGGCCGCACGCGCGTCCGCGACCGGTTCGTCGTGACGTCACCGGTCGCGGGCGAGCTGATGCGCATCACGCTGCAGCCGGGTGACCGTGTCGAGCGCGGGCGCACCGTCCTGGCGACGGTGCGCCCCGCGGCCCCCGTGCCGCTCGACGCGCGCACGCGCGCCGAGCTCGAGGCCGCCCGCGGCGCGGCCGAGGCGGCCCTCGGCCGCGCCGACGCCGAGGAGCGCCGTGCGCGCACGGCGCTCGCGCTCATCGAGCGCCAGCTCGCGCGCACCGAGGCGCTGGCCGCGGCCGGCGCGCTGGCCAGCGAGGCGCTCGAGGTGCAGCAGGCCGACCAGCGTGCGGCGGCCGACGCCGCGCGCGCGGCGGCGTTCGCCGTCGCGCAGGCGCGGCAGGAGGTGGAGGGCGTGCGCGCCCGGCTCGGCGCCGCGGGCGCCGTGCCGGACGGGCGGGCCGTGACGATCACGGCGCCGGTCGACGGCGCCGTGCTCGTCAGGCACGGGGAAAGCCAGCGCGTGGTCGCGCCCGGCGAGCCGCTGCTCGAGATTGGCGATCCGGCGGCCATCGAGATCGTGGCGGATCTGTTGTCGGTCGATGCCGTGCGCGTCGGGCCGGGCAGCCGCGTGATCGTCGAGCAGTGGGGCGGGGACGCCGAGCTCGAGGGCCGCGTACGGCGCGTCGAGCCGTCGGGCTTCACGAAGATCTCGGCGCTCGGCGTCGAGGAGCAGCGCGTGAACGTGGTCATCGACCTCGTCGAGCCGGGCGGCGAAGCCGCGCGGCTCGGCGACGGCTTCCGCGTCGAAGTCCGCATCGTCACCTGGGAAGAGCCGTCGGTCCTGCAGGTGCCGTTGTCGACGCTGTTCCGCGCGGGCGACGACTGGGCCGTCTACGTCGTCGAGGACCATCGCGCCGTGCTCCGCCGCATCACCATCGGTCAGCGCGGCACGCGCAGCGTGCAGGTCGTCGACGGCCTCGACGAAGGCGCGACGCTCGTCGCCTATCCGCCCGATACGCTCACGGACGGGGCAAGGGT
>CAZVHY010000289.1:0-3806 GCA_964627115.1 uncultured Solibacteraceae bacterium | reverse complement strand
GCTGACGATCCGGCGTACCGCGAACGCGCGCACGCCTGGGATCGGAAGCTGAAGGACGTGCACGAGTGGCTCGTGCAGATTGGCGCGCGTGCGCCCGAGGCGAGTCCGTTCGACTCGCCGGTCACGCTCACCTACCACGAGTCGTGTCACCTCGTGCACGGCCAGAAGATCTCGAAGCAACCGCGCCAGTTGCTGAAGATGATTCCGGGCGTCACGCTCACCGAGCTGCCCGAATCGAGCTGGTGCTGCGGCAGCGCGGGCGTCTACACGATCACGCAACCGGAACAGGCCACGAAGCTGCAGGACCGCAAGACCGCCAACATCCTCGCGACGAAGGCCTCATGCGTGGCCACGTCGAATCCTGGCTGCCACCTCCAGGTGCTGCGCGGCCTCGACGCCGCCGGCGCGAAGATCGAAGTCGCGCATCCGGTGTCGCTGCTCGCGAGAGCCTACAGACGCGAGAAGTAGATGAAGGCTGGGAGCCCACTCAGTTCGCCCGGCAGATACCCTCATCGAGCCGCAGGAAACGGGCGGCGTTGTGGCACAGGATGTCGTCCTTCTGCCCTGGCGTCAGAAAGTCGGCGTCGAGGATGGCCTGAATCCCCATCTCGATCTGGTCGGGAAAGTCGGAGGCGAACATGATCCGCTTCCCGAAACCGTTCTCCACGAGCGCCTGAAGGTACCGGTAGTAGGCCGCACGCGGCAGGATCCGATCCGACTGCAGCCCACCCGTATCGACGTACACGTGCGGATGCGCGTACAGCAGGGCCATCATCGACTCGAGCCGTGGCCATCCGGCGTGCGCTACCGAGAGCCGCAGTCGCTTGTGCCGCAGCAGCACGTCCTCCAAGAGCAAGGGATCGCCGGCGGCCATGCGGAAGTCAGGGTGCTTCACCGGAATCGGACTCGATTCGTACGCGGCACCGGGCGGTCCAGGCCCCATGTGCACCACCACCGGCAGGTCGAGCTCCTCGGCCAGTGCCCAATAGGGCTCCAACCGCGGATCGTTTGGGCCGATTCCGAGATACTCAGGCACGAGCTCACCGAGCGCCTTCACGTGGCCAGCCTGAATTTCGCCGCGCAGCCACTCGACGCTCGGAAAGTCCGAGAGCGAATCGTGACACCGCGTCTTGCCGTAGATCGCATCCCGCCCTCCGGGACAGGGGAACCCCAGCGCGGGCAGATAGCGCTCGGCCATGGTCTCGACCTTCGCCCAGTTGCGCAGTGTCTCGGCATTCGATGTGAGCAGCCAGTAGCGAACGTTCAGGGCGTCCATCACCGGCGGTCCGGTGGTGGCCCCTATGTGCGTGTGAGCGTCGATGACTGGCGGCCGTGCCGGCGATTGACCGGCACCGGACGATTGGCCGGCACCGGCCACTGAGATCAGCACCAACCCGATGAGAATCGAAAATCTGCGCACCATCGTGCCTCCAGCCTGCACGATGGCGCGTTGACGGCCGGAAACGGAAGCACGGAACCGCACCGTGCCGCACGCGCACGTCTACGGCGCAGAAACCGCGAGCCGCCTGGCAACGGCCGCCGGAAAATTGAGCACGATCGTCACCTGGCTGGAATCGGGTTCCTCGTCGGCCGCGGGCAGCATGGCGACGGCGCGATCGCCTTCAGCCAGGTCGAAGTTCGGCAGCACGCCGGTATCGACGAACGGCCGCGCGGGCCAGGCGTGTCGCGTCTCCACCCGCCACGCGCCGTCCTCGTACGTCATGCGCGCGACGACGAGGCGGCGGCCCGCCGTGCGATACACGATCTCGTGCCCGTTCGATCTCCACCGTGGCATGCTGCCACCGGCATCTGACACCTGGATCTTCGCGCCATCGTCGGGAAAGCGCCGGATGTAGACCTCGGACGCACCGGACTCGTTGGAGCCGTACGCGATCCAGCGTCCGTCAGGCGAGAAGGCCGGATGGTTCTCGAACGCCGGCGTCGTCAGGAACGGTTCGGGCGTGCCGGCCTGGAGTCCGCTGTCGGTGACCGTGACGGGAACCGTCCAGATGTCGAATCCGGTGCCCGCGCTCATCTCGGCGTACGCCAGGCGCGCGCCGTCCCGTGGCGTGGACCAGGGCACCTGGACACGCTGGCCGGACGTGAGCACGCCGGCACGCGCGGGATTCGTCACGTCAATCCACGTCATGCCCTTCGAGCCGCCGAGGACCAGGCGATCGCCGGCCGGCCACCAGACGAGCCCGCTGTAGTCGCTGGCGGTTGCGGCAAGAGGGGCGGTCTCCTCCGTGCGTAGATCACGGATCGCCACGCGCGGCTCGCCGCCGTCGGCCATGACGACGGCGAGATAGCGTCCCTGCGGCGACATGGCGGGCCAGGCGTACCGGCCGGGTCGCGTGAGGAGCGGTGACGTCGCGCCAGTGCGATCGAGCCACGCCAGGATGGACGGCGCACCTTCGGCGGCCTGACGATAGACGAGCGTGCCGTTCTTCGAGACGTCGAACTGTGCGTACCCGAACGTCGTCGAGTACGACACGTTGCCGATCACCGGGGCCGGCGACCCCGACAGCGACCGGCGCGCCGGGTCGAATCGCACGGCATACACCGTTCCCTGATTGACATAGGTGAGATACCCGTTCGCGACGTACCGCCCGAACGTACCGCCGCGAACCAGCTCCTTTCGTTCCCCCGTTCGCAACGAGAGGATTTCGATCGCCGATCCGTCAGCGCCGGTGCCTGCACCGGCGTGTACGGAATAGAGCACCAGGTCTCCGCCGGGCAGCACCTGCGGCCACACGGGCGACTTCGATTCCGCGGCAAGGTCGAGGATGGCTTCGATCGGCGCCCCGGGTGTGGCGGACATGCGCCAGAGCGTTCGCGACGGTCCGAGCGCGGCGACGATGGTGTCATCGTCGACCCAGTCGGCGCCGAGCACGTCGGCACTCGTGTGCAGCACGACAGGCGCCCCGCCTTCGACAGAGACCTTCCTGACGGCACCGTCGGCCCAGAAGCCGATCCAGGCGCCATCCGGCGAGAAGAATGGTCCGCGCGCGCCTTCGGTACCGGCGATCGGACTCGCCGCGCCTTCATCGAGCCGCTGGAGATTCAGACGTGTGCGTCCTTCCGCGTCGCGGGAGACGAAGACGAGCGACCGTCCGTCTGCCGACAACGCGAGTGACGTGCCGACGTCAGAGGCGAGCACACCGTCCGAGGCCAGAATCGTGTCGAACCGCGGAGAGAACGTGTCATCGCGCGCCGCGTGCCCACGTGGCAGCAGGCTGAGTGCGAGACCCGTGACGAGACCGAGACCGAACACGAGCACCCGGCCACCGACGGCCAGGCGTCTCGATCCCTGCACGTCACGAGGAACAGCAACGGTATCTGGCTCGGGGCGACGCGTGAGCTCGGGGACGTAGCCACCCTTGGGCAGCGTGATCACGACGCGATCGGTCTGGCCTTCACTCCTGTAGTACTCCTCGAGGCGCGTCCGAAGCCTGGACGCCTCCGCGCGTACGATCGGATCGATTCGCGGGTCGAAGTCCGCGCCTCGCTGCAGGACCTCGACGCCGATCGTGTACTCCTTCAATCGATCGGGCCGCCCGCCGGCGGCCTGCTCGACGACGTAGCGGAGGAGCGCACTCGAGCGTTCCGATCGTCGAAATGCAGCGCTCGAGAGAATTCGCTCGAGCTGCTCGACGACGACGTCGCGGTCGAGTGGCGGGGTCTCAGCCGGCATTCGGCGCAATGATACACATCCGGTACTCCGGGTATCTCCATCGAGATGTCCCCGGCTTGCGACCCCAGCGGTGACGTGCAAGGATCCGGGCACAGGTGGCGATGAACCAGCA
>CAZVHY010000288.1:0-3817 GCA_964627115.1 uncultured Solibacteraceae bacterium | reverse complement strand
CTCAGGAGCTTGTGGCCGCAAGGTCGTGGAGGTTCGAGTCCTCTCTTCCGCACCATAGTCAGACGCAGCCAACAGCGCCACCCGGCGGCGTCGCAGTGCCAACTGGACAATTGGCACAACATGCGGGTCACCATTCAATTGCCCGAGGACATCTCTGCCGCTCTCGAGGAGCGGTGGGATGATGTGTCACGCCGGTCACTTGAAGCCATCGCCGTTGAGGCGTATCGCACAGGTGCGTTGACGGAGTCGCAGGTGCGCCGGTTGTTGGAACTCGACTCGCGCTTCCAGGTCCATGCCTTGCTCAAGGAGCACCGTGTGCCGCTTCGGTACACCGTCGCGGATCTGGAGGACGACCTTCGCGCGCAGCGAGAGCTCGGAATTCTGCCCAATCGATGATCGTCGTTGCCGACAGTGGGCCGCTGCACTACCTGGTCCTGCTGGACCACGTCGATCTGCTCCGGCGCTTCTACACTCATGTGGTCGTTGCCCGAGGCCGTCGTCAGTGAGCTGACAACCGCTGGTGCGCCGCGCGTGGTCCGTGAGTGGATGACGCGGCCACCTCCATGGGTCGACATTCGCGCCGTTGCGCCCGAACTCGTCTCGACCGTTATGGAGGACTTGGACGCCGGCGAGCGAGCGGCCATCGCACTGGCAGCGACGCTGCGCGCGGATCTGCTCCTCATCGACGACGCGGCCGGACGTGCCGAAGCGAAGCGTCGCCATCTGCGAGTGACGGGGACGTTGGGCGTGCTTCGATCAGGGGCCGAGAATGGCGTGGTGAATGTGCCAGACCTGCTCGAACGACTGCGTGCGACGAATTTCTACGTGGACGAGACGCTTCTGGATGCGGTCTTCGGGCCGTGGCTGAAGGGCGAAGCTCCACGCTGACGGCTCAGAGGCGCAACGACGCGCCTACCCCGCCCGTCGTCCTCGAGAACGGCACTGCCCTCGCAGCCGAACGTGCCACACAACGGTTCATGCCGTGAACCGCCTACGGCACCACAGCCCGGCCCAGCGCTTCGATGTCGGCAAACTCGTTGTACGCCTGCGCGCACACGCGCACCCAGACGCGGCCGGCGCGCGCGTGAACCTGCACCTCGATGTCGTGTTCGAACAGCAGCCGGTCGCGAAGTCGCTGGGCGTCCGGTGTCGACGTGCCGACCGACTCGGGCGCCATCACGCTGACCATGCAGCCAACGGCCGCTTCGTCGATCAGTAGCGGCGTTCCCCAGCGATCGCTCAAGTACTGCGCCGCGCGCCAGGCCAGGTCGTGGTTCGCACGTCGAAGATCGTCGTAGCCCAGGTCCTGCAGGAAACGGATACCTTCGGGCGCTGTGAGCCATGGCGTGGGGTCGCGTGTGCCGACCCAGTCGAACTCCTGCGTCAGTCCGCTGCCAAACCCCCAGGAGATCACGGCGGGGTGCGTCGTGACGTGGTGCTCCTCTCGGACCGCGAGAAACGCGGCGCTGCGAGGGGCCATCGCCCACTTGTGAAGATTGGCGACGTAGAAGTCCGCGCCAATGGCGTCGACGTCGAGTGCGATCGCGCCGGGCACGTGTGCGCCGTCGACGAGCACGGGCACCCCTTTGGCGTGGCACGCGCGCACGATGTCGGCCACGGGCCACACGACGGCCGTTTCGGCGGCGATGTGCTCGACGATGACGAGCCGGGTGCGATCGGCGAGGGCGTTGGCGACGCATTCGACCGATGTCGCGGCGTCGAACGCCGGATAAGGCGCGGCGACTGTACGGACCGTGGCGCCGGCCGCGTGACAGACGTGCGTCACAGCGGCAGCGAGACCGCCATAGAGGTGGTCGGTCACCAGCACTTCATCGCCCGAGCGAAGCGGCAGCGAGCGCAGCACCGCGTTCACGCCGGTCGTCGTGTTGTCGACGAACACCAGATCATCCGGCCTGGCACCGACGAAGGCGGCCACGTCGGACGCCGCCTGTCGCATCAACGTCGGCCGGCCATCGGTCGTGCCGGTGAACGTCCACAGGTCGCGCAGCATGAACTTCGCCGGGTGGCGCTCGATGCGGTCACGCCACGCCTGCTGGGCCTCGAGCACACGCCGCGGTGTGACGCCGACCGTACCGTGATTGAGGTAGATGGCAGCTGGATCGAGCGGCCACAGGGGAAGCAGCGAGCGGCCAAACGTCATGGCGTCAGTGTACTGGCCCCTCACGGCCAGTTGGCCATCATGTAAACGACGAATACCACAGTCGCCCAGAACATCAGCGACTCGAAGATGGGGTGCCGGCGCATGTCGTGCGCGCTATTCTACGGCCGGCCGAAACACATGGCAGCATCCGATCGGATCTCGCTCCTCCCCGCGGCGCCATCGTTCCTCCTGACGCTGATTGGCGATCCCGCCAGGTTTCGCGACGTGACTGGTGTCGATGCCGCCGATGGGCTTCGTGCGTTCTACGTGTCCGGCGAGGTGTCGCCGGAGTGGCTCGCCAGCCTGCGCACGACGACGGGCGTCAATCCGTGGCATCACGGGTTCTTCGTCATCGAGGCCGAATCGGGCCAGGCCATCGGCGGCGGCGGCTTCAAAGGCGAGCCCGATGAGCTCGGCGTCGTGGAGATCGCCTACGGCATCGTTCCGGCGTTCGAGCGGCGCGGCTTCGCCACCGACGTCGCCCGCGCCCTCGTCGGCTTTGCATCGGACGACACGCGCGTCACCCTCATTCGTGCGCACACCAGGGCGGACAATATCGGCTCCCGGCGCGTGCTCGAGAAAGCCGGCTTCGCGTACGTGGGCGAGGTCGACGATCCGGACGACGGCGTGGTGATGCGGTGGGAACGAATGACGGGGTGATCGCCAATCAGCAGCAGACGGTGTCCAATCGATCACGATGAGTCTGGGCCCTCGCTCGAGACCGTGGATTGCCCTGCTTTCCAGTGGCCTGCTGCACGCCATCGCCGTCGTGCTGGTGCTGATCGCGACGGCCACGCACGGAGGCGCCACGGCAGGCGCCGGCGGTGGATCTGAGGCCAGCGGCCGCCGGTCCGGATCGGTGCAACTGGGCGGCACAGCGCGCGATCGGCCCGCGGGCAGAGATGTGCTGTTCGACATCTTGAGCGCGTCTGATGGCCGCGGCGTCAGACTGACGAGTCCAACCGGAGACGAAGCCGTCGGCCTGGCCGTGTTGAGTCCGTCGCGTGGCCTCTGGCTGGCGCTCGATCGCGTCGGCTCGCACACGGGACGCACGCTGCACGCGTGGCAGATTCACCCCGGCGGCGCACGTTCTCTGCTCACCAGCGTGACGATCCGCGACGACGCGTCGGGGCGTGTCGTCGCGTGGTGGGACGGCACGAACGCCGCCGCGGATATCGCGCCAGTCACCATCGAGGTGACAGACCAGACGGGATTCTGGCCGTTCGCGCGCGAGACGCGCGTCCTGATGGGGACGACGCCAGCCCGCAGTTCTTCCCGCCGCGCCCGCGAGCGCCAGGACTAGAACATTTTCCGGACGTGTGCAGTCCACGCCGTCCTCCGTCTGGCACATCGGGCGTGCCGCCACACCGCCACCCAGCCACGTCCATCACGTCGGCCAGTTGGTGTCAGTCGTTCGCCGCGTTGGTACCACGACCGTGGCCAGTTGGTGCCAGCACCTCGCCGAACTGGTGCCACCACCTCGCGGAGACGCAGCCACCAGATCGGCGAACCACGGACAGCATCTTCATGACCGTGTGCCCGCAGTTCCACGAAGTGGTGGCACCACCTTCATGAGGTGGTGGCAGCAACTCGATCAGGCGCTGCCACCACCTCGACAAACCACTGCCACCACCTCGGCGAGGTCGTCCAGAAAAA
>CAZVHY010000287.1:0-3830 GCA_964627115.1 uncultured Solibacteraceae bacterium | reverse complement strand
CGACGTATCGGCATCCTCACCGGCGGAGGCGATGCGCCGGGCCTGAACGCGGTCATCCGGGCCGTCGTGCGATCGGCCACCACGGCCGGCATCGAGTGTCTCGGCATCGAGGACAGCTTCGACGGTCTGATGTTTCCCGGCCGCACGAGGCGGCTCAGCATTCCCGACGTCACCGGCATCCATCGGTTCGGCGGCACGATCCTCGGTACCACCAATCGCGGAAATCCGTTCGCCTATCCGCAGAGAGACTCGGACGTGCCGGTCGACTATTCGGCGCGGGCGGTCGAGAACTTCCACGCGCTCGGCCTGTCGGGGCTGGTGGTCATCGGTGGAGACGGCACGCTGGCCATCGCGCACGAGTTCCAGAAGCTGGGCGTGCCGATTGTCGGCGTGCCGAAGACGATCGACAACGACATCGTCGAGACGTCGATGACCTTCGGGTTCGACACGGCCGTCGCGTTCGCGACCGATGCCATCGATCGGCTGCACGCCACCGCGCACGCGCACCACCGCGTCATGGTCGTCGAGGTCATGGGCCGTTACTCCGGGTGGATCGCGCTCTACGCGGCCATTGCCGGCGGCGCCGACGCCGCGCTGATTCCGGAGATTCCGTTCGATCTGTCGCGCGTGGCCGCGCACATCAGCGCGCGCGACATGCTCGGCGCGCGCTCGAGCATCGTGGTGGTGGCGGAAGGTGCGGCGCCGATCGGCGGCGAGCGCGTGATCGTCGCGCCCACACGCCCCGGTCACGCGGAACGGCTCGGTGGCATTGCCGAACGCATCTCACGCACGCTCGAGCCGATGACCGACAAGGAAAGCCGCCACGTCGTGCTCGGCCACCTGCAGCGGGGCGGCAGTCCACTGGCCTTCGACCGCGTGCTCGCGACACGCTTCGGCAGCCACGCGGTCGATCTCGTTCAACGCAAGCGATTCGGGGTGATGGTCGCGCTGCGCAGCGATCGCATCGTGGAAGTGCCGCTCGATCTCGTCGTCGGCCGCGCACGCCCGATTCCCCTCGACAGCGACGTCCTGCAGGTCGCCAGGAACATGGGCATGTGTTTGGGGGATTGAGAACCTCCCCTCAGTGTTTCGTCTCCGGCCCCGATCCGTGCTGCCGCATGGCCACCCACAGTACCGGCCCTGGCGCTTCGTACTCGCGCGGGGTTTGACAATAGGGACAACTGAACCTGATCGTCTGCGGCGGCCCATCGTCGCATGCCACGTCGATGGGCCCGGCGCAGGCCGGGCAGTTCAAGGGCACGACGACACTCACGTGTTCGGCCATGTCCCCATTATTCCCTCTCGAGCACCGATGCCGGACAGCAATCAGCGATCGGGCGCAATCAGGACTCGGTGTCAGACGGTTCGGACGGGCGGTCGTCCCTGGTTTGGCCAGGGTTGTCGGCCCGCTGCAGGCCGGTACGATCGAGTGCGAGCCTGGTGCGGTCGGCCAGTTGACGTTCGACAGCGCCGAGGCGCAGTTCCAGTTCGTCGACCTTTTCTTCGAGGGCGCGTCTGAGGCGCCCGGGGCCGTCAGAGGCATCGGGGATCACACCCGCATCATAGCCCGCACGGGGCCGTATGCGCGCATTACAATGGCACGACGATGACCCGGTGCTTTTCCGTTGCGGATCGCTCGGCGCACACCAGCCAGATGCCGGGCCATGTCGTCCGAACGGTCGTGGCCCTGCTGGCCGCGTTCATCCTCGCCTCCCCCGCCCCGCGCGCGCAGGCCCCCTCCGCGTCCGACCTGGCCGCACGCGTGCAGGCCCGATACGACACGATCCGCGATTTCTCCGCGGATTTCGTCCAGATGCAGACCAATCCGCTGCTGCCGAAGCCGGTCGTCGAACGCGGCGAGGTGAAGATCAAGAAACCCGGCCGCATGCGCTGGGTCTACACGACCGGCGATCGGAACCAGCTCGTCTCGGACGGCACGACCATCCACGCGTACTTTCCGCGCGACCGCTACGTCAGCCCGTCGCCGATGCCCACGGGAGACGACGCCGCCACGGGATTGCTCTTCCTGGCCGGACGCGGCAATCTCACGCGCGACTTCACGGCCGCGCTTGCGGCAGACCAGATCGCCGGCGAGTGGCGGCTCGACCTGACGCCGCGCAACAGGAACGCCGAGTTCGAGCGGTTGATGCTCGAAGTGGATCGTACGTCGCTCGCGTTCCGCGGCCTGATCATCGTCGATGCGCAGGGCGGCACGTCGGCGTTCCGCTTCACCAACCTTCGCGAGAATCGCGGTCTGGCCGACAGCGAGTTCGCCTTCACGGTGCCGCGCGGCGTGGAGGTCAGGTAGTGCCACGGTTCGCCGCCCTCTGCGCCATCGTCCTGAGCCTCGGTGTCTCTGCCGCGTGCGCGTCGTCGGCCATGAGCCAGGCGCGGGCCGCCGACCAGCTCCAGGAACACGATCTCGCGGTTGCGCGATACTCGCGGATCGTTCGCGAACATCCGAACAACGTCGAGGCGCGTCAGGGGCTCGAACGTGCGCGCCTGCGCGCGGCCGACGCCCACTTCCTCGCGGGTCGCCGCCTGGCCGGACAGGGCCGGTACGACGATGCCCTGGTCGAGCTGCAACTGGCGACCGAGCTCAATCCGGGCAACGCGGATGCCGAGCAGTTGCTGCAGGACGTGCGAGTCGCGCTCCGCGCGCAGCTGACGACGTCGGGCGACGGGCGCACGCCGCTGCAGTCGCTGCTCGCGCGCACGCACGCGCTCGAACCCGCGGGGTATCAGCTTCCCGACACGACGCTCGACGCCGACATCCGCACGGGATCGCAATCAACGGCACGTGCCGTCTATCAACTCATCGGTCAGCTCGCGAACCTGTCGGTCATCTTCGATCCGGATTTCCGCGACGTGCCGGCGCCCGTGGCCCTGCAGCGCGGCATGCCCGTCCGTACGGCCCTCGACGCGGTCGCGCGCGCCACCAACACGTTCTTCGTCGTGACCGGGCCGTCCATCGTCATGATCGTGCCCGACACGCCGTCGGCCCGCCGCGCGAACGTCGAAGACGTCGTCCGCCAGTTCACCGTGCAGAACGCGGATCTCAAGGAAACGATGGACGCGCTGCGCATCGTGGCCGACGCGCGGTACGTGGCGCCGGTGACGGGCACGAACACGATTCTCGTGCGCGACACGCCCGAACGTATGCAGGTGATCGGCCGCTTCCTCGCGGCATTCGACAAAGCGCGGCCCGAGGTCGTGGTTAACGTCGAGGTTTTCGAAGTCGATCGGACACGCCTCAACGAGTACGGGCTCCAGCTCGCGTCGCCGGGGTCGACCGGCATCAGCGGCAGTGCCGACGCGAATCGCGACGGCCTCACGCTCCAGACGCTGCGAAACCTCGGGCAGGCCGACGTGATGCTGAGCAACATCCCGGCCCTGTACTACCGGCTCGTGAAGAACGACTCACGCACGAGGACGCTGGCCAACACCCACGTGCGGATGACCGATGGCACCAACGGTGCCGCCAACTTCGGCCAGCGCGTGCCGGTGCCGACGCTCAGGGTCGCGCCCATCACGCAAGGCGGTCTCGACATCCAGCCGCAGACGCAGTTCAACTACGAAGCCGTTGGCGTCAACATCGGCATCACGCCGCGCACGCACGCGAACGACGAGGTGACGCTGGTGCTCGACATCGAGCTGAGCAGCCTTGGCGCACCGGGGTTCGATGGCCTGCCGACGTTCGGATCGCGCAACGTGAAGACGTCCATCCGCCTGCGCGATGGTGAAACCAACATCCTTGCCGGCCTGATTCGCGAAGACGAACGCATCGAGCGGCAGACCATTCCGGGACTCGGCGACATCCCGGTGCTGGG
>CAZVHY010000286.1:0-3854 GCA_964627115.1 uncultured Solibacteraceae bacterium | reverse complement strand
TGACCTGCCGCGTCGAACGGGCCGAGCCGGCCTGAGCGGGGCAGAGTATCGATGCGACGACGGCGCCTGGTTGCGGTTCTGACGACGGCCATCCTTGTGTTCGCTGCGGCGCAGCTGACCGACACGGGGAGGACATGGACCGTTCGCTCCTACGTGCGCTTCGAGCGGCTGTGGGCCAGGGACTTTCCGATCGTCTCGGCTCGCGGGCTGGTCCGGCGCGCCGATCCCCTGTTGCAGGCTGTCGGCCTGCTGCGCCCGGTCCGCGTGACGATACGTCCGGGTGTCAGCCTGAAGCTCGATCCGGCTGACGACATCGGCCGCACGATCCTGATCAGCAGGACGAGTCAATGGGAGCCGGAGGTCTGGTCGGCGATCGAGGAGCGCCTCGCATCCGGCGCGGTCTTCCTCGATGTCGGCGCCCACATCGGCATTGACTCGATCATGGCCTCGACGGTCGTGGGTCCGGCAGGCAGGGTCGTGGCCTTCGAGCCGAATCCTGTTACGCTCGCCGAGTTGCGGGAAAACGTGCGAGAGAGCGCGGCCGCGAACGTCGCGATTCAGCCGATCGCCCTCACCGAGACCGAACAGGATCTCACGCTCTTCGATTCGCGAGCCATCGGCAACAGCGGCTCGTCGTCGCTATCGGCGACCAACGCCGGCAACGCGGGGCGCCCATACGAGGTGAGAGGCCGGAGGCTCGATGATGTCGTGCAGGAACTCGCCCTCGAACGTGTGGATCTCATCAAGGCGGACATCGAGGGCGCGGAACTTCTCATGCTGCGGGGCGCAGCCGATACGCTCAGCCGTTTTCACCCGCACCTGATCCTGGAAGTCGTTCCGCGGCAGCTCGAGAACATGGGGGCCTCGGTCGCGGCCCTCGAAGGTTACCTGCAGTCGCTCGGGTACGGCGAAGGCCACTGGGTTGACTACAAGAACAAGGAATACGCGTCCACCCACTCACGATAGCCGGCAGCGCGTCGACGTGGTGAGTCGCGATCGCGAAGGACAGTGATATCGCATGTCAGACACCATCAAGGATTTCGAATCGGCCATTGCCGAGCTCGAACAGATCGTGACGAAACTCGAGGCGGGCGATCTGCCGCTCGACGGCTCGCTCGGTCTCTTCGAACGAGGCGTGGCGCTCTCGCGCTACTGCCACGAGCAGATCGGAGCGGCCGAACGCCGCATCGAGCAGTTGACCGAACGCGGTGACGTCAGGGACGCGTCACACCTGGCCGACTCGGACGGAAACGACCGGTGACAGCCGACGTCGCACTCGACGCCTATCTGCGCAGTCTGCGTACCGAGATCGAAGCGGCGCTCGCGCGCGTGCTGGCCGGTCTCGCGCCGCCGGTCGTCATCGGCTCCCCGCTCGAGTACGCCCTGCTCGGCCCGGGCAAGCGGTTGCGCCCGTGTCTCACGCTTGCCGCCGCTGAAACCGTTGGCGCGCGCCGCGATCTCGAAGCCGATGTCGCGCGCACGCTCGCGCTGCCCGCGGCGTGTGCCGTCGAGATGGTGCACACCTACTCGCTCGTGCACGACGACCTGCCGGCCATGGATGACGACGCGCTGCGTCGCGGCCGGCCGACCACGCACATCGTCCACGGCGACGGCATGGCGATTCTCGCGGGCGATGGCCTGCTGACCGATGCCTTCAGCGTCCTGGCGACCGCACCCTCGCCTGCCGTAGACGCCGCGAGCCCCACGGCGACGACAGACCAGCGCCTGCATGCGGTCCGCGTCCTGGCCGACGCCGCCGGCTCGCGCGGCATGGTGGGCGGCCAGGCGATCGATCTCGCCGCCGTCGGCCAGGCGTCATCGTCTGCGCCGGACGCCGCAGCACTCACCGACATGCACGCGCGCAAGACGGGCGCGCTCATCCGTGCCGCGTCGGTCATGGGCGCCATCATGACGGGCGGCAGCGCCAATGAGATCGACGCCATCGATCGCTACGCCGCCGATCTCGGCCTCGCGTTCCAGATTGTCGACGACGTGCTCGACGTCGAAGGATCGGCGGCCGATCTCGGGAAGACCGCCGGCAAGGACGCGGCGGCCGGCAAGCCGACGTTCCCGGCGCTCTACGGTCTCGACGGATCGCGGCGCATGGCCGCGCACTGCATCGCGCGCGCCACCGCGGCGCTCGAGTCCGCGGGACTTCAGGGCCGGCTGCAGGAGATCGCGGCCTGGAGCCTGACGCGGCGGACCTGAGCCTGATGCCGAAGTCGCGCCTCGACCTGCTGCTGGTCTCGCGGGGTCTCGCGCCGACGCGCGAACGGGCGCGAGCCCTCATCCTCGCGGGCCACGTCAGCGTGGCCGGCCAGCCCGTGACGAAGGCGGGCACGGCCGTCGCCGACGATGCCGACATCACGCTGCGACAGGCCGATCACCCGTGGGTCTCGCGCGGCGGACTCAAGCTCGATCACGCGCTCCAGGTCTTCAATCTCGACGTGGCAGGCGCGCTGGCACTCGACATCGGCGCGTCGACTGGCGGCTTCACCGACGTATTGCTCGCGCGCGGCGCGACGAAGGTGGTGGCGCTCGACGTCGGGACCAACCAGCTCGACTGGCGCCTGCGCACCGATCCGCGCGTCGTCTGTATCGAGGGCGTGAACGCGCGATATCTCACGCCGGATCAACTGCCGGCTGATGCGCGCCGGTTCGGCGTCATCACCATCGATGCGTCCTTCATCTCGCTGACACACCTGTTGCCGATACTGCCACCGCTGCTCGCACCGGCCGGACGCGCGGTGGTGCTCGTCAAGCCGCAGTTCGAAGCCGGGCGCGGGGAGGTTGGCGCCGGCGGCATCGTTCGCGATCCGGACGTGCACGCCCGCGTCGTGCAGGCCGTTGGTGACGCCGCCGTTCGGGTAGGATTGACGCCGCTGGCCGTCGAGGCCTCGCCGATCACCGGCGCGGAAGGAAATCGGGAGTTCCTGATGCTGCTCGCCCACCATGACTGATCGCCTGACGTTCCAGCGTGCCGCACTCGTCGCACGTCCGTCGCTTCCCGCCGCGCTCGAGACCATGCGCGACGCGGCCCGCTGGCTCGACGCGCGCGGCTGCACGCCCATCATCGAACGCACGGGCGCCGAGGCCGCCGGCATCGACGGGCCGTGGGCCCTCGTGGACCGGGAAGATCTGGCGGCCAGCGCCGATGTCGTCATTGCCTTTGGCGGCGACGGCACGCTGCTCGACGCGGCGCGCGCCGTGGTCAATTCGCCGGCCGACGTGCCGCTCATCGGCGTGAATCTCGGACGCCTCGGATTTCTCACCGACATCGGCCGTGCGGAAATGACGCAGGCGCTCGACGCGCTGCTCGAGGGCCGGACGCGCGTCGACTCGCGCCTGATGCTGACGACGATCGTCGACAGTCCTGCGGTGGCCACCGCCGGTCCGCGCCTCGCCCTCAACGACGTCGTCGTGACGCGCGGTGCGCTGTCGCGCATGATCGAGGTGGAAGTGAAAGTCGACGGCCAGTTCGTCTGCCACGTGAAAGCCGACGGGCTGATCATCGCCACGGCCACGGGGTCGACCGCGTACAACCTCTCGGCTGGCGGCCCCATCGTTCATCCGTCGGTCGACGCGTTCGTGTTGACGCCCATCGCCCCGCACACGTTGACGAACCGGCCGGTCGTGCTGCCGGCCACGAGCCGCATCGAACTGTACCCGGCCATCGAACGCTCACCCGATCTGCTCGTCACGATCGACGGTCAGGACGGCATTCCCCTCGAGGCGGGATCGGCCATCACCGTCGAACGATCGCCCCGGCGTCTCCGGCTGATCCACACCTCCTCACGCACGCACTTCGACATGCTGCGCGAGAAGCTGAAGTGGGGGGGATAGACATGGTGCCA
>CAZVHY010000285.1:0-3901 GCA_964627115.1 uncultured Solibacteraceae bacterium | reverse complement strand
TCTCTCATACCCCTCTCATCCTCCCCTGATACACACAACCCTCATGCCATGGGCACGAGGGCTGTGTGTATCAGGGATCGTCGCTGCGCTCCTCGCCGTTGCGGCGTCAGCGGCGGCGCAGACGCCGCTGACGCTCGGCGAGGCGCTGGCGCGCGCGCGCGAGGCGGCGCCTGAACTGGCGGCCGCCTCGGCGCGCGTCGAGGCCGCCACACTCGGCCTCGCGCACGCCGGTGCGCTGCCGAACCCGTCCGTCGAATTCCGCTCCGAGAACTGGGCGCGTGGCGCGCGCGCGGCCGGTGTCGAGCCCGACACGTTTGCCGTCGTGTCGCAGACGATCGAACTTGGCGGCAAGCGCCAGGCCCGCCGCGGCCTGGCCGCGGCGGGCCTGGACGTTTCGCGCCTCGCGGCCGATCGCGCGGCCCGCGCGCTCGACCGCGACGTCTCCGCGCTCTATCTCGACACCCTGCGCGCCGGCGGCCTGCGCCGCGTCCTCGCGGCGCAGGCCGCCGACCTCGCCGAGCTCGTGCGCATCGTCTCGCGCCGCGTCGCCGTCGGCACCGCGCCAGAGGCCGACCTGCTCAAACTCCAGACCGACCAGGCGCGCGCCGACATCGAGCTCGGCCGCGCGGACGTCGCCGCCGACCGCGCGCGGCTCCTGCTTGCCGCGCGTCTCGACCGCGACATCGCTGATGCGCTGCTGCAACTGCCGGCCGTGCCCGTGGCAACGGACGACGCCGCGGCGATCGACGAGATCGTCGATCGCCGCAGTGACGTCCAGCAGGCCAGCCGCGCGGTCGCGCTCGCGCGCGAGCGGTTGCGGCTGGCCAACGCGACCGGTGTGCCCGACGCCCACGTGCAGGGCGGCGTCAAACGCACGGCCGGCATCGACACGGGCGTCGTGGCCGTTGGCGTGTCGCTGCCCGTGTTCGGCCGCAATCGTCAGGACCGCGCGCTGGCTGCGGGCGAGCTGACCGCGGCCGAGCGCGAGCTCGCGGCCGTGCGGCGGCACGCGCGCGGCGATCTCGCCGCGGCGCGCGCCACCGCCGTCGCTCTCGAACGCCGCGCGCGGGACGTCCGCGCGCGACTCGTGGGGCCCGCCACCGCCGCGCGCGCGGCGACGCGCGCGGCGTTCGAGAGCGGTGCGGCCGACATCCTGCGGCTGCTCGACGCCGAGCGCGTGGCCGCCGACGCCGAACGTCTCGCCATTGACCTCGAAATCGACGCCATCCAGGCCGCCATCGATGCGCGCCTGGCGGCCGGGGAGAATCCGCTGCCATGACCTCTTTCCGACACTCGTTCCTGCGCGTCGCGCTCGGCGCGGCCGCGCTCGCGGCTGCCGCCTGCGGCGGCGCGCCGCCCGCCGATGCCGGCGACCACGCCGGCCCGGCCGGCGTGGTCGCGCTGAGCGATCGCGATGCGGAGGCCGCGGGCATCGTGACCGCGGCCGTCCGCATCGTCGAGCGCAGCGAGCCGCTCGCTGCTACCGGCGTCGTGACGTTCGACGAGCGGCGCACCGCGCGCATCGGCGCACGCGTCGACGGGGTCATCGCGGATGTCGCCGTGCAGCCGGGCGACCGCGTGGCCGCGGGCGCCCGGCTCGGCGCCATGCACAGTCATGCCCTGCACGACGCGTGGGCCGGGTACTTCAAGGCGCTGGCCGAGCAGCGGCGAGCGGACACGGAGGTCGCATTTGCGAAGACCGCCGAATCGCGCGCCGCGCAACTGGTGGCCGACAAGGCGCTCTCGCCGCAGGAGCTCGAACGTGCGCGGGCCGATCGCGCGGCGGCCGACAACGTCGTGGCCTCGGCCAATGCCGAGGTCACGCGCGCGGAAATGGAGCTCCACCACTACGGCCTCACGCCGAGCGCCGACGTCAACCCGCACGACAACGACACCGTACCGCTCACCACGCCCATCGGCGGCACGGTCGTCGAGCGTCTGACGTCGCCGGGCGCCGCGGTCACGCCCGGCACTCCGCTCTTCGTCGTGTCGGATCTCTCGCGTGTCTGGATCGCGGCCGAGATCGATGAGGCGCTCCTCGGCCGGCTGGCCACGGGCAGCCGTGTCGAGCTCACGACCAGCGCGTACGGCGACGAGCGGTTCAGCGGAACGCTCACCGCCATTGGCGACGTCATCAACGCGTCCACGCGCCGCGTGACGCTGCGTGTCGAGGCCGCCAATCCCGATCGCCGTCTCAAGCCGCAGATGTTCGTCTCGATCACGTTGCAGGCGGGACGGCCGCGCCGCATGGCCGTGGTGCCGTCGCGCGCCGTGCAGACGCTCGATGGCGAGACGGTCGTCTTCGTCCGCCGCGGCGACACGTTCACGCGACGTGCCGTGGTGATCGGTCCGGAGATCGACGGCGACGTCATCGTCGAGCGCGGACTCGACGATGGCGACGTGGTGGCCACGGCCGGCGCATTCCTGCTCAAGTCGGAAGTGGCCGGGCCCGCGGCCGGGGACGAGTAGTCGTGAGTGACGTCGCGAAGGATTCTGGAGGCTTCGTCGAACGTCTCGTGCGCGCGACGTTCGGGCAGCGTGTATTCGTGCTGCTGTGTCTGGCTGCGCTCGTGGTCACGGGCATCGTGGCATTTCGCGATCTGCCCATCGAGGCGTTCCCGGATCTGACCAACAACCAGGTCGTCATCATCACCGAGGCGCCGAATCTCGCGGCGCCCGAGGTGGAGCAGCGCGTCTCGTATCCGATCGAGACGGCGATGATGGGCCTGCCCGACACCGAGGAGGTCCGGTCGATCTCGAAGTTCGGCCTCTCCATGGTGACCGTCGTCTTCGACGACGCGGTGCCCATCTACTTCGCGCGACAGCTCGTCACCGAACGGCTGGCCGACGTACGCGGTCGCATTCCCGATGGACTGCAGCCCACGCTCGGACCGGTGGCCACGGCGTTCGGCGAGGTCTACCAGTACGTGATCGCCGGCGAGAATGTCGACCTGATGGCGGCCAAGACGGTCCACGACTGGGAGATCCGCACGCGCCTGCGATCGGTGCCCGGCGTGAGCGAGGTCAACTCCTGGGGCGGACAGACGAAGCAGTTCCAGGTGACGGTCGATCCGGCCCGGCTCGAGAAATACGACCTGGGCGTCGGCGACGTGCTGCGCGCGGTGGCCGACAACAATCACTCGTTCAGCGGCGGCTTCATCGAACATCGCGATGAGCGCTACACGGTGCGCGGCATCGGTCTCGTCTCGAGTGTGTCGGATCTGGAACGTGTCGTCCTGCGATCGACCGGAGGCGTACCGGTGCTCGTGCGCGACGTGGCCACGGTCGAGGTCGCGCCGATGCTGCGCAACGGTGCGGTGACGCGTAACGGCGAAGGCGACGTCGTCAGCGGCATGGTGATCATGCTCAAGGGCGCCAACGCCCACGACGTCTCGGCGCGCGTCAAGACGCGCATGGAGGAAATCGCCGCGAGCCTGCCCGACGGCATGCGCATCGAGCCGTTCTACGACCAGAGCGAGGTCATCGATCGGACGACGCGGACCGTGACGCGCAATCTCCTCGAGGGATGTGTGCTCGTCGTCATCGTGCTGTTCGTCTTCCTGCGCGACGTGCGGGCGGCACTCATCGTGGCGGCGGTCATTCCGTTGTCGATGCTCACCGGGTTCATCGGCATGCGCCTGTTCGGCGTGTCGGCCAACCTCATGTCGCTCGGCGCGATCGACTTCGGGCTGATGGTCGATGGCGCGGTCGTGATGATGGAGAACTTCGTGCGCCGCCGCGCGCACGCCGGCGCCGCGGTACACGATGGGCAGGGCCGGCTGGCGCTCTTTCGCGACGCGGCCGCCGAGGTCGCACGGCCCGTGCTGTTCGGCGTGCTGATCATCATCGCGGTGTACCTGCCGATCTTCGCGCTCGAGGGGCTCGAGGGGAAGATGTTCCG
>CAZVHY010000284.1:0-3919 GCA_964627115.1 uncultured Solibacteraceae bacterium | reverse complement strand
TCCTCGGCGTCGGGGCGTATCGCGCCGCGTTCGGCGAGCGGCACGCGACGCTCGGACGGCAGACGCGCACCATGGGCAGGACGCGGATCTGGCTGCTGCCGAACACGAGTGGCCTGAACGCCCACTACCGCGTCGCTGACTTCGTGCGGTACTTCACGGAGCTGCGCGAGGCCACGTTGAACCGCGAAGACGTGGAGATCTGAAAACCGAGGCAGGCGACTTCCTCGAAAGATGACCGCGCGCCATAGGGCGTGCCCTGGTGTGCGACTCGCGCGCACCTGAAAGTGCGTTCTCGCTGTCGACGGGCTAGCACGCATCCTGCAAGGCAGGGGCCCCGGCCCCCATACCGACGGCAGGAGCCCTCCAGATGAGCCGAGCCCCTCACGTCGCCAGCCCGCTGACGCTCGCACTGTGCGCAGCGCGGGCGCAACTACGGATGGCCGCTCGTGGCGTTCGGCGAGGAGTACTCGGGCGATCCGATCCCTGGCGCAGTCACGACGCGTGGTGATTACGTCGATCCGCGGTACTACTGGGACCCGGCCATCGCACCGTCGGGCGCGCAGTTCTATTCGGGCGCGGCGTTTCCGGAGTGGCGGGGCGATCTGTTCGTCGGCGCACTGAAGGAGAAACGTCTCGTGCGGCTCGTGCTCGACGGCGACAGGGTCGTGGGCGAAGAGCACCTGCTCGTCGATCGGGATCGCCGCATCCGCGACGTGCGCGAAGGACCGGACGGCGCGCTGGACATCGTCACCGACGAGTCGAACGGCGAAGTCCTGCGTATCGCGCCTCGGCCGTGACCAGAGATCGGAGGGGCCGGCCGTCAGCCGGTAGACTCGTCCCCGCGCGCTACCCAGGTGACGGCCGGCAGCCCGTCGATACTGCGCGCGTTCTTCTGAACCTGATAGTCCAGGAGCGCCTCCGTTCCCTTGCGCTCGGCCCAGTCGGTGAGCTGAGACCGCTCGCCCTGGAACTCGTAGAGCGGCACGCCGAATCCACACGAATCGGACACGCGTTGGACGGCGACGACGATGATGGCCCGGGGCGGGCGAGGAGCGCGAAAGAGCGGCAGCAGACGCTGATAGTCGACGTGCCGCGGCTCCAGCACCTCACCTCGGCCATGAAGCCGGACGATTTTCGGTGGCCCGTCGAACGCGCACCACATCAGCACGACGCGGCGGTTCTCCTTCAGGTGCGCGATCGTTTCGGCTCCGCTGCCGACGTAGTCGAGGTACGCAACGCGGCGTGGCGTCAGGATCCGGAACGTGTCGAGTCCCTTGGGCGAGACGTTGACGTGACCCTCGGCGTCGAGCGGTGCGGTCGCAACGAAGAACATCCGCTGCGCCTCGATGAACGCCTGCATGCGAGTGTCGATTTCGTCGTATACCTTGCCCATCGGTCCCCAGCCTCTTGTGTCGGGTGTCCTGCCGGCGTTCCGGCCACCGGTCCATGATCGCACGTCGCCGCCGCGCCCCCCTCGGCTCCCCTGGTCGCTCCACGCCTCCTCCCACAGTGAGCAGGCGACCGCTCCAACGCCTTGGAAACGGCGCGATCTTGACGACTCCCCGCGCGGCGCGCAAGTTGCAGCGCAACGGACTCGACTCCCCCGAGGACCTGTCATGAAAGCCGCTCACTACCTCGGCCTTGCCGCCGGCGCGCTGGCCGGTGCCGCTGCCCTGTCACGTCACCTGCGAGCAGGGCGCGCCATCGACTTCGCCGGCCGCGTCGTTGTCATCTTCGGTGGATCGCGCGGGCTCGGTCTGGTGATGGCCCGTGCGTTCGCCGCCGAGGACGCGTATGTCGTGCTGGCCGCGCGGGATGCCGACGCGCTCGAGCGCGCGGCACTGGAACTGGCGCAGACCGGCGCGCGTGTCTCGACGTTCGTGTGTGACGTGACGGATCGCGCGCAGATCGAGCGCACCATCGACGACGTCTTCGCGGAGCACGGACGCATCGACGTGCTCGTGAACGACGCCGGCGTCATCGACGTGGGGCCCATCGAACACATGACGACAGACGATTTCGAACGCGCCATGGCCACGCACTTCTGGGGCCCGCTCTGGACGATCAGGACGGCACTCCCCTACATGCATCGCCTGGGTGCGCGCCGCATCGTCAACATCTCGTCGATCGGCGGCAGAATCGCGGTCCCGCACCTCGTGCCGTATACGGCGAGCAAGTTCGCACTCACCGGTCTGTCGCAGGGACTTGGAGCGGAGCTGGCCAGCGAAGGTTTCCGCGTGACCACGGTGTGCCCGGGCCTGATGCGGACGGGCTCCACCTACAACGCGTCGTTCAAGGGACAACATCGTCGCGAGTTCGCGTGGTTCCACACGGCCGCGTCCACCCCGGGATTGTCGATTGGCGCCGAGCGCGCGGCACGGCAGATCGTTGACGCGTGCCGCCACGGCGATCCCGAGCTCGTTCTCACGCCGCTCGCGCGTCTGGCCGTGGCGATGAATGCGCTGTGCCCGAAGACGATGGCGCGGCTGATGAGCCTGTCGAACCGTCTGCTGCCGAAGCCCACGGACGCCGAGGGCGACGACGCCCGTCCGGGCTGGCAGAGCGTCTCGCGGTTCGTGCCGTCGCCGCTCACCCGCCTGTCGGATCGCGCAGCATCCGCGAACAACGAGATTCCGCTGCACTGATCGAACCGTACGGATTCTCGACGTCCGGCGACGCGGTATTCCGCCGCGCCGGCCGGGCCGATGGACGAGGAGCCCACCATGCCGAAGTCACGACGTTCCACCAACACCACGCCCCAGAGCCCCGCGGGCAACAGTCACGCCCCGGACGACTTCCCCGGAGCGCCCGCGGAGTCCGAAGAGGCCTTGGCGATCCATCTCGGCGACGCCGTGCCGCCGATCGACGTCGAGGTCGCGCGCGAGGCGTATGATCTCTATCGCGAGCGGGGCTACGCCGACGGCCGCGACTTCGACGACTGGCTCGAGGCCGAGCGACGCGTGCAGCGCCGGCGCGAGGCCACGCGTGGCGGTGGTCCGGGTGGCCCGCCGAAGTGAGCGGGCGCGGGCGGCAGCGACGCTCGCGCTCCTGCTCAGTCTTGGCGCGACGGCCTGCGCTGGCGCGCGCTCGCTCGTGCCAGGCCTGTCCACGCCGTCGCCGCGCGAACAGTACGCGGCCAGTCTGAATCGAGCCGGCCTCGACGCGGCGGCCTTGACGCAGGACTGGCTGCGCGCGGGAGCCCATGCGCTGGCGACCGCGCACGAGGTGACACTGCCGCTTCGAGAGACGGGCTACTACGTCGGCAATACCGGCAACGCACGCACCACCGCACCGCACTTCGGGCTCTACAGTCCCGGGCCGATCGATCCGGCCCCGTTTCTTGCGGTCGACGACGCAACACCTGCGCCGGTGGGTGCGCCAACAGACGTGCTTGGCGCGTGGGCGCGCACCGCGCGGCCGTCCGTGCCGCTACGCGCCGGGCTGGCCGCCGGCGCCCCGCGTCGTGCGGTGCTCGAGCGCGAAGCCGCGATGCGCATCGAGGGCGCGTCGTCGCAGAGTTACCGCGTCGCGCTGCCGGACGGTACGGCGGGATACGTGGACACGCGCGATCTGCTGACTGCCAATCGCGCCGTCCGCCGCACGCGCCTGGCGAACACGACCGACGTGCTCGACGCGCCATACGGCACTGCGCCAATCCTCGCCGCCGTCGACAGCGGCACGAGCGTCGACGAATTCGGACGGTTCGGGACGTTCCGAATGATCCGGCTCGAGGACGGACAGATGGGCTGGATTGCGGACGGGCCGACGAGCCGGTGAACGCCGGCCCGCGCGCACGCCGCGAAATTGCCCGTCGGAGCTGAGCGCGTTGCCGTAACATGGCGCGCGGATGTCACTGCGTTTCCGGCTCATGTTCTGCGGTCCCTATGCCGCGTAGGCCGCCGCGGCAGCGCGCCCACGC
>CAZVHY010000283.1:0-3981 GCA_964627115.1 uncultured Solibacteraceae bacterium | reverse complement strand
AGAGCAGTCGGTGGCATCGGGTGGTGTCCGATGAGACGTGGCACCATCACGAAGGCGACGTGCTCGAACTGTCTGTGGCCTCATCGCCGGATGCCAGTGATGTCGTGACGCTTGCGCTTGGCCCCGTTGGCGACGGCGTCGAGCCGGTGCGCGTCGTGCCGGCCGGGCAGTGGCAGGCGGCGCGATCGATGGGCGCGTTCACGTTCGTGAGTTGCGCGGTCGCGCCCGGCTTCGAGTTCGAGGACTTCGAGTTGGAGGCGAGATAACCGTCCGATGCGCACCGCACTCATTGCCGGCGCCGGCATCGGCGGGCTTGCGACCGGCATCGTCCTGCAGCGCGCCGGCTGGCGCATCCGCATCTTCGAGCGCGCAACGACGCCGCGCGAGGTCGGCTTCGCGCTGAACCTTGCCGCGAATGCGATGGCAGCGCTCGAGGCGCTCGGCTTTGCCGAGCGCGTGCTCGCCGGCGGTCATCGCGTGCAGTGGGCCGAGATCCGCGCCGGTGACGGACGCACGCTCAAGCGCGTGCATCTGCCCGATGCCATCGATCAGGCGCGCGCCATCGTGGCCACGCGACCCGTGTTGCACGGCGCGTTGCTCGATGCCGTCGGCCCGGAACCGATTCTGCTCGACAGCGCGGTTGCCGGATTCGAGACCACGGCGAAGGGCGTCACGATCGTGCTGGCCGACGGGCGGCGCGAGTCGGGTGACCTGCTCGTTGGCGCTGACGGCGTGGCGTCCGCGATCCGCCGGCAGTTGCGTCCGGCCGAAGGACCACCACGCGCCAGCGGCTACCACGCCATTCGCGGTGTGGCGTACGATGCGACTGCGCTGATGCACGGCGTCAGTGCGGCCACGTATCTCGGGCCGGGCATCGAAGCATCGCTGGCGCAGGCAGGCTCGAACGCCCTCTACTGGTACATGTCGGTGCTGACGCGTGAGCTGCCGGCCGACCACGCCCCCCTTCGTCTTGCCGCACATTTCGGCGTGAGGCTCGACGACACGTTCCGCGCCGCGGTGAACGCCACACGGTCAGACGATGCGCGAAGTGATGCGCTGTTCGATCGCGATCCGATCGTCCCGTGGGGCAACGGCGCCGTGACGCTCCTTGGTGATGCGGCGCACCCGATGCTGCCGCACACGGGGCAGGGCGCGGCGCAGGCGCTCGAAGACGCCATCGCGCTCGGTCTGGCGCTCGCGCAGGCTGACGACGTTCCGTCCGCGCTGCGGCGGTACGAACGTGTGCGCAGCGCGCGGACGACACGCCTCGTCGAGCGCGGCCGTCGCGCGGCGTGGGCGACCACGACACACAACCCGGTGATCACCGCACTTCGGACGTCGCTCATCCGCGCGGTACCTGTCGCACGGATGGCGAAGCTGTTCATGCTGGCGGGCGAGACCGACCCGCATCGCGAACTTCGCACCCCGGCTGTTCCACGATGATCACACCGACATCGACCTACTCGCCCACGTTTTTCGACACGTTCGCCGCGGCCATTCCCCGTGTGAACACCGCGCTCGAGGTCGATGCAACGGCGCGGCTCGCACCGCCGTCGGCGTTTCCGCGGTTGCTCGATATCGGGTGTGGCGTCGGACGCGTGACTTCTGGTCTTGCCGCGCGTGGATTCCACGTCACGGGAATCGACGCGAGCGTCGACGCGCTGCGCGCCGCACGCCGCGTCACGCCCGGCGGCCGTTTCGTGGCGCTCGACTTCCGCGACATCGGGGCGATGCGCTGGCAGTTCGACGTCGTGACCAGCTACTGGAACAGCCTCGGTTTCGCGACGCGTAAAGACGACGAGACGCTGCTGCGTTCGCTGCACGGGGCGATCCGTCCGGGCGGGCGCCTGCTGCTCGATCTCTACCATCCGGCGTGGCTCGAGGCGCACGAGCTCGACGGCGTCGACGATCCCCGCGGCGCGAGAGTGTATCGCTGGCTCGAGGACGGCCGCAGTTGCCATCGCTTCGAATACGCCGCCGGAGGCGTCGACGACATCCGCTTCCACGTGTATCAGCCGGACGAGATGGCCGCCATGCTGGTCCGCAGCGGGTTTCGCGTCGACGCGCGCCTGGTCTGGTGGCAGGAAGAACAGGCGCCTTCTGCCGACCACGCGCGGTACGAGCTGGTCGCGACAAGATTGCCGGCGATCGATCCGGTGGAATGAAGGGCGAGTGAAGACGCCCGTCCTCGTGCATACTGACGCGGGGGACTTTTCACAGATGCGAACGATTGTCTCGGCCGTTCTGGCCTTCGTTCTGCTTGCACCGGCTGCCGGTGCGGCTCAAACCGTCATCGAATCGAACACCGCACAGCGGGCGCGCGACGTCATTTTCGTACCGACACGCGAGGCTGTCGCCACGGCGATGATGAAACTGGCGGGCGTCACGAAGAACGACGTCGTGTACGACCTGGGATGTGGCGACGGCGCGCTCGTGATTGCCGCGGCCAGGCTCGGCGCGCGCGTCGTGGGCGTCGACATCGATCCGCAGCGCATCACCGAAGCCACCGAGAACGTGCGCGCGGCCGGTGTGCAGGATCGCGTCACGCTGATTCGCGGCGACATCTTCGATCCGGCGCTGAAGATCGAAGAGGCGAGCGTCGTGACGCTGTATCTGCTCCAGAGCCTCAACGAGAAGCTGATGCCGCGTCTCAAGGCCGAGCTCAAGGCCGGCACGCGCGTGGTCTCGCACGCCTTCTCGATGGGCGACTCGTGGCCGCCCGATCGCAGCGAGGTGGCCGACGGCACGCGTATTCACCTCTGGACCATCAAGTAGGGGCGGGGCTTGCCCCGCCCGGGCGGCCCAAGGGCCGCCCCTACGGCCTGCTCATGGCAACCGCTCCCCGCTCCGGCCGAACTCATGTCCTGCTGCTGCGCGGCGTGAACGTCGGCGGCCACAAGAAGGTGCCGATGGCCGAGCTGCGACGCATGCTCGACGCGCTCGGCCATACCAACGTCCGGACGCTCCTCAACAGCGGCAACGCCGTGTTCGACGTGGCACGCGCCACGCCGGTGGCGAAGCTGACCAGCACGATCGCCTCGGCCATCGAGACGACGTTCGGCTTCAGCGCTCGTCCGTTCGTGTTGACGGCGTCGGACATCGATGCGACCGTGGCCGAGAACACGCTGGCGCCGTCGTGCGACAACCCGTCGAGGCTGATGGTGGCCTACTTCGGCGCCACGGCCGACCGCGACAAGGTAGCACCGCTCATGCGCGAGCACTGGGGCGACGAGGCGTTGGCTGTTGGTTCGCGCGCCGCGTACGTCTGGTGTCCGAACTCCCTCCTCGAGAGTCCGGCGTTCGAGGCCGTCGCGCGCGCGCTCGGCACGTCCTGCACCACGCGCAACTGGGCGACGACGCTGAAGCTCCAGGCGATCTGTCGCGAAGGACACGGGTAGCACGGCGATGGCTGACGAGCCGTCCGCGCGTCTGTACTCAGATCTCGCAGACTACTGGACGCTCGTGTCGGCGGTCGACGAGTACGTCGAGGAAGCCGCGCTCTTCCAGCGCGTGCTGCTCGAGCATGCGTCATCGTCGATTCGGACGGTCCTCGAGCTCGGATCGGGCGGCGGCAACAACGCCTTCCACCTGAAAGCACGCTTCGACATGACGCTCGTGGATCTGTCGGACGCCATGCTCGCGCAGTCGCGCCGGATCAACCCGGAGCTGCCGCACCATCGGGGTGACATGCGCGACGTCCGTCTCGGCCGGACGTTCGACGCCGTCTTCGTTCACGACGCGGTGAGCTACATGACGTCGCGCGAGGACCTGCGCCGCGCGATGGAGACGGCGTTCATCCATACGCGGCCGGGCGGCATCGTGCTCTTCGCCCCGGACGAGACCGTCGAGCGCTTCGAGCCGTCGACGTCGTGTGGTGGCACCGACCGGGATGGCCGCGGCGTGCGTTATCTCGAGTGGACCTCCGATCCGGACGTCACCGACGAACGGACGACGACCGACTATGCGCTGCTGATCCGCGAG
>CAZVHY010000282.1:0-3992 GCA_964627115.1 uncultured Solibacteraceae bacterium | reverse complement strand
AGCTCGTCTCCGAGGTGGCTGTCGTGCGCGTCCTGAATCGATCTGATGGGCGTCGTGACTGGCACTCCCTCGACGCGCTCGATGTCCTCCGGTGCGAGGTCCGCGTAGTGGAGCACCAGCCCTTTCGGCACGTCGCGCCGAATGCGTACGGCGGTCGGCAGCGTCACGTGCACGCGCGCCGGACTGACGTCAGACAGCTCGTGAATCGCGAGGGCGGACTCGTGGGAAATCACACCGATGATGTCGGGCCGGCGAACCTGCGGCCACAGGACAGCTTCCATGTAGTGGCCGAGCCGGGAGACAGGAAAACGCGTCATCCGGTACACGCCGCGCGAGGCTCGTTCGATGTTTCCCCGCTGCACGAGTTGGACGAGACGGACTTGCTGCAAGCCAGCCGCGCGCGCCTGCGCGGCGGTAAAGTAGCCCGCCTGGTCTTCGGCAATCTCGTAGAGGACGGTGTCCCACTGGCGCTTGTGCACGGCTGTTGACGTGCTGGCAATAATATAGCGTCTTTGATTATTAGTGCCGTATCAGTTCGGCCTATGGCGTAGTCCGAAAGGCCCGATCAGGCCACGTCAACCAGGGGCGAGAGGTGCAGGTATTGGCGCGTCAGGTCGACGCATTCGATGCGGCCGAACCCTCGTTCGAGCGCGTCGCTCAGGGCGATGGAATCGGCCATCCAGAGGGTCCGTTCAGGGTCGACGAGCCACTGCTGGTAGAGGGCACGGAAGCGCGGTCCGGCGAACGCGCTGGCGTCCCGGCGGTAGTGCTCGGAGGGCGCCCCCGCCTTGGGATCCGTGAGTCGAAGCCGCTCGTGAAATACCTTCTCCAACGCGTCGACGCTCATCCCGCGCGCCGTTCCCATGAGGTGCTCGCGAGCCGCATGCAGATAGACGTGCCGGGCTGGCGAGGCTCGTGAGTGCGTTCGTCGTGCGCATAGCGGTTCGCTTCGAGCAGGTCACGGCCGCGGTCGGTGAGGACGACGGCGCGGTCGTTGGTGTCGAGGGGCGACCGCCGAATCAGCCCTTCGCCTTCGAGGTGCCGGAGACTCTGGCGCGGCGTGCGGGCATCGTCGCGCAGAGTGTGCAGGTCGTTCTCGGCCACCACGCGGAACGCGCCGACCGTGGCGAGCATCCGAGCTTCGGCGCCGTCGATGTCGTGGATGCGATCGCGGTCGCGCACGGGTTCGCGCTCACGGCCACAAGGCAGGTTGAGGTCACGGGTGAAGACATCGCGGGCGTCGGATTCGCGGCGGTCGGGCGCATCGCCGCCGCCACGGCCACCACGGCTGAGGTCGCGGCCTCGGTCACGAGCGTCGTCGTCGCGCGGATCGTAGCGGTCGAACATGCCCTGGCGCCTCGCCGTACGCAAATATGGTGTGATCGCAGGCGCGCTGCAATTCATTGGCGGGCCTTGTCGGCCCGCTTCGGGCGGTGTGTGGTACTGAGGGCGCGATCGAACGATGGAACTGAACGAGTTCGCGATCGGTGAGACGTTCTGGACGGAGGCGGGCACGTTCCGCTGTACCGATATCGGCACGCGCGTCGTGGTGGCCATCAAGCTCGGGCCGCGGTCGATCACCCGCGCGGAGAAGGTCCATGACGAGTGGCAGTACACGACGCAAATGGACGCCGACCCGAGCTGGTTGAATGGCCCGCCCTACGCGGTCGAAGAGATCGTGTTCGACGAGGACGATCTGCCGGCGTGCTTCAGGACGGAGGCGGACTTGAACGCAGACCGGACCGCCACCTGATGGAGCCGTGAAGTGGCGATCGCAACTCATGTCCAGACAACGAGATGACAGGTCGAGGTAAGGGATCGTGATCGACCATCGCTCGTCGGCCGAGGCTAAGATCTCGCTCTTCCGGTCGCTCTTCCGTGGTCGAACCGATGTCTACCCGCGTCGCTTCGAGAGCCGGAAGACGGGCAAGGCCGGCTACGCACCCGCCTGCTCAAACGAGTGGGTTCGAGGCATCTGCGAGAAGCCGCGCATCAAGTGCGCCGAGTGTCCACATCGGCGCTTCCTGCCAGTCACGGACACGGTCGTACGCTGGCACCTCTCGGGTGTTGACGACTCAGGGGCGCCATTTGTCGCCGGCGTGTATCCGCTGCTGCTGGACGAGATGTGCCACTTCGTGGCGGCTGACTTCGACAAGGACGGTTGGGAACAGGACGCCCTCGCGTTCGTCGCGTTGTGTCGTCGCCTCAGCTTGCCCGTGGCCCTGGAACGGTCTCGCTCGGGGCACGGGGCGCATGCCTGGATCTTCTTCGACGACGCCGTGCCGGCTGGGCTCGCGCGACGTCTCGCGTCACACCTACTGACCGTCGCGATGGAGGACCGTCCGGACATCGGGCTGGAGTCGTACGACCGGCTCTTCCCCAGCCAGGACACGCTCCCCCAGGGCGGGTTCGGCAACCTGATTGCATTGCCGCTGCAGAAGCACGCCCGCGAGCACGGCAACAGTGCCTTCGTCGACGACAACCTCGCCCCGTGGCCAGACCAGTGGGCGTTTCTCTCGAGCATCCAGAGAGTCGCACGCGCTCGCGCGGAGACCATCGTTCAGGATGCCGAGCGTATGGGCCGCGTCCTGGGTGTGCGCCTGCCCCCGGATGATGACGATGAAGCTCCGTGGACAGCATCGCCTTCACGCAGGCGGCAGGAGCCTCTTGCAGGCGAGGTGCCCGCGAGTCTCGAACTCGTGTTGGGCAACCAGATTTACGTCAGCAAGGTCGACCTCCATCCTGGGCTCCGGAACCGGCTGCTGCGCGTCGCGGCGTTTCAGAATCCGGAGTTCTACCGCGCACAGGCGATGCGCCTGTCGACATACGCAAAGCCGCGCGTCATTGCCTGCGCGGAGGATCATTCGCAGCACATCGGTTTGCCGCGTGGCTGTCTCGACGACGTGCGGGAGACACTCTCCGGACTGGGCATCCGTCCAGTCGTTCGCGACGAGCGGCACACCGGAGACCGCATCGAGGCGGTCTTCCGTGGCGAGCTCCGTCCGGAACAGCGAGCGGCGGCAGCGGCGCTGCTGAAGCACGACACCGGCGTGTTGGCGGCCACGACGGCATTCGGTAAGACCGTGGTCGCCGCCTCGCTGATTGCGCAGCGCAGTGTGAGCACGCTTGTGCTCGTGCATCGTCGGCAGCTACTCGACCAGTGGGTCGATCGGCTCGCAGCCTTTCTCGACCTGCCACCGAAGTCGATTGGTCGCATCGGCGGCGGCCGGAACGCGCCGACCGGCAGCCTCGATGTGGCCGTGATTCAGAGTCTGGTTCGTAAGGGCGTCGTCGACGACCGCGTGGCGACGTACGGCCATCTGGTCGTGGACGAGTGTCACCACCTGTCCGCGCACAGTTTCGAGCAGGTGGCGCGGCGGGCGAAGGCCCGCTTCGTCCTGGGGCTGTCCGCGACGGTTGCCCGCAAGGACGGTCACCACCCGATCCTCTTCATGCAGTGCGGACCGGTGCGGCACCGCGTCAATGCCAGGGTTCAGGCCGCCGCCCGCCCATTCGAGCATTACGCGCTCGTCCGGCCGACATCGTTCCGGCCATTGAAGGCGCCGGAGTCCGACAAGCGTCTGGAGTTCCAGAGCCTGTACCGTGAGTTGATCGCAGACGACGCTCGCAATCAACGGATCTGCGAGGACGTGATCGAATCGCTGCACGCGGGGCGCTCGCCGCTCGTGCTGACGGAACGCAACGACCACCTCGATGCACTCGAACGACAGTTGTCGGGCGCCGCCGAACACGTCGTTGCGCTGCGTGCAGGCCTGGGCAAGAAGCAGCAGCGCGCAATCCAGGAACGGCTCGCTTCCATCCCGCCTTCTGCGCCGCGTGTCATCCTCGCCACCGGCAAGTACGTGGGTGAGGGCTTCGACGACCCGCGTCTCGATACGCTGTTCCTGACCCTGCCCGTGTCATGGCGCGGCACCATCGCGCAGTACGCGGGCCGTCTGCATCGTCTCTACGACGGCAAGCGAGAGGTGCGC
>CAZVHY010000281.1:0-4001 GCA_964627115.1 uncultured Solibacteraceae bacterium | reverse complement strand
GCCGACTTGAGGAGTCCCTGGAAGTCGATGGCCACGTCGTACTGGCGCGCGCGCAGCTCGCGCAGCGCCTGCAGCCATCCGCCGCCGGTCGCCTTGCGCAGCGGAATGGTCGACGAAATCGCGGGCACGAGATCGAGGAACTCGCGGTGCACCGCGTCGACGAGCCAGTCGATCTGCGCAAACGGGTGGACGACGCGGATGGCCTCCACGGCCGGGAGCGTGTGTACCAGATCGCCGAGCGATCCGAGACGCACGACCAGCAGCCGGCCCAGGGGCTCGGTCATCAGCCGGCCGAGCCTCGCGACTCGGGCTCGCGCAGGCGCGCGAGCAGATCGCGCGTCGAGTGATTTTTCGGATCGCCAACCACGGCCACGCGACCGCCGTAGCTCTTCACCACGCCACGCTCGGGCACGGTGTCGACGGTGTAGTCCGTGCCCTTGCAGTGCACGTCGGGCTTCAACAGCAGGAGCAGCCGCTCGACGGTTCGATCGTCGAACACGACGACGTAGTCCACCACGCGCAGCGCGGCCACGAGTTCGGCGCGTGCGGTGTCCGGCATGATCGGCTGTCCCGGTCCTTTCAGGCCGCGCACCGACGTGTCGGCGTTCACCGCCACCACGAGCCGATCGCCCTCGCGCCGTGCCGCGTCGAGATATCGGACGTGGCCGACGTGCAGCAGATCGAACACGCCGTTGGCAAAAGCAATCGTGCGGCCCTCGGCGCGATCGGCCGCCACGGCCGCCACCAGTTCCGCATCGGTCATCACACGGCCCATCGTTCACACCACCGTTCGTCTGGTCGCGCCGCCAACCGCGGCCAGCAGTTCGCCGCGCGTGGCCACGGCCGTGCCGCGCTTCATCACGACAATGCCGCCCGCGTGATTGGCGAGCCGCGCGGCTTCACCGAACGTCGCGCCAGCCGCCAGGGCCACGGCAAACGTGGCGATGACCGTGTCTCCCGCGCCGGTGACGTCAGTCACCTGATCGGAGCCGACGATCGGAATGTGATCGGTGGGACGGCCCGGCTCGAACAGCGCCATGCCGCGGCTGCCGCGGGTGATGAGTACGGCGCGACACCCGAGCGTCTCGAGCAGATGTCGCCCGGCGTCTTCGAGCACGCGCCGGTTGTCGTCGATGCGCACGCCGAGCAGGGCCTCGACCTCGGCTTCGTTCGGCGTACACGCGGTGATACCGGTGAACCCGCCGAGGTGGTAGCGCGAGTCGACCAGGACAACGGGCGGCCGCTGCCCCTTCGCCAGCGCCACGGCGCGTTCGAACGACTCGGGCGTGATGAGGCCGCTGCCGTAGTCCGACATGACGAGCGCGTCGACGCGCGTCATCGCGCGTGCGAGCGCCGCTTCGACGCGCCGCTGCGTCGTGGGCGTCAGGCCGCCGCCCGCGCGGTCGATGCGCACGACCTGCTGTTTCGCGGAGTGGATGCCGCCAGCGAGAATGCGCGTCTTCACCGGCGTCATCGCACCGGACGCCTGCACGACGCCCGAGACATCGGCTGTCGCCTGCAGCGCCGTGTAGAGTCCGCGCCCCGCCGGATCGCGGCCGACGACGCCCACCAGTTCGACTGACGCGCCAAGGCTCGCGGCGTTGCGCGCGGCATTGCCCGCACCGCCCGGCAGGACCTCGGCCGAGTCGTACGACAGGATGAGCACCGGCGCCTCGCGCGACACGCGATCGATCTGGCCGTAGATGAACTCGTCGGCAATCAGATCGCCGGCCACGGCCACGCGTACCTTGTCGAAGCCGTTGATCAACGCGACGGACCGACGGACCGCAACAGTCACGCGTTCGCCTCCACGCCTGCGTCGCCGGACAACAGCCACGCGACAGCGGCCATCAGATCCGCGGCCACGAACGACGCATCGGGCACGCGGCCGTCGTGCGCTCGCGCCACGTCTTCTCCGTAGCCGGTTCGCACCAGGATGCCGCGTGCGCCGGCGCGCGCGGCCGACTGCACGTCGAGCCCCTTGTCGCCAATCACGAACGATCGCGCGAGATCGATGTCGAAGCGTTCGCACGCCTGGCGAATCATGCCCGGCTCCGGCTTCCGGCACGCACACGCGATGCGATAGGCAGCAACGTCCGCGTTCGGATGGTGCGGACAGTGGAACCAGCCGTCGACGCGCGCACCGCCCGCGTCGAGATGCGCGGCCATGTGCGCGTGCAGGGCACGCACGTCGTCTTCGCCGTAGTAGCCGCGCGCAACGCCGGCCTGGTTCGTGGTCACGAGCACGAGAAACCCGGCGCGATTGAGCAGACGGATCGCGTCAACGGTGTACGGAAACCAGCAGACGTCTGCCGGTCGCCAGAGATATCCGGCATCCTCGATCATCGTGCCGTCGCGATCGAGGAACACGGCCGGCTGCGCCATTCAGCGTCCTGCCTTCCGCGCGAGCACATCCGACACCGCCCGAGACACATCGTCCACGCTGATGCGCTTCATGCAGCGGTGGTCGATGGGACAGTCGCGCAGCATGCAGGGGCGGCAGAAGACGGACCGAGTGAGCACGTGATGGTCTCCGATGGGGCGCGTCACCCGCTCGTCGGTGGGGCCGAACATGGCCACCACGGGCTTCCCGAGGGCGGCAGCCAGGTGCATGGCCCCCGAGTCGTTGGCCACGACGGCGTCCATGCGGGCGACGACACCGACGAGCGCGCGCAGGGACGTCCGGCCGATCAGGTTCAGCACCCGCCCGGCGGCCCCCGGCGCGTTCGCGCGAAACCAGGATTCTATCGCACGGCCCGCGTCGCGATCGTGCCCGGCGCCAACCAGCACGCACGTGCCGCCCGCCTCCTGAATGAGCCTCGCGGCCACCTGCGCCACACGATCCGGAGGCCACTGCTTGGCCTGGCCGTAGGCCGCGCCCGGGGCGAATCCGACCAGCGGCCCGCTCCCCTCCCCGCCCGCGAGCAGCCGATCGGCCTCGGCAAGACTGGCAGGCGTGGCCGCCAGCCGCGGCGCGCGTTCGGCCTGGCCCGCGATGCCGAGCCCGCGCACGAGGTGGCGATAGTAGTCGGCCTGATGGAGCACGCCGCGCGGACGCCGCACCGATCGCGTGAGCAGCAGTCCGCGCGCCGACGCCGCGTATCCCCATCGTTCTGCCATGCCGGCGCGACGGAACTGCCACGCGGATCGCCACGAGTTGGGCAGCAGCAGGCCCACGTCGAATCGCCCCTCCGCCAGCACGCGCGCGACCTCGCGTTTCGACGCCGGCAGATCGATGACGTCGTCGGGCGCCGTGTCGGTGTCTTCACGGAAGATCGCCGCGACCGCCGGCACCGCCGCAATCGTGAGGTGCGCGCCGGCGAAATGCTCGCGCACGGCCGCCAGGGCCGGCAGCGCCATTACGGCGTCACCCAGCCAGTTCGGCGGACGCACGACCACGCGCGACGAGGCGGTGGACGTCAATCGGTGAGCCCCCGCTCGTCGCGACGTCCCGCGGGAAACATGCCGGTGGCCGGTTCGATCGTGGCGACGTCACGCCAACGCCGGTGCATCCAGAGCCACAGGTGCGGATATCGCCGCACGTACATCTCGAGGACGTCGGTGCATCGTTGCGTCAGTTCGAGGACCGGGTCGTCGACCGTTGAGGGCGGCACATCGACCGGCGGCTCGTAGACGAGCCGGCAGCGGCCATCGGGCAGCGGAATCGCAAACGCCGGCACGAGCGTCGCGCCCGTGCGCAGCGCGAGTGTCGCGAGCGCGGAGGTCGTTGCCGCCGGCCGCCCGAAGAAGTCGACCGGCACCGCGTCGGCGCCCTGGATGTGTTGATCGATCAGGATCGCCACGCACTCGTTCGCGTTGAGCGCGCGCAGCACGCGGCGGATGGCCCCCTGCCGGTAGATGACCTGATTGCCCGTGGCGCGCCGCATGCGCTCGAGCAGATCGTGCAGCAGCGGATTGTCGAGCGGACGCGCGAGCACCGACATCGTGCCGAGCACGAGCGCGTGCGTCAGGCCGTGCAGTTCCCAGTAGCCGAAGTGGCC
>CAZVHY010000280.1:0-4034 GCA_964627115.1 uncultured Solibacteraceae bacterium | reverse complement strand
CGGCCTATCGCGACGCGTGGACGAAGGTGTCCGGTGGCAAGGTGACATCGGACGTCGTGCCCGCACGGAAAGCGTAGGGCTTGCCCACCCGGGATCGCGGGCGACCCAAGGGCCGCCCCTGCGGCATCGAGATGGAGCAGCGCGCGATCCGTAGGGGCGGGGCTTGCCCCGCCCGGGACTGCGGGCGGCACCGTCGCGCGTGGGCCGACACCCGCCTTCGCAGCGACGCTGCTACGGCGGGCGAGCAGGCGGTCGGCCCCTGCGTTGCATCCGTAGGGGCGGGCCCCCGTGCCCGCCCACATGGGCCGTGCCGTCGCTTCAGACGCCTGGCGCGCGGCGGGGACGGATGGGCAGGCGGACGTGTCGCATCCAGGCGACGAAGCCGGCCATCAGGAGCAGCACGAGTGTGATGACGGCCGAGCTGTACTCGGCCCGGACGACGTGCCAGATCGTGGCCGACAGCAGCACGAACGCGATCCCGTCGGCGGCCCACGCCACCAGGTGTGGCTGGATACGCGCGAGGCCGGGAACGATCAGGCCGACGGCCGCCATCACCTCCGCCACGCCGAGGAACACTTGAAACCACCGCGGCAGTGACGCGTCCATCAGCACCGCTATGTCAGGCGGCGGGTTCAGGAACATGACGCCGTGCATCAGGAACACCACGGCCAGCAGAATCTGCAACACCCAGAGCACGACAGTCATTGTCAGGCGTCTCCATCCAGCGGCACCACGCCGCCGGAACTCCTCACGAAGTTGGACGGCAAACAGCCGCCAGACTCATCGGTCGTGCGCCGCCGCGCCGCCGCCGGGTCACGTCGCAGGGGCGGGCCCCCGTGCCCGCCCGTTCCTCGGTAACTGGTCGCCGGTTACCCTGCCGCGCCGTAGCCTTGCCGCCTTGCCGTCTTGTGGCCCGGTCCCTATCTACCCCCTTACCACCAACATCGACTGATCGTCCTGCTGCGCGCCGAACGCGCGTGCGCGCTCGAACACGCGCGTGGCGATGACGGCTGGCGGCTCGTTGCGCGCGTCGGTGACCACCGCACGCACGTTGTCGAAGCCGAGGTCGCGGTCTTTCTTGTCGAACACCTCGAAGAGCCCGTCCGTTATGAGCACGAGCGTGTCGCCGGGCGCCAGTCTGATGGTCGTTGCCGTGAACGTCCAGCCGGGCATCACGCCGAGCACGATGTTGTCGGTCGTCACGTCCTCGGCGCGGGCCTCGTCGCGGCGCACGTGCAACAGCGGCGGATGCCCGGCAATGAGCACGTCCACACGTCCATCGCCATGTCCGCGCATCGCGCCCATCGTCACGTACGTGCCGGCCTTCAGTTGCGAGCACAGCAGCGCGTTCAGGCGCGTCGCAAGGGCGGGGAGTGTCAGCTGCTCGTCCACTGCCATGCGCACGGCGCTCTTCACCATGCCCATGACGAGGCCGGACGACACGCCGTGGCCCGAGACGTCGGCCACGTACGCGAGCCAGCCTTCGTCGCCGAGGGCGATCACGTCCACGAGATCGCCGCCCACCTGGCCGCTCGGATCCGAGACGCCGTGGAACGTGCGCGTGCCGATCGTCGTGTCGATGCGCGGCACGAGCGTCCGGTGCATCTCGGTGGCGAGGTCCAGCTCCGCGCGCATCGCAATCTGCCGCTTCGCGTCACGTTCGATGAAGACGATGAACGCGGTGTAGCCGGAGAGGACGGTGAAGAGCGCGGCGGCGCTGTCGGCGTGCAGCCGCGCCTCCTGCGTGAGACTGGTGAGGAAGACGAACGGCGATGCCAGCGCAGGCCCGTTCAGGAACCACGTGCCGGCAAGCTGGATGGCGACCGTGGTCAGCAGCCACCAGTAGCCGCGTGCGAGCGACAGCAGGATTGTTGCTGCGGTGAGGCCGGAAATGATGCCGCCATATACCGCGTTCGAGAACGGCTGCTGATCCATGACCGTGATGTCGGTCAGAAATCCCATCGTCGAGAACGTCAACGTGACCGCGATGAGCACCGTCATCAGCGCCCGCGTCGGCATCTGCGCCCAGACGGGCTTCCGCTTCGGCCAGAGGGGCATGTCGAGAGCGTATCAGGGAGGGGAGGAGGCGGGGGCGACGGGTTCGCAGGGGCAACATGTGCGACGGGCGACAGCAACCTGCCGTTGCATCAACTCATTAATTCAGATCTGTGTAGCGGAACCATCCCGCCGGTAGTCGGTAGTCGGTGGTCCGCAGCCTCACCGCCTTGTAGCCTCGTCGCCGGTCGCCGGTAGACGGTTGTCGGCAGCCGTAATACGCTACCCCCACTTCATGCCTGTGCCGCTGCGCCCTCCCGCGTTGTGTCTGCTGGCACTGCTGTGGTCCGCGACGTCCGTCATGGCGCAGCCGCCCGTTCCGCCCGCGCCGGCAGCGCCATCTGCCGCGAGCGACGTCGACATCGATCTCACGACGACGCGCGTGGCGTTCGATGCCGATGGCGGTCGCGTCGTCGAGTTCACCGCCGTTCTCCGCGCGCACACGCCGGCCGGCGTGCAGCAGGTCGGCACGCTCAGCATCCCGTTCCGCCAGGGCGCCGGCACGCTGGCCGTGAAGTACGTCCGCGTCCGCAAGCCGGACGGGCGCGCGATCGAGACGCCGACCGCGGCGTTCTTCGACCTGCCGTCCCCGATCACGCAGGCCGCACCCACGTACTCCGATCTGTATCAGCGACGCATCAACGTGCAGGCGTTTCAACCGGGCGACACGCTCGAGTACGCGTGGGAGCTGAACGAACGGAGCCTCATCCCTGGACACTTTTCGTTCACGGATACACTCGATCTCGCACCGATCGCAGGACGGCAGGTCATCGAAGTGTCCTGGCCCTCGAGCGTGCAGCCGATCGTGAAGAGCGGACGACACATCCCGGACATCGTCACCCGCGACGGACGGACGACGTATCGATGGGACTCGAGCATGGCCCCGGCATCGACGGAAACGGAGGATGACGACCAGCAGGATGTCGTGCGTGTGACCTCGTTCCGCGACTGGGCCGAGGTCGGCCTCGTCATCCGCGATCTCTGGCGCGATCGTGCCGAGGTCACGCCGGAGATCCGTGCGAAGGCACTCGAGCTGACGAAGGGCCTGACGTCGAACGACGCGAAGGCGCGCGCGCTGTATCGGTACGTGTCGACCAGCATCCGTTACGTGGCCGTCGCGATTGGCCTCGGCCGCATCCAGCCGAATCCCGCGGCCACGGTGCTGGCCAACGGCTTCGGCGACTGCAAGGACAAGCACGTGCTGCTCGAGGCGCTGCTCCGCGCCGTGGACATCGACGCGACACCGGTGCTGATCGGTCCCGGCGGGGACGTCGACCGCGACGTGCCGTCGCTCCATGACTTCTCGCACGTCATCACGCTCATCGAGCGCGGGCTGCCGGAGCCGGTGTGGCTCGATGCCACGGTCGAAGTCGCGTCGTTCGGCTTCCTGATCGCCGCCGAGCGGGACGCGACGGTGCTGACCGTGCCGGCTGCCGGTACGCCTGTGCTGATGACGACGCCGGCACGTGCGGCGGTCGAGAACTCGTGGCGCACGGAAACGACGGGCCGCATCGACGACGACGGGCGGTTGCAGGCCACGGTGCGTGAAGACCTGACGGGGGACATCGAGGTGCTGCTGCGCATGACGTTTCGGGCCGTCGGTCGCCAGCAGTGGGAGCAGGTCGTCCGCGCGCTGCCGCTCGTGCGCCTGCGTGGCGGCACCGTCGCCGACATCGTCGTGACGCCGCCGGAAGAGATCGAGACGCCGTTCAGCATCGAGTACCGATACACCGCCGAGAAGTTCGTGGACTGGTCTGGCGGCACGCTCTATCCGCCCGCGGCCATCGATTTGCCGGAGTTGACGTCGGAAGGCGACGATAACCCGATCGATCTCGGATCGACCGGGACGATGACGGCCGTGTCGCGCATCGAATTGCCGGAACGTATCGAGATCGTGAGTGACGCGGCGAATGTCGATGTGTCTCGGCCGTTCGGCCACCATCGCTACCGGTGGTCGTCGAATGGCCGCACGATCGAGG
>CAZVHY010000279.1:0-4066 GCA_964627115.1 uncultured Solibacteraceae bacterium | reverse complement strand
AGCGTGCGGGTGCCATCGGCCACGCGTTCCGCGAGGTCCATCAGGCGTTCGGCGGTGAGCGAGCCCATCTCGGCTTGCTCGGGCACGGCCACGCCACGGCGGTTCGCAATGGCGTCGTGCCACGCGTCGCGCACCTCGGCCCAGTAGTCGCTCGTGCCGCGCCAGTACGTGTCGGCAGGGGTCGCGTCGAAGCCGGTCGTGCGCGTGTACGTATTGATGACGACCTCGTGCACGAATGTCGTGGCCGCGCCGTCCTTCGTGCCGCGTTTGGCGTTGTCCTGCTCGTGAACCCAGCCATCGGGCGTCAACGCGTGACGGTTCACGCCGACATAGTGGTCGTAGACCGGATGACGGACCGCATCGCGGCGCGCGAGCGGCCGGCGTGTTTCGTCGCTCGACCAGCGCGTCACGCCACCGTCATAACGCCAGGCGCCAAGCCCGCCGTATCGCGGCGAGTCGTCGGTCTGCCACACGGTCTGCGCCCATTGTCCCGATCGTTCTGCCGCAGGAACGTCGCGCAACTGCCAATGCCCGGCATGGTCGTAGACGAGCACCGACGCCGGTTCGTACTCCCAGTCCTGGCGCCAGTGCTTGATGACCATGGGCGCTCGGCCCGGTGCGCCGGCCACGAGCAGGTGCTGCAGCCGGATGACACGACCGGTGTCTTCGACCACGCGCACGACTTCGTGTCCGCCCGATCGCTTCGGTTCGAGCGGCGTGTATCCCTCGACGAAGGACACCGTTTCGCGCATGTCGAACGTGACCATGAACGTGCCCGCCATCGCGAGGATGGCCTGGCGATCGCGTTCGAAGGTGTCCGCGTCGCGGGCGGGCGTCGCGGCGGCGAGCGTGGCCATCGCACCGGCAACGATGGCCGCGGCCGTCAGGCGTGTCTGCGTCGTGAACATGTGAACCTCGTTCCTGACGCCGTCACCGGCGTCTGCGCGTCTGCGCGTCAGTGCGTCACGTCGGCTGACACAACAGACGTTGTCTCGTTGGCGAATTCGTCGCGGGCGCGCTCGAGCAGGCGCCACACCGTTTCGAACTCTTCGGCGTCGAGCGTCACGACCACGCGGCCGAAACCGACGTGGACACCGCCCCGGACGCAGCGTGAAACGAAGAAGCGCTGGCGTTCGTCCACCATGAATTCGTCGAGATCGTCGTGTGTATCGGCCATCGTCTCCCTCAGATCACCAACCGTAGCCAAGTGACACGACACCGTTGATGCCGGGGCTCGTGTAGCGGCTGATGGCGGGATCGGTGGCGGATCGTCCGCGCACGGCCGCCCATTCGTAGTAGGTCGCGTTCGTCAGGTTGAGCACGCCGGCGCGCAGCACCACATCGGCGCCCAACTGCACCCATGCGGTGGCATCGACCACGGCGTAGGCCGAGGGCGTGAAGTCGCCCTCGTTGACGCGAGCGACCGACTGCCCGTGCGCACCGCGCAGCGTCAGATCGCCGCCCCAGCGGCTCGACGCGTGGTCGAACTGAAGGCCGACCGCGCCCTGATCCGGCGCGATGGACGTCAACGGCAGGTCCTCGTCGCCCGACACGTCGCGACCACGGATGACGGCGTAGCTCGCGCGGAGGCGCAGGCGATCGGACACCACCGCCCCGCCCTGGAATTCCACGCCGCGGATCGTGACCTTGGCCAGGTTCTGGTTCTGGAACTCGAGCAGGCCGGTGACCGGGTTGAAGCCGACCGTGGCCAGATCGATGAAGTCGTCGTAGAGATTCACGAAGCCGGTGACGCCGAGATTCACGCGCCGTCCGCCGCCGCGCACGCCGAACTCGAAACTGTCGCTCGTCTCGGCGCGCAGCCCTGTGTTGGGCAGCGCCGTGTAGCCACCGAGCAGATTGGTGAACCCGCTGTTGATCGCGTTGTAGGACGGCGCGCGGAAGCCGCCGGCGTACTGCGCGTGCAGCGTGACGTACTGGCCCGCGTCGAACGTTGCGCCGATCTTCGACGACAGCGCACCGGCCGAGAAGTCCTCGGGCACCGGATTGAAGCTGTCGAGATAGATGCGGTCGTTTTCGTCCGCATCGAGCGAGAACCTGTCATACCGCAGGCCAGGTACCAGGCGAACGGCGCCGATGCGCAGGTCGCCCTGCACGTAGGCGCCGGTCTGCGTGACGTCGCTCAGCGGGAAGTACTTCGTGGGATACGGCGTGGTCGGCGGCGCGGGCACCACGGCGCCCGTGGCCGCGTTGACGTCGACGCGATCGCGCAGCACGTCGAAGCGATCGCGCGACACGGTGGCGCCATAGGTGACGACCAGCGTCTGCCCCGCCGGTTCGAACCCGTGCCGAGCCTGCAACGCCGCGCCGAATCCGTGCTGGCTGTAGTCGATCGTCCCCTCGCGATGGATCGTGGACGCGGTCGAGGCCCGCACCTCGTTGATGACCTGCGACTGATCGGTGTGTTGCAGGTAGGCACTCCAGCGCCAGTCGAGCAGGCGGCCACGGCCAGGCAGTTGGTGGTCGATCGAGTACCGCTGGCGCCGCATCCGGTCGCGCGCGAGCACGTCGGACACCCGGGTCGCGCCCGTGGCCGTCTGCGACGTGTAGGCGTGCGTGTCGATATCGCTGTCAGTGATCTCGACCGTCCCGCGCAGCCGCTGACCGGCGGCCGGCGACATCGTCACGCGGCCGAGCACCTGCGTCGACGTCCGGTCCTGGTCGTTCGGCGCGGTGCGCGTCGCATTTTCGGCGCGGATGGTGCCGCGGTTCGCCTGTTCGTGTCCGACACCGCGGCTCACGAACAGCGACGCCTGAGCCCGCTCGCCGCCGCCGGCCAGCACCACGTTGCCGTTGGTGCCGCGCGACCGTCCGTCGAACAGCGCCTTGCCGGCCACGCGGATGCGCTCGCCCCGCAGGTAGTCGGACGGATCCTTCGTGAAGAACGACACGACACCACCGAGGGCGTCGCTGCCGTAGAGCGCCGATGCGGCGCCACGCACGATCTCCGCCGTCTGGAGCGTGTCGAGATCGACGGCAATCTGGTGCATGTTGAACGGGCCGAAGTCATACTGCTCGGCCGTCTTCACGCCATCGATCTGCGTCATCACGCGGTTGCCGCCGATGCCGCGGATGTTGAAACCGTTCAGACCGATGCCGACCGGGTTGGTTTCCACGTAGACGCCCGGCTCGAACTTCACGAGGTCGGCAATCGATTCGATGAGGCGGCGATCGATCGCCGGCGCGGCGATCACCGACACGGTCCCCGGCGTTTCGCGCACCGACGATGGACTGAGCGTCGCGCTGACGGTCACTTCGTCGAAGTAGCGCCGATCCGGCCACTCTTCCTGTGCGCCGCTCTCGCCGCCAGGTGGTGGCGCTGGCGTCTGGCCGAAGGCAGACGAGGTGCCGGCGAGTACGACCCACAGCAGCAGGAGGGCATGGACGACGACACCGACGCTCGAACGCCGGCGAGGGGGATGAATGATGGATGACACGGCTGGCCTCGCAATAGTGAGACGAGTCTCAATTCCGCGCATCGTAGTGCCGGCAAATCGGACCTGTCAAGTCGGATTTACGCGAGACTTCGGCCCGGCGGACTGCCGCGGCCATACCCCCCGCCACCACCAGCTCATCGGATCTCCCGGCTGACACTGAGTGGACGCACAAGTACTGGCGTAGTATCTGAGCGGATCCATCCAGTACATCCGGTAATCGCGGCGAGAAAACGTAATGAGCCAGTCCGGTCTTCCATCCTCCCCTGCACGCGTCCGTCTTGCGCTGCGTCCCCTGCTGCTGGCCCCGGCAATCGCGCTGGCCATCGCCTGTTCGTCGGGCACCAACGAGGCCACGCCGGCCTCTGGCGCCGGGGGCGGCCGCAATTCCGGCCCCCCGCCCGTCGTCGTCACCACGGCCACGGCCGTCGAGAAGCCGATGGCCGTCGAGGCGCGAGCGGTCGGGAACGTCGAGGCATCGTCATCGGTGGCGGTGCGCGCCCAGGTGTCGGGCGATCTGTTGAAAGTGGGGTTCAGCGAAGGCCAGGACGTCACCGCCGGGCAGACGCTCTTCGTGCTGAACCCGCGCCAGTTCGAGGTGGCCGTGCAGCAGG
>CAZVHY010000278.1:0-4078 GCA_964627115.1 uncultured Solibacteraceae bacterium | reverse complement strand
TCGGGCCGCGCCTGACGAACCGAATGAGCTTACCCGTGGGTGCCTGATTCACCGCCACCTCGAGGTAGAGCTCTTCCTCGTCCGCGGACGCCTGATCGGGAAGCTGCACATCGTCCGGTGAGACCGAGAGGTGCTGGGGGTGCGCCTCGCTGGCCGCCACGGTAGGGGAGGAGCCGGCGGCGACGAACAGGCTAGCGGTCAGAACGATCCAGCGGCAGCACCTGCGGTGCCCGCTCGTTGTTGAGCCGCGCTTCAACGGAGCCCTCCGAGGCTCCCTCCGGGAGCGTAATCGGCCATTCCATCCGCTGGCCGGCCAGGACATAGCCCAGAAGACCCGCGACCACGACGTGCCGTTCCCCGATTGCGTCGAAGGTGGCGAGCTGACTCAGGCGCGCCCGCTTGCGGCCGTGGTTGGTGACCTCGAGCCGCATGTCGGTACCCTGTCCGGTCAGGCGGGCCGTCAGCCGGGGCTGGGCCTCGCCGGGCGCCAGCTCCGCCGGCAGGAGGAAAACCGGGATCGAATACCGGAGCAGGAACTGCAGCCCCTGACTGGGCGCGCTCTGCGCGCCGGGCAACTCGTCGACGAAGAGCCGGTAGGCCACCTCGTCACGCGTCGCCTCCACCGCCGCCGGCCGCACGATCCGCACCAGCTGCTGCCGGCCCGGGGCGATCTCGACGATGGCGGGGCTCGGCCGCAGGTCCTGGGTGAGATCCAGCGTCTCGACGCCGTCCGCCTGCGTCCACCGCATCACGCGAACCTGCACGCGGATCGGCGCGTCGCCGCTGTTGGTGAGCCACACCGCCTCGGCCTGGCTGGCCCCCGTGAACTCCAGGGCCAGCGGAGAGACCTGGAGACCCGCGGCGTGTGCCGCTGCGGCCGTTCCCACGGCCAGCAGCGGCATCAACACCAGGGCGCGCACGAAAGAAGCGGCAAGCTCTCGGTTCATGGTCGGACTCAGTAGGTCACGGTGGCCGTAATCATATCCGTGTAGGTGCCCGCCGGAGCATTGAGCGACGGGACACGGCCGTAGACCGGGACGGAAGCCGCCGCGCCCGTTCCCAGGCCGGCGAGCGTGTCGACGCCGATCGAGTTGCCCCAGAACAGCGTCCGGCTCGAATCCCGGTAGAGGCCGTAGGGCACGTAGTTCGTCCCGTCGATCATCCGGCGGTTGGACGCCGACGGCGTCGTGCTGGTGGAGTGGTTGCCGGCGCTCAGGCCGATGTTGTACGCCGTATCGAGCGTGCAGTTGAGCGTCAGCGCGCCGGCCGCATTGGCCGTCGTGGCGGAGCGGCTGTGTGAACCGAACGCCACATCGGTGGCCGCGCCCGTGTGGATGTCGCACGACTCGACGATGGTGATCGTGACGTTGAACGTGGTGGCATCGGTGCTCTGGGCCCGCGCCTCGCCGGCGCTCGCCACGGTCATGATGGCGCCCACCGCGGCAATTCCGAGCAGCTTCTTCACTTCGCGCATTGACGTGTCTCCTGGACGGTTTCGGATGTTGGCGGCGCCCCGGGCCGTCGTGGCTGGCGTCGCGATACCCGACATAGAGCAACAGGCGTGCCGTCTTAGAGTCCGTTCGAAGTGACTATAAAATACTCTAAAGTCTGTTAAACGTCCACATACTGCCCAATTGTGTCAGTATTCGGTGTCGTATACTGTCAGTTAAATGCGCTTGTCTTCAATCCTGCCGGGTGTCGAGCATGCGCTGAAGCAGCTCCTGAAGGCGCCGCTGATCTGACGCGCTGAGCTGCTCGATGATCGGTGCCAGCGCCTGTTGCCCCTGGACACGCAGCCGCTTGACGAGCCTGGCCCCGTCGCTCGTCAGGAACACGTCTGTCGCCCTCCCATCGTCTGCATTCGGCGCACGCGCCACCAGCCCCCTCGTTTCTGCCCGGGCGACAAGCCCCGACATCGTCTGCTTCTCCAGCCCGAGGTAGTCGGCCAGTTCGGCCATGCGCGGACGCCGATCCGCCAGGATGCCCAGGACGCGGATCAGTGAGAGGGACAAGTCGTTCTCGGCGCCCAGCTTGTTGATGACGGCCATCGTGACGAAGGCGGTCGTCACAAGGGCGTCGGCCAGCCCTCCGTCCGGCGCGGACGTGCGCGTCATGGACCGTTGCTGTTTCATGGCTGCTCCATCTTGACATGGTTCGTGTTACGCATCAATAATGGGTCGTCTTACGAACTACATGGGCTGCGTGCCCCCGAAGGAGAACCCCATGAAAGCTGCTGTCATCACCGCGTTCGGCCAGCCGCCGCACTACGGCGACCACGCCGATCCCGTGCCGCATGGCCCTGGAGAAATGCTCGTCGACGTGCTCGCTGTCGGCCTGCACCACCTCACGCGCGGAAGGGCGTCGGGCGCCCACTACTCCGGCGCCGCCCGACTGCCGCTCGTTCCGGGTGCTGATGGTGTCGGGCGCGGGACCGACGGCACGCTGCGTTACTTCGTGCAGGGCCCCGGGCAGATGGGCACGATGGCCGACAGGACGGTGATCGAACTGGACCACAGTATCGAGTTGCCGGGTGACAGCGATCCGGTTACGGTCGCCGCCGCGATGAATCCTGCGATGGCGTCCTGGCTCGCGCTGCGTTGTCGTGTGCCGTTCCAGCGCGGGCAGCAGGTGCTGATCCTCGGTGCCACCGGAAGCTCGGGACGCATGGCCGTGCAGATCGCGCGGTACCTGGGCGCATCGCAGGTCATCGCCGCCGGTCGCGATGAGCAGAAGCTCGGCAAGTTGCCCGCGCTCGGCGCCACGGAGATTGTGACGCTGGGGGATGCCCGCCTGGGCGCCCTCGCGCGCGGCGTGGATGTCGTGCTCGATTTTGTCTGGGGGGAGACTGCGGTGCGCGTCATGGAGGCGGTACTCACGCAACGCGCGGATCGCGGCCTGCCGATGACCTGGATACACATCGGCTCGATGGCAGGTGACGTCGCTCCCATCCCGGGCCCCTTCCTGCGCGCTACGCCTCTGCAGATCGTGGGCAGCGGGCACGGCGCGGTGCCGGGTCGCGAGATTCTCATGGAGCTGCCAGCGCTGGCGAACGAGATCGCGCGCGGCACGTTCCGCATCGACGTGAAGGCCACGCCGCTCAGCAACGTGGAACAGGTGTGGTCCGATACGGCCCCCTCCAACGAGCGCATCGTCTTCACGCCATGACGCACGGTCTCGCCGCAGGCGAGTTGGCAGGCGAGTCGAATGGTGGAGGCGGCGGGAGTTGAACCTGAATTGGCCGGTTCCTGCAAGCTACTGACGGCGGACGGCTTCTGAGGTCAAGTCATTGAAACGGCGGTACTTGCCGTTTCCCCGCGTCGCTACTGACGTCCTTTCGAACCCCCGGCTGTCGACCTGATTCCTGGAGCCATTTTGGAGGCGCGGGACACCGTGTCCCGCCGCCTGCCACCCGGGCGCAGCGAACCGGCGACCCTGTGCCCCAGAATCAACAAATCCTGAATCCAGCCCGGACTATTCACCAGAGCTGATGCAAAGTGGTGCGGAAGCGGCGTGAGTGGCTCGCGAAGGCCAGGGCGCACCTGGGCCCGCGCGAGCGACGTGCGGTCGGCGCGCAGTTGGAGTTCTTGCAGCAGGACGTACGCCGCCGCCGTCAGGGTCACCCGCAGGTGGTTGGCCCAGAATCGCGAGCAGCTGGTGCGGCCCACCGCGAGGTCGTGATGCCGTTCTGTGAGCCGGTTCTCGCTGTCGCCACGCGCACAGTAGATCTCGCGATACAGCCGCTCGGGCCGATGCCGCAGATGGGTGATGACGATGCGGGGGTTGCCGCGCGGCTCGCGCCCGGAGTGGACGACGACTTCGGCCTTGATCACCGCGCGGCGCGGATGCGGCCACGTCTGGGCCTGATAGGGGGTCTCGCCGAAGACCCGCGCCGATGCGCCGGTGGTCTCCGCCTCGGTGCGTGCCTCGGCGAGCAGCGGTGCGGCGACCGCCTCAAGGACTGTGTTCTTGGCCATCGCCACGACGTACTCCACGCCGGCGGCCTCGAGCTCCTCGAAGAGCGCCGGCGTCGCAGCAGGCCCTGCGCCCCTACCGCGGTGGCGGCATTACCCGGGCGCAG
>CAZVHY010000277.1:0-4085 GCA_964627115.1 uncultured Solibacteraceae bacterium | reverse complement strand
GTCATCCGCGGCGGCTTCTCACTGAAACAGGCGGCCGACCTCTCCCTGCTGCTGCAGGCTGGCGCGCTGCCGGTGTCGATGACGTTCCTCGGCGGCGAGTACGTCGGCCCGACACTCGGCGCGAGCGCGGTCCGCGCGGGCGTCATGGCCTCGCTCGGCGGTCTCGCGCTCGTTGTCGCGTTCATGCTCACCTACTACCGTCGTGCGGGCCTCAATGCGGTCGTATCGGTGGTGGCCAACGTGGCGATGCTGCTCGGCGTGATGGCGTCGCTTGGCGCAGCCATGACACTACCCGGCATTGCGGGCCTGATCCTGACCATCGGCATGGGTGTCGACTCGAACGTGCTGATCTTCGAGCGCATCAAGGAGGAACTGAAGGCCGGCACGTCGCTGCGCAAGGCCATTGCGGCCGGCTTCGACCGCGTCTTCTACACCATCCTCGACACGCACGTGGCATCGCTGATTGCGGCGGCGTTCCTCTTCCAGTTCGGCGACGGCGCCGTACGCGGTTTCGCCACGACGCTCAGTATCGGCCTGCTCATCAACGTCTTCACCGCGGTCGTCGTGTCGCGGACGATGTTCGAGATCACCATGACGCGCGGCCGGACGACGACGTTCGGCACGTCATGGGTCGAGCGATGGCTGGGCATCGGACGGCCGGCGGCCGAGGCGCCCGCCCTGCAGCGCCTCATCCTTGGCGCGTTGCGGCTCCGGCGCACGGCATTGTGGGTGTCGACGGCGGTCACGGTCGCGGCCGTGGGGTTGACGACGGCGCGCGGGTTGCCGCTCGGCCTCGACTTCACCGGCGGCACGTCGGTGGTCGCGTCGTTCGACGCGCCGATCCGCGAGGACGATGTGCGGCACGCGCTGCCCGAGGGGTCCACCGTGCAACGCTACGGCGCCACGCCCGATCGCACGCTGCAGATTCGCGTGGCGCAATTGCCGACCGCAACCGATGGTGACGATCGCACGCACGTCGAATCGATCGTCACGGCACTCGCCGATCCGGCGTTGCCACCCTCGCGCATCGAGAAAACGGCCACGATCGGGCCGACGTTCGGGCGAGACCTGCAGCAGAAAGGCACGTATGCGATGGCTGGCGCGCTTGCCGGCATCGGTGTGTACGTCGCCCTCCGGTTCCGCGCCGGTTTCGCCGTTGGCGCCGTGGTCGCCACCGTGCACGATCTCGCGGTGACCGTCGCGGCGCTGAGTATTGCCGGCTACGATCTCGACCTGAACATCGTCGCTGCACTGCTCACCGTTGCCGGCTACTCGGTCAACGACACCATTGTCGTCTTCGACCGCGTGCGGGAGCGCCTGCGATCGTCGGCGCGCGCCACGATCGACGGCGCCATCAGCGGCGCGGTCATCGACACGCTCGGCCGAACCATCCTCACCTCGAGCACGACACTGGCGGCCGTGCTGGCGCTCTATCTCTTCGGCGGTACCGTGCTCGCCGGCTTCGCCTTCACCGTCATCGTCGGGATCGTGGCAGGCACATGGTCCACGGTGTTCGTGGCCGCGCCGGTGGCCGCGCTCGTGGCGCAGCGGCCGGTGACGCGTCGCGCGGAGGTGGCACTCGATTAATATCGGTGCCTATGCTCAGCCAGATCGTCGCTCGAACGCTTCGACCGCTCGTCAATCGGCCGGTTTTCGCGGTGGCGGCCATTGCCACGCTGGTGATGGGCATCGGCCTCAACGCCGCCGTGTACAGCGTCGCCCGCGCCGCGCTGTTTCGGCCGTTGCCGTACGACGCGCCGAACGAGCTCGTCGCGGTCACGTACCCCGCGCCCGATCCGTCGCTCTTCGGCGTCAGCGTTCCGGCGCCCCTGGTTCGCCACTGGGTGGCAGAGAGCCGAGAACTCGCGTCCATTGCGGCGTTCAACAACAGCGACGCCACGTGGACCAGGGCGCAGGGGGAACGCGTTCGGGTGTCGTCGGCCACGGTGAGTCCGTCGCTGGCGCCCGCGGTCACGCGGCGCAGTCCTGCTGTTGGACGGTGGTTCGTCGACGACGATGGCCTGCCGGGTGCACCGCGTGTCGTCGTGATCAGCCACGGTTTCTGGATCAACCAACTCGGCGGTGGCGATGCGCTGCCCGCCGAGCCCATCACGTTGAACGGCAGGCCACACACGATCATCGGCGTGCTGCCGGCCGATTTTCGGTTCCCCGACGTCCTTCAACCGGACGTGCTGCTCCCGATGACGCCGATGGCAGCAGCCGGCCCGGTGAGATTCGTCAACGTGGTCGGCCGCCTCCGTTCCGGGTCGGACGCGTCCACGGCTCAGCGTGAGTTGACACGTCTCGCGCTGGCCGCCAGCGACCAGTTCGATGCGTCGATGCACGAGATCCAGCAGGCTGGCGCGACACCGGTCGTGACCTCGCTCCACCGGCACATCGCGCGCGACTGGACGACGACAATCTGGGCCGGCTTGACCGCGGTCGCGATTCTCTTCGTGCTGTCGTGCTCGAACGTCGCCGGTCTCGTGCTCACGCGCACGATGATGAGGCGCGATGAAATTGCCACGCGTGCGGCGCTGGGCGCCAGCGTCCTCTCCATTGCGCGATGGCTGGCCACCGAAGTGGTCGTCCTGGTGCTCGTGGCCGGCGCGACGGCACTCGTGCTCCTGCAACTCGGCATCGCCGCGCTCAACCAGACGCTCGTGCACCTGGCGCCTGGCATGCGGCCCGTTGAAATCGACACCGCGGTGCTCGCCGTGGCGTTCGTCACCTGCGGCGTTGCGGCCATCGTGGCTGTGGGCGCCCCGCTGTTCGTCCTGTGGCGGCGAGACCTCGTGCGGCTCTCGAGAGCCCGCGCGCTCTCGACGTCGCTCGGACGCACCACGCGGTCCGCGCTCGTGGCCACACAGGTCGCCGCTGCCGTGGCGCTCGTGGTTGGCGCGCTGCTGTTCGCGTCAACGGCGCGTCATCTCGCCAACGAAGAGCTGGGCTTCGATCCCTCGGCCACGCTGACCGCCAGGATTCCGTCGTTGGGCCTGAGCCAGCCCGGCTCGACCTACGCCGAAGCCGCCGACAATATCGTCGAACGAACGATGCGGCTCCCCGGCGTGAGGAGCGCCGCGGCCGGCACGACGCTTCCCCTGGGCGGCCGCTCGTTTCAATTCCAGATTCCGATCGAAGGCGAACCGGCGCCGACAGGGAGCGAGCGCGAAGCCCCGAGCGTGGAGGCGGTCACGCCTGGATACTTCGCGACGATCGGCGCGCAGGTGGTCCGCGGCCGCGAGTTCCTGGACAGCGACGGCGCCATGGCGCCTCACGCGGCGATCGTGAACGAGGCGTTCCTTCGCGCGCGTCTTTCAGCGGAACCCAACCCGCTCGGACGCCGGCTCAGCCTGGGAGGCACGCCTGCCGACGCCACCCGCACCATCGTCGGCGTTGTCGCAGACATCGCGGACGGAAATCCCGGCGAACCCGTGCGTCCAACGGTGTACGTGCCGATGCGTCAGGCGGCTCCGCAACTCGGGTGGCACACCACACTCCTCGCGATCCGTCTCGACGATGGCGTGGATGCCAGTGCCGCGAGTGCGGCCGTCCAGGGCGTCGTCCGCGAGCTCTATCCCGGTGCGGTGGCATACGACGTCACAACGCTGGAACAGCTCGTCGCCGGCGCGGTGGCTGGCGAACGATCCCGTGAGATCGTGTTCACCGCGTTCGCGGCCGCGGCACTCGTGATCGCGGCTGCCGGGATGCTGGCACTGTTGCTGTTCAATGCCGTCGAAGATGCGCCGGAGATCGCGCTGCGGATTGCCCTGGGGGCGTCGAGCGTCCAGCTTGCCCGTTCGGTGCTCATCAACGCCGCGATTCCAACCGGCGTCGGTATCGTTGCGGGATTGATCGTGGCCGCCGTGTCCACGCGGGCGCTGGCCGGATTGCTTCACGGCGTCTCGCCGCTCGATCCCGTCGTGTACATCGGTTCGGCGATGGTGACGATGATGGTCGGCCTCGTCGCCTGCGTCCTGCCGGTCATTCGCGTGGTACGCCTCGATCCCGCGCTGTTGCTCAGACGGTAGGCTCGGTCATCGAATCGAGCTGATAGTACGTTGCGCCGACGAGTGCGAGGCTGA
>CAZVHY010000276.1:2492-4103 GCA_964627115.1 uncultured Solibacteraceae bacterium | reverse complement strand
TCGAGAGCATGAGCCAGACGACGGCGGCGAGCACGGCGAACGCGAACCAGCGATGAATCCAGTGAACGGCTGGGGGCAGGGCGGAGATCGACGCCCACCACGACCCGGCGCCGGCAAACAGGCCGACCGGCAGCAGCGCCCCGCCCATCAACGGCCAGGTGTACGACACGTGACCGGCCTTGAGACCGGCGACCAGGCCGCCCCACGCGATCTGCACGGTGACGATGGCGAGTGCGGCGACGGCAATACGTGACGGCGTCGTCTCGCCGAGCCGTCGTGTGGCGGGCCCGATACGCGCATCGCGGTTCATCGCGGCCCACAGCGTGATGGCCAGCAACAGCATCGCCATCAGCAGGTGCACCGTCAGTCGATAGTGACTCACCGCTGGCGTGTCGAGCAGGCCGCTGCTGACCATGAACCAGCCAAGGAATCCCTGGAACCCGAAGAGCAGCGCAATGCCGACGAACAATCCGGCGCGCCGCCAGGCGATGAGACCGCGCCACAGGAACACCGCCAGCGGCAACACGACGGCCAGGCCGGCGATCCTCGCAATCAGCCGATGGGCCCACTCGATGTAGAAGATGCGCTTGTAGCCGTCGAGTGTCATCGCATGGTTGACGTCGCGATACTCGGGCGTGGCCTGGTACTTCGCGAACTCGGCCTGCCAGGCTGCCTCACCGATCGGCGGCATGATCCCGACAATGGGATTCCACTCGACGATGGAGAGCCCCGAACGTGTCAGGCGCACGAAGCCGCCAAAGACGATGAGACAGAAAGTGATGATGGCGACCAGATACAGCCAGCGGGTGACGCGGGCGTCGGTGGGGGAGACGGCTGGGGGCATGACGGTTCTCCTGGTCAGGCCGGCGCCGCGAAGCGGAACGCCGCTTCGAGCAGCACGGGCGTGCGCAGCGCGTGCACCGTGCCCTCGGGAGGACGATTATGTTCCGCGAACGGAATCCCGTCGTCGACGACGAAGCCGGCCCTCGCCATTTCATCGACGAGTTGTTCCTTCGTGAGGAACGTCTGCGGCTGACCCGAGAACTCGGTGTAGGCGTACGGTTCGCCGTTGACGGGGGCGAGTTCCGGAGGCAGCGTGTGTCGCGAGAACGTGAACACGAACAGTGCGGCGCCCGGCGCGGCGACGCGTGCCGCCTCGGCGACCGCACGACGGAACTGGTCGACAGAGGACGCCAGGTTCCAGATGCCGTGCGCGATGATGAGATCGAACGTCCGGTTGCGGGCTGGAACGATGTCCATCGGCGCCAGCGCCACGCGCAGCCGGCCGCCGGTGTCTTCGGCGCGCGTGCGCGCCACGGCGGCCTCGAGCATCGGCCAGGAGAGATCGGTGCCGAAGACCTGCCATCCACGCTGCGCCAGCGGGACCGCATTGCGTCCGGCCCCGCAGCCGATATCGAGCGCCCAACCGTTCGGCGCGCGTTCGCGTTCTGCCGCAGCAAAGCCCATCAGGGTGTCGTTGGGCAGTGAACGGACGAATCCCTGTACGGTCGCGTCCATGCTCCACGGGGAGCCGGCCAGCGGATCGATCATGATGGAATTATCCGTCGGCCCACGCGGTGTATGTTTGCTCGGGCGCAACGACGCGGACGG
>CAZVHY010000276.1:0-2392 GCA_964627115.1 uncultured Solibacteraceae bacterium | reverse complement strand
GGTGAGGTCCTGTGAGGTGCTGGCTCGCCGTCAAGCACCTGAAGTACCGAAAGGACCTGAAGGACCCCAGGACGCACCCGAAGGACCCACAGCACCACCAGGACCAGAAGGACCCGACCCATGTCTCTCCCCTCCGCCTCTGCCCTCGCCCTCGCCGACCTCATCACGCCAACGGAAGGCGGCATTGCCAGTCGCGTTCTCTCGAAGAACGGCGGCGGGACCGTCACGCTGTTCGCTTTCGACGGCGGCCAGTCGCTCAGTGAACATACGGCGCCGTTCGATGCGCTCGTGCTCGTGCTCGAGGGCGCATTCGTGCTCACGATCGGCGGGACGCCGGTCGAGGCTGTGCCGGGCACGGTCGTGCGGATGCCGGCGAACGTGCCGCACGCGGTCGACGCGATGCAGCCGAGCCGTATGCTGCTGATCATGCTCCGCGAGCGTACGGGCTGAGTGCGACGATGAGCCGTCAGGCCCTCACGCCGTCATCGGCACTGCCGCTCGCCTATTTCGTCCTGGCACACGCGGGGCTGCTGCTCGCGTTCCTCGCGCTGGCGATCGAGCCGACGCTGCCCGGCGCGTATTTCCTCCACCCGCGCATGGTGGCGGTCGTGCACCTGGTGACGGTGGCCTGGATCTCCGGATCGATTCTCGGCGCCTTCTACATCGTCGCGCCGCTCGCGCTGGGAATGCCGCTGCCGGTGGGGCGCACGGACTGGCTGGCGTTCGTCGCGTTCGCGATCGGCACCGCGGGTCTGGTCGGCTTCTTCTGGTTCGGGCAGTACGGCGCGATGGCGTGGGCCGGGCTGCTGGTGCTGGCCGCGGTCGCGTGGGTCGGGGGACGTACGGCGCGCGGGTTGCGATCAGCCACCGCGCCGTGGCCGGTGCTGCTGCACGTGCGGCTCGCGTTCGTGAACATGGTCGCGGCCGCGACACTCGGGATCGCGATCGGCCTCGATCGGGTGTACGGCCTGTTCGCGTGGTCACCAGTCGCCGCCACGTTCGCACACGCGCACCTCGCGGCCATCGGGTGGCCGATGATGATGGTCGTGGGGCTGGCGTATCGGCTCGTGCCGATGTTCCTGCCGGCGAAGATGCCAACCGGCTCCGGACTGGCGACAAGCGCGGTCCTGCTCGAGGTCGGCCTCGTCGTCATCGTCGTCTGTCTGCTCGCTGGCAGTGCCTGGCTGTCGATAGGCGCCTTGCTCATCGTGCTCGGCTTCTCGAGTTTCGTCCGCAACATGCGCGCCGCGGTGAAACACAAGCTGCCGCGGCCGCCGGCGCTGCCGAAACGGGACTGGTCCACCTGGCAGACACACGTGGCCATGGCCTGGATGTTCGTCGCGGTCGTCCTCGGCGTGGCGCTGACGGTGATGTCGGCCGGCTCGGCGCAGATGGCCACCGCGTGGGTGTACGGTGTCGCCGGCCTCGTCGGTTTCCTGGCACAGATCGTCGTCGGCATTCAGGGACGTCTCGTGCCGCTCTACGCCTACTACCGCGCGATGGCTGCGCGTGGCGGCCAGCCACCGGCCCGGGCGGCGAATCAACTGCCGGCGTCCCGCTTTGCGAAGCCGATTTTCCTGCTCTGGACGATCGGCGTGCCCTGGCTGGCGTGGGGGCTGGCCACGGGACAGCCGCTGGCGATTCGCCTGGCCTCGTCCACGCTGATCCTGGGCGTTGGCGTGGGGGGCGCGTACCTCGCGTACTTGATGCGCGAGGCTCGCGCCTCGACGTAGCCGCGGGGCCACATACAATGGGCGGCGTCCATGACGCTGCCGCTCGATGTTCCCCGTTCCCGCATCTTCGATGGCCTGACTTCCAGCGACCGGCAGGCGTGGCTGGCTGCGGCGCGGGTGCGTGACGTGGCGCGGGGGGCCGTGGTCGCGCGTCAGGGTGAACCGGCCTCTGACTTCTATCTGGTCGCGTCGGGATTCCTGAAGGTGATACAGACGACCGCCGACGGCCACGAGGTGATCGTGCGATTTGTCGGCGCGGGCGAGCCGTTCGGCGGGGTGGTGGCGCTCGACGGCGCGGCGTATCCGGTCTCCGCGCTGGCGGCACAGGCGACACGTCTCGTCGCCTGGCATGCCAGCGTTCTGGGGCCGCTGCTCGCGGCCACGCCGCGGGTGCGCGCCAACATCATGCGGGAGATGGCCGCACACATGACCGACGCGCTGACGCGCGTGCACGAGCTGGCCACCGAGCGTGTCGGCCAGCGGATCGCGCACGCGCTCCTGCGCCTGGCGCGCCAGTGCGGCGTGTCGCGCGAGGACGGCACCATCGTGCTGATGCAGTCGCTGACGCGTCAGGAGATTGCCGATCTCACGGGGACCACGCTCTACACGGTGAGCCGGACGTTGTCGCAGTGGACCACCGAGGGCGTCCTCGGCGCGGA
>CAZVHY010000275.1:0-4132 GCA_964627115.1 uncultured Solibacteraceae bacterium | reverse complement strand
ATGACGCGGGCCATGCGCGCATAGTGCGCGCGAAACATCAGGTTCAGACGTTCGGTCGAGTCGTCGACGTGGGCGGTCGTGCCGGTCGCGGTCCGTGCGTTCACACGACAAGAACGCGCGAGGGCCGGGATTTGTGGCATCGGTGTCCGACGCGATGCCCATCAGGCCGCGGTGCGCTCGAGAATCACCCGCCGATCCTGACCACCGCCCCGATGAACACGCGGACTTCCCGATAGGTCGCGCTGTTCTGTCGAGAGATCCGGTAATCCGCCTGCGCGCGTGCACCAACGCGTCCGGCGATGCCGACGTCGACGCCAGCGCCGGGTTGAATAGCAAGCCCGGCTTCGCTGAATCCTGGCTCCGAGAATCGCTCGAGTCCGGCGACAGCCTGCGCGAAGACCGACACCGCCGACGCACGCACGAGTGTGCGGCGCACACCGCCAAGGAACGACGTCAGCCGCTGCGTTTCGCCGACCAGGTTCTCGCGCGAGTTCGTGCCGGCTTCCCCGACGATGGTCAGGTTCCACCAGGGAGCCGGCGCGCCGCCGCCAGCCAGCCAGCCGCGTGAATACGTCACGGCCGGCGCATCGCCGCTGCCCAGCTCTCTCAGCGCGCTGACGCCGCCGAAGACGTGCGCGGGGTCGCGCGTCTGCGCGAACGCGGTCCCCGACGCCACGACGCACGCGAGCAGACACAGCGCGCCGGTCGCGAGCCGCCGGCGCGCGCCACGCATCATCGATGTCGCTATCGAGGTCATCGAATGGTGATCCTTCCCCAGAAGGCCTCGTTGCCGAACGCCTGATCGTGGAACCCGCACGTGGCGGGCTGCACGAAGTTGCCGGTCTCGCGGCTCTGTCCCGGCGCGAGGAAACCGACCTGATTCAGCTCGCTGCACGCGTCGTGCTCAGGATGCGGATCCGAGTTGATGGCGCGATCGACACTATCGGCATTGACGAACCGGACACGGCTACCGACGGCAATCTGCATAGTCTTCGGTGTGGCCCCGGACGCCGACAGCGTAATGGTCGGCACGTCTGGCGACGGCTGGACCGGCTGTCGATCGGTATCCGATTGGCCACACGCCGAGGTGGCCAGAATCAGAAGCGCCGACGCCACCACGGCGACGAGGATTGAACAACGAGTGCGAGCGAACGGCCGCATGACGTCCCGTCGACCAGTATATGGGCGGGCACGCGACGCAGGTCTCGCGGCGTCTGTTAGGATCGCGGCTGCGGCAGGTCGTCCCTCCCCGTCCGGCGCGCAACGAGGCTGTCTCTGCATGAGTCTGGCGCCGGTCGTTGAACATCTGTATCGTCGCGCCGGCTTCGGCCTGTCCGCCGTCGAGCGCGACAGGCTGACAGCCGCAGGCCGCGGCGCGCGCGTCCGCGATCTCGTCGACCACCTCCTCGTGTTCGACGCGTCGAACAACGACGTGGACGCATGGCCGGGCACGCCAGGCTACGCCGGCATCACGACAACCGAGGCCTTCCAGCCGAGCCGCAACATCAATCACGCACGGCAGCGCTGGCTCTTCCGCATGGTGCACACGCCGACGCCGCTCCGCGAGCGGATGGCGCTCCTCTGGCACCACCACTTTGCCACGGCCTACAGCAAGATCGCGGGCATCTACAGCGGCACGAATGCCACGCGTCTGCTGGCCGCCCATCCCTCGGAAGACGTGACCGGCCTTCGCGGACAGATCGAGATGTTCCGCGACCACGGTCTGGGACGCTTCCGCGATCTCCTCGTGGCCGTGGCCACCGATCCCGCCATGCTCGTCTGGCTCGATGGGCGCCTGAACGTGAAGGCGCGGCCGCAGGAAAACTTCGCGCGTGAGCTGATGGAGCTGTTCACGTTCGGCATCGGCCCGTTCACCGAAGAGGACGTCTACGCCGCGGCCCGCGTGTTCACCGGCTGGAACCTGCGCGTGACCGGCGGCGGTTCGACGGACACCGCCACGTTCGAGTTCGTCTACAACCCGGCGCAACACGACACGGACGCGAAGACGTTCACGTTTCCGATCTACTCGTCGCGCGGCCGGGGCAACGTGTTCACGATCCCACCGCGCACCGCGGCGGACGGGATGCAGGACGGCCTCGATCTGATCCACGCGCTCGCGTTTCATCCCGAGACCGCACGCCGGATGGCGCGACGGCTGTGGACCTGGTTCGTCAGCGAGACAACGGAACCGGACGCACGGTTCGTCGATCGCATCGCGCGCGTCTATCTCGATCAGGGAACCGACATGCGCGCCGTGGTGCGTGCGGTGCTGCTCTCGCCAGAGTTTCAGGATCCCTCACACTTCTTCGAACGCTACGCCTGGCCCGTCGAGTTCGTGGTTCGCGCGCTGAAGGAAGTCGGGTTCGTCGGCTTCTCGGTCGGCGACGCGCTGACGCCGCTCGTGAACATGGGACAACAGCTCTTCGAACCGCCGGACGTGAACGGCTGGGCCACCGGGCCCGCGTGGTTCTCGACCGGCGCCACGCTCGCACGCATGAACTTCGCGTCGCAGCTGGCCACGAATCAGCGCTTTGCTCTGCGCGAACGCGCGCGCCCGGAGGGCGACACGCCCGAGCAGCTCGTCGCGTTCGTGCGATCGCAGCTGTCACTCGGTCCCGCTGCCGCGGATGTGTCCGCCACGCTCGTCGACTACGTGCGCGCGGGAACGAACTGGACCGGCAGCGAGGCGCAACTGCTCACGAAAACCGCCGGACTGTTCCACCTGATGTCCGGCTCGGGCGAGTATCAGCTCACATAGGCCGCCATGAAATTCACGCGACGCACGTTCCTCTCGGGTGGCATCGGCGCCTTCACACTCGGATTCGCCGCGCCGGCGTTCATCTCGGATCTCGCCCGGGCGCAGGGATCGTCGCGGCGCAATCTCGTCGTGTTGTATCTCTCCGGCGGAAACGATGCGCTGAGCACGGTGATTCCGTACCGCGACAGCTTCTACTACAGCCGGCGGCCGACGCTCGCCATTCCGGCCGGACGCGTGCTGCAGATCGGCACCGATCGTAGCGGCGCGGCGCTCGGCCTGCATCCTCGACTCACCGGGCTTCAGCAGATCTTCAATCAGGGGCGGCTGGCGATCGTGCAGCGGACCGGGTATCGCAACTCGAGCCGCTCACACTTTCTCGGCACCGACATCTGGTCGACCGGCAATCCGATCGACGCGAGCGGCGCCGGCTGGCTCGGACGGTTTCTCGATCGTCTGCCCTCGCCCGTCGATCCGCTCGCTGGATGGGCCACGACGAGGGAACTGCCGAGGACGCTGCTGGCATCGCGCACGAGCGTGCCGGCCATCGGCAATGCGGCCAGCTATCGTCTCAACAGTCCCAACAGCGGCGCCGAGGCCGGTTTCTCGCGCGCGGCATTCGCGGCACTTGCGTCACACCTGCCGCCCGATCGACCACACCTCGCGTTCGTGAATGCGTCGGCGCAGGCGGCAATCGCCACGCTCGATCGCGTCGGCACAGTGGCCACCTATACGGGCACGGTGACCTACCCCACCAACGGCCTCGCGCAGGCGCTGCGCACGGTGGCTGGCGCCATGGTGCGCGGCGTCGGCACGCGTGTGTTCTGGGTGCAGACCGGCGGATACGACACGCACGCCAGCCAGGGCACCAATCAGGACACCGGCACGTACGCGAATCTCATGGGCACGCTCGACGGTGCGCTCGCGGTGTTCTACACCGATCTCCTGAATCAGGGGCTGCTCGGCGACACGATGGTGCTGCAGTTCTCGGAGTTCGGCCGGCGCATTGCCGAGAACGGGAGCCAGGGCACCGACCACGGCGCTGCGGCGTCGATGATGGCCATGGGCGGAGCGGTGCGCGGCGGTATCTACGGCACGTCGGCATCGCTCAATCCAACGCCCGGCAACCCGACGCTCGAGAACAACGGCGCCGATGTGACGTTCGAGACCGACTTCCGCTCCGTGTACGCGCGCGCGATCGACCACTGGCTGGGCGGCAATTCCATCGATGTCCTCGGCGGCGACTTCCGCGGCGGCGCGCCGGAGATCGTGTGAGGGCGCTTGCCAACATTCTTCTCGGAACACGATGGCAGAGTCCGTAGTGTGGCACACTGACTCCGTGCGGCTTCGCCTCCTGCTGATCGCGTGCGCGCTCGT
>CAZVHY010000274.1:0-4147 GCA_964627115.1 uncultured Solibacteraceae bacterium | reverse complement strand
TGCTGGCGCTGGTGGGACTGTTCAACGTGTTCGGCACCTACATCGCGGGCTGGCTCGGTGGCGTTTACTCGAAACCTCGTCTACTCAGCGCGCTGTATCTGGCCCGCGCCGTCGTGATCGCGCTCTTCATCACGTTTCCCGTGACGGTGTGGACGGCCTATGCGTTCGGCGTCGTGATGGGGCTGCTCTGGCTGTCCACCGTTCCGTTGACCAATGGCACGGTGGCCACGATGTTCGGCGTGCGCAATCTGTCGATGCTCGGTGGCGTCGTCTTCCTCGCGCACCAGGTGGGCGCGTTTCTCGGCGGATGGCTCGGCGGCTACTTCTTCGATCAGACCGGCAGCTACGACCTGGTCTGGCGCATGTCCATCCTCCTGAGTCTGCTGGCGGCCGCGCTGAACTGGGTGATACGCGAAGAGCCGGTGGCGCGTCTTCAGAGGGCGCACGCATGATCCGCCACGTCTGGCTCGCCCTGATCGTCTGCGCGATGACCGCGCTGGTATTCCTGATTTTTTCCGGCTGGCGCCAGGGCGGCGAGGCCCTGCTGCAGCTGCACATGATGTGCTGACGCGAGGAAGAACGGATGCCTCGAGTGTCCAGGGCCCAGGCCCAGGCCAATCACCACGCCATCGAAGCCGCAGCATCGCGGTTGTTTCGTGAGCGCGGATTGCACGGCGTCACCGTCGCCGACGTCATGGCCGAGGCCGGCCTGACTCACGGCGGCTTCTATGCGCACTACGCGTCGAAGGACGCTTTAGCCGCGTCGGCGTGCGCGAGCGCGTTCGCGCTTGCCGCGGACACGTGGCAGGGCCGCATCGACTCGGCAGCAACGCCGTACGAGGCGCGTCAAGTCATTGCGGAACACTACCTGGACGTGGCCAACCGCGATCCGTCGACGGCGTCGTGCCCCACGGCAACCCTCGTGACCGACGTCGCGCGCGCGGGCGCCGGGCATCCCATGTACGCGGTGTACGTCGAGGGTGTGCGACAGCAGATCGAGACACTGGCAGCGCTCGGCAACTCCGGAGATCCGGCGCGCGAACGGCGGGACGCGTGCGTGCGCCTGGCGACAATGATGGGGGCGCTGCTGCTGGCGCGTGCGTGTCATGGCGATCCACTCGCCGACGAGATCGCAGCCGCGGCACGCGCCCGATTGACGATCGATGAGGCGACGCGCCCTCCGAAGACACCACGGAAACGCCGCGGGCGAGCGAAGCGCGCGGTGCGGTGAAGGGATAGCGGCGCGGCGGCAGCACGGCTTCGGGCTGTGGGAGATGGATGGCCGACGATCGGCATACCGGCGATGCACCAGTTATGCGGGCCAGCGTCCGCACGAGATCGCCGGCGTTCGAATCCGTCGCCGGCCGAGGTCAGTGGCCGCCGAGAAGCGCGGCATCCATGTACAGCGTGTGCGTCGCGATTGGCGCGTATCCCATGCGGGCATAGATCGGACGCCCGGCGTCAGTAGCGTGCAGCACCGTCGGGGCGTCGCCGTGCGCCGATGCCGCCACGTCGAGCGCGCGCCTCATCACGGCCTCCGCGTAGCCGCGCCGTCGATGCGCGGGCGCCGTCGCCACCAGCGCGACGTAGCGACATCCATCCACCATCAACACCGCCGCGCCACTCGCCGGTGCGCCGTCAACCGAGCCCAGCACCGCGACGTGATCGTTCCAGAAGGCCTGTTTGCCGAGCACGACCTTTGTGGGCTCGAGATCCATCTCGTAGGCAGCCGAATTGATGTCGACCAGCGTCGCGCACGCCGCGTCGGCGTCTGACACCGCGATCTGGAGATTCGCCGGCGTGCCGGCGGCCGGCGGCACGCGCGTCGCCGACATGCCGGTGAGCGGCAACGCCGCGGCCAACCCGCATGCTCCGAGAATCGTCGTCACATCGACGCCGGGCTCGATTCGTTCGTGTGTCACCACGAAGAACCACGGGACCGGCGTCTCCGCCGCCCATTCGCGCGCCGCGTGACCGAACGCCCGCAACGCCGGCGCCGAGATCGACGGCTGCGTCAGCACGGCGACGTTGAAGAAGGCGACCGGCAGACCGCTGAAGATGTAATCGATGCCGTCAGCACTCGACACACGCCGCCCGGGCGCGTCGCGGCACATCACGCGCCACGCCTCGCACATCTGGCGAACGCTCAGGTCGACGCCGTCCTGCAGAAGCCCTGTCACGAATCCTCCCGCGTCCTCGAAACCGCTGCATTCCAAGCGGCGCTGGCCGGGTGACGACAAGGCCGAGCGGTCACCGACGCACCCGATAGCGCAGGTGAAGCACCCGGTTGCCCTGAATCACCACGTCAGGATCCTCCAACAGGTGCTGCGCGTCGACCGACCCGAAGTAGCGCTTGCCGGCCCCGAACACGACGGGGACGACGTCCATGCGCACCTCGTCGACCAGACCCGCGGCAAGCACCTGGCCACCGACATGGCCAGCGGCGACCTCGACCGTGCGGCCACCCGCGAGTTCCCGCGCCTTTGCCACGGCTGCCTCGACGCGGTCGATGAAGTGGAACGGCGCCTCGGGATCCCAGCCCTCGGGCTTCGGCCGGTGCGTCACGACGACGACATGGTCGATCCCGCTCGGAGGCTTGCCGTCCCAGCCGTCGGTCATGTCGAAGACGTGGCGGCCGGCGATTGTCACGCCGATCTCGTCCCAGTACGGCCGGACGTAGTCGTAGGACGTCCGCGACACCTTCAAGACGCCGCTCTCGTCCAACGGCACGTCGCCACTGGTCAACCAGTCGAACAGCGGTCCGGGCTGGTCGTGCTCGTCCGCGATGAAGCCGTCGACCGACACCGAGGCGTACATGACCACCTTGCCCACGGCGCGCTCCTTACTCACGGACGCAGCGCACGGAAGCGCCCGTCTGCTCTAACGAGGCGGCAGTCGATCCGAACGCCACACTCAGCGCGAGTGACACGACACTCATTCGAATCGGCATGGTTTTGTCCTGAGCGCGCGTCACGAGCCGACGAGCCCGACTGCAAACGCGATCACTGCGAGCGGGGCCACACCAGACGCTGCTTTCCGCGAGGCCCAAGCCTACACCATTCGGTTACGCCCCGTGGAGCAGCCAGTTGCGGATGCCGACTTCCTTTTCTGTCTGAGGTTGGAGCCCACGGGCGTGGCCGTCGGTGCGCCATAATGCCACCATGACGCCTGCTGACGGCCCCTACGAGCCACGGCCCGGCGCCAGCTTCGGCATCAACATTCCCAATTGGGACGTGACGGGTGCGAGCAATCTCTTCACCACAACCGGCGATCTGCTGAAGTGGGAACAGCACCTCGTCGACGGCCGTGTTGGGGGTAAGGCGCGGGTTGACGCGATGCAGGCGTCCGGCTACCTCAATGACGGGAGCGCCACCGGTTACGGGTTCGGTCTGCGCATCGAGTCCTACCGGAGCGTCCGCACCGCGTTCGTGCGCGCGGCATCCGGTGAGGTGACCGGCCTGACCAACAGCGACGGACGCACGAGAGGCGTGGCATTCGTGCGAGTGAATCCTCTGCCGTGAACGGTATACACGGGAGCGTGACCAGCGCATCCCCCGTCGCTCGTGACGTGACCAACGGCGGGACGATCGTCGTCGGCCACCAGAGCGCCCGCACCTCGACCGCCCGGATGCGCCGGCCGGTCACTCACACCTACGCCGCTCTCGTGTTCTTCACGGGTGGACGCACGCGCCTCGAGCTGAACGGCGAGTGGACGCTGAGAGCCGGCGATGTCCTGCTCGTGCCGCCGGGAGCGCCGCACCGCACGCTCGAGCGCGAGCGGGCCGACGCGTGGATGCTCGGCTTCTGCGTTCCATGCCTCGCCGCCGCGGGTGCCTCGTCACTCCTCGCGCCCTTCGAGCGCGTGCGCGATGGAGCGGCCGCGGTCGTCAACATTCCCCGCGACCGCCGCGCCTTTCTCACCTCGCTCTTCCGCGAGCTCAACGCCCTGAAACCGGGCGACTCACACGAGGTCGTGCAGCGGAGCCTGGCCACGCTCATTCTGGCCGAAGTCGAACGCGCCACGATCGAAGGCGGTCCCCGCGCGGCTCGTGCGGGCGGCGTCGTCGTCGACGCGCTGCGCTTCATCGAGCGCAACTGCCTCGGGCGCCTCACGCCGCGCGACGTGGCCACCGCCGTGAAGCGCAGC
>CAZVHY010000273.1:0-4166 GCA_964627115.1 uncultured Solibacteraceae bacterium | reverse complement strand
TCCACGATCAATCCTTCGGTCTCGATCGCAAACGGCAGGACCTTCGCGCCGCCGGCCGACAGCGACGCTTCGACGTCGTGCTTGCGCGCGGGATCGACGAGGCACACCAGGCAGCCGCCGCCGCCCGCGCCGCACACCTTGCCGGCCAGCGCGCCGGCGAACCGCGCGCGGTCGAGCAGTTGATCGATCTCCGGTGTCGTCACGCCGGGCGCGAGCCGCTTGCGGGCCTGCCACTCGGCGGCCATCAAGACGCCCACGGCCGACCAGTCGCCCGTTTCGAGCGCATCACGCATGGCGCCGGCCGCCTGTCCAATCGCGTCGAAGGCGTGCGTCACCGCGGTGTCGCCGTTGATGCGGCGCACCATGACGTCCCAGTTGTTGATGCCGGAGTTGCGCGACGCGCCCGTGTAGGCGAGCACGAGGCGGCGCTGGAGCTCGGACGTGTCGACGTCGAGGCCGATGCGCCGCACACCGCCAACGCCCAGCTCGATGGCCGACACGCCGCCGTAGAACGCCGGCCGGTAATCCTGAACGCCGGTGGGCACGTGGATCACCTGCGCTTCGACGTTCATCGCCGTCGTCAGCACATCCTCGTCGGTCATCGGGCGGCCCGTCCACGCGGCCAGCGCCCCGGTCAACGCGATGTTCATCGCCGACGATCCGGCGATGCCGGCACCGACGGGCGATTCGGCACGGGTGCGGATCTCGAGCCCCCGGGCGCCGAAGTGCTTCACGAGACGTGTCACGAGCGGCAGGCGATCGAGCGGCAGCGCGGACGGATCGGCCGCCTCGATGTCTTCGCCCGTGTCTTCCGAGACGAGACGGATGCGATAGTCGCGTCTCGACGTCAGCGAACAGCGCGCGCGGAGGCTGATGGCCGCGTTGATCGTCTGCGCCTTGTCGTGAAAGAGGTAGAGCGGCCAGATGTCGTAGGTGCCGCCGGCCAGATCGATCCGCGTCGGCGCTGAGGAGTCGATACGCACCGGCGCATTATAATGGCGGGCGCATGACGCTCCGCGATTTCCGGCGCCAGGCCGGACGACTGGCGATAGTCGGCTTCCACGGGCACAGCGCGCCCGACGACCTGCGCCGGCTCGTGGCCGAGTTCGATCTCGGCGGCGTCATCTACTTCGCCCGCAACGTGGAGAGTCCCGCTCAGGTGGCCGAACTGTCGCGCGAGATTGCCGACTTGACGCGCGAGTGGCCGCTCTGGATCAGCGTCGATCAGGAAGGCGGCCGCGTGGCGCGCCTGCGCAAGCCGTTCACCGAGTGGCCGCCCGCCAACACGCTCGGCCGCAGCGGAGATCACGCGCTGGCCGCGCGGTTCGCGCGTGCGCTGGCCGCCGAACTGCGTGCCGTCGGCATCAACCTCGACTACGCACCGGTGCTCGACGTCCACACCAATCCGGACAATCCCGTCATCGGCGACCGCGCGTTGTCGGAGCGCGCCGACGCCGTGGCCGCGCTTGGCGCCGTGGTCATCCGTGCGCTCCAGGACGGCGGCGTGGCGGCCTGCGGCAAACACTTTCCCGGACACGGCGATACGACCGTCGACTCGCACGAAGCGCTGCCGCTCGTCGAACACGATCGCCGGCGCATGGAGGCCATCGAGTTCGTGCCGTTCGTCAAGGCGATCGAAGCCGGCGTGGCCACCATCATGACGGCGCACGTCCTGGCGCCGGCCATCGACGAGCACCACATCGGGACGTTCTCGCCCATTGTCGTGAGCGGCCTCCTCAAGAAGACGCTCGGGTTCGGTGGTGTGGTCATCACCGACGATCTGGGGATGAAGGCCGCCAGCAGTACGCACGCGCCGGCCGAGGCCACGCTTGCGGCCGTACGCGCGGGGTGCGACGCCGTGCTGTTGTGTCACCAGACGATCGACGAGCAGGTGGGGGCCATCGAGGCGCTCATCCGCGCGGCCGAAACCGGCGAGATTGCGCGGGCCCGCATCGACGATGCGCTGGCGCGGCAACATCGCGTGAAGGCGAGGATGCAGGACGCGGAGCCCGCACGTCCGGCCGCGCTCGACGTCATCGGCTGCACCGAACACCAGATGGTTGCCACCGAGATGGCCGCGTGGGCGTGAGCCGGACGAAGGCTGGACTGCGGAAGTGCCGGGCCGCGGGACCGGGCAGCCGCGTGGTCCTCGTGGCGCCGGCCAGCGGGTTCGATCGCGACGAGTTCGATCGCGGCGTGACTGCACTCGAACGCCTCGGGTTCATCGTCGAGTACGACGACACCGTGTTCGAGCGGCGCGCCACGGTGGCCGGCTCGGCCGAGGTACGCGCCGCGGCACTGACGGCCGCGTGGGCCCGCACCGATGTCGACGCGACCGTCGCGGTGCGCGGTGGCTACGGCAGCGTGGAAACCCTGCCGCTGCTGTCGGCCGCCGACGTGCCGGAACATCCACCGGCGTTCGTCGGCTACAGCGACCTCACGTCGCTGCACACCTGGCTCAACCTGCACGTTGGTGTGACGTCCGTGCACGGCGCGATGATCGACCGTCGCATCGCGCGCGGACAGGACGGGTACGATCTCGCGTCGTTCCTGCAGAGTCTCGGGCCGGAGCCGATGGGGGAACTGGCGCCCGAGGGCACCGACGTCCTCGTGCCGGGCGAAGCGGAAGGCCCATTGTTCGGCGGCACGATCACGAACCTTGCGGCGTCGCTCGGGACGCCCTACGCCTTCATGCCGCCCGGAGGATCGGTCCTCCTGCTCGAAGATGTCGGTGAGCGGCCGTATCGCCTGCAGCGGATGCTGATGCAGTTGCGACTTGCCGGTGTGCTCGCGCGCGCGTCGGCCATCGTGCTGGGGCAGATGACGTCGTGCGACGAGCCGGGCGGATCGGTGACGGCGCGCGAGGTGTGCGCCGAGTTCTTTCACGATTTTCCGGGGCCGGTGCTCTTCGGCTTTCCAACAGGACACACAACGACGCCGCTGGTGAGCGTGCCGCTGGGCGTCGAGACGCGCGTGATCGGCACGGGCCAACCGCGCCTGGTCATCAACGAAGCCGCCGCATTCTGACGTATGTCCACTATCCACTTCATCGGCATCTGCGGGACGGCGATGGGCACGCTCGCGGCCATGCTCCGGAAACGCGGGCACGACGTGCAGGGCTCCGATCACGCGATGTACCCGCCGATGAGCGAGTTCCTCGTCAAGGAGTCCATCCGCGTCTTCGGCAGCTACGACGCCGCGCACATCACGGCCGACATCGACGTCGTGGTCGTGGGGAACGCCATCTCGCGCGGTAACCCCGAGCTCGAAGAGGTGCTCGATCGCAAGATCCGCTTCATGTCGCTGCCCGAGGCCATTCGCGAGCACTTCCTCTGGCAGTCGCGGTCGATCGTGCTCGCGGGCACACACGGCAAGACGACGACCACCGCGCTGACGGGATGGCTGCTGACCGACGCGGGACGCGATCCGAGCGTGCTCGTCGGCGGCATCGCGCTGAACTTCGAGGGCAGCTACCGGCTGGGCAGCGGCCGCGACTTCGTCATCGAGGGGGACGAGTACGACAGCGCGTTCTTCGACAAGACCGCGAAGTTCCTGAAATACCTGCCCGACATTGCCGTGCTCGGTAACCTCGAGTACGACCACGCGGACATCTACCCGGACATGGACGCGCTGCGCACGGCCTTTCGCCGCTTTCTCTCGATTGTGCCGCGCAACGGCCGCGTGCTCATCGGCGCCGACAGTCCCGAGGCCATGGCGCTGGCCGGGGCATCGCGCGCCCCGGTCGAGACGTTCGGCATCGACACGCCGGAGGCCGACTGGCGCGCGACGAGCATCGAAGCTGGCGATGGGAAAGTGCGGTTCGACGTGTGGCGTGGCCGCGAGCCGTATGCGACGTTCACGTCGCCGCTCTACGGGCGTCACAACGTCCGCAACGCGCTGGCCGCGATTGCGGCGGGGCATGCGGCGGGGCTCTCGGCCGCAGAGATGCAGCGCGGGCTCGAACGCTTCGCGGGTGTGCGGCGGCGACTCGAGCTGCGCGGCACGGTGCGCGACATCGCGGTGTACGACGACTTCGCGCACCATCCGACGGCGATTCTCGAGACGCTGCGCGCGGTGCGCGCGTCGTTTCCCGATCGACGGATCTGGGCGGTCTTCGAACCGCGGTCGGCCACGTCGTGCCGCCGCGTCTTCCAGCAGGACTTCGC
>CAZVHY010000272.1:1959-4175 GCA_964627115.1 uncultured Solibacteraceae bacterium | reverse complement strand
ATCTCGCGGCTGTCGCCCTCCCAGACCCGCCCGCACTTGGTCGCGACAATCACCTCGTCGCGCCGGCCGGCAATGGCCTCGCCGACGATTTCCTCCGAGCGGCCGTGTCCGTAGATCGCGGCCGTGTCGATCCAGTTGATGCCTGCGTCGAGCCCCGCGCGGATGGCGCGAATCGACTCCTGGTCGTCCTGGTCGCCCCACCCGAACTTCCAGCCGCCGCCTCCCATCGCCCACGTCCCGAGCCCGATGGGACTCAGTCGAAGGCCGCTGTTGCCGAGGGGACGGGTGAGTGTCTGCGCTGATGCCATGGCCCGGTCACTGTAGTGCAGTTTTCGTGTCGGCGCGCTTCTTACCTGTCGGCGGGTCCCAACAAAAACGTCGACGCCACGCATGTGGGGTGCCGACAGACGGCGAAGTGCCCGATAATCACGCGTCATGGGCACTCACCCCCGTACGCGATCGACCGTCCTGGCCCTGCTCGTCGGCCTGGCCGGGGCGATGACCCTTCCGACCGGCGATGCCGGATCGTCCCTGCTGTCGGCGCAGTCGGCCACGGGCACGACGCGCCGCACCGTTCCCGCGGACCTCGAGAACACGGCGTGGCTCGCCGAGGTACGCGACGCGCAGATCAAGGCCGCGGCCGGCGCATCCACCTTCCGCGACTTCAGCTTCACCGATCGGGTCGAGGACAGCGGCATCACGTTCCGCCACCGCTTCGTCGAGGACGCCGGGCGCGCGTACAAGGCCGTGCACTACGACCACGGCACCGGCGTGTCGATTGCCGACGTGGATGGTGACGGACGACTCGACATCTACTTCGTCAATCAGGTCAGCGGCAGCCAGCTCTGGCGCAACCTCGGCGGCGGCCGGTTCGAGGACATCACGGCCACAGCCGGTGTGGCGCTCGCCGACAAGGTCAGTGTCTCGGCGTCGTTCGCCGACATCGACAACGACGGCGATCCCGATCTCTTCGTGACAACGGTACGTGGCGGCAACACGCTCTTCGAGAACCTCGGCGGTGGTCGATTCCGCGACATCTCGGAGGCCGCGGGCGTCAACTACGTGGGCCACTCGTCGGGCGCCGTGTTCTTCGACTACAACCGCGACGGCCTGCTCGACCTGTTCGTCACCAACGTCGGCCAGTACACCACGAACCTCCAGGCCGGCGAGTACCCGTATTACCTCGGCTTCGTCGACGCGTTCGAAGGCCACCTGCGCCCCGATCGCGCCGAGCGCAGCGTCCTGTATCGCAACGACGGCAAGAACCGCTTCACCGACGTGACAGACGCCATGGGCGTCGTCGATCTGTCGTGGTCGGGCGATGCCACGGCCGTCGACGTCAACGAAGACGGCTGGCTCGATCTGTACGTGCTCAACATGCAGGGCGACGACCAGTACTACGAGAACCAGCAGGGCAAGGGGTTCGTGCGCAAGAGCCGCGAGGTGTTCCCGCGCACGTCGTGGGGCGCGATGGGCGTCAAGGTATTCGACGTGAACGGCGACGGGCGCCTCGACATCTTCATCACCGACATGCACTCGGACATGAGCGCGGTCATCGGCCACGAGCACGAGCACATGAAGTCCACGATGGCGTGGCCGGAAGCGTTCCGCGGCGACGGCAGCACCAGCATCTGGGGCAACTCGCTGTTCGTCCGCGAAGGACCGAACCAGTTCCGCGAAGCCTCGGAGGCGTTCAACACCGAGAACTACTGGCCGTGGGGCCCGAGCGTCGGCGATCTCAACGCCGACGGCTTCGACGACGTGTTCATCACGGCGTCGATGAACTTTCCGTTCCGGTATGCCACGAACTCCGTCAAGCTGAACGACGGCGGCAAGCGGTTCATCAACGCCGAGTTCCTGCTCGGCATCGAACCGCGCACGGGCGGCCTGACGACGCCCTGGTTCGAGCTCGACGCCTCCGGTCGCGACCGCAACCACGAACACGCCGCAGGCCTCGCGGGCCGCGTCACCGTCGTCGGCGCGCGCGGTTCGCGATCGGCCGTCATCTTCGACATCGACGACGATGGCGACCTGGACATCGTGACGAACGAGTTCGGCACCGGGCCGATGGTGCTGGTGAGCGACCTCAGCACGCGGCGGCAGGTCCGCCACCTGACCGTGAAGCTCACGGGCACGACATCCAACCGCGACGGTCTCGGCGCAATCGTCAAGGTGACGGCCGGCGGCCGGACGCAGACGAAGGTGATGGACGGCGT
>CAZVHY010000272.1:0-1859 GCA_964627115.1 uncultured Solibacteraceae bacterium | reverse complement strand
CAATCGTCAAGGTGACGGCCGGCGGCCGGACGCAGACGAAGGTGATGGACGGCGTGTCCGGGTACCTCTCACACAGCATCGCGCCGCTCTACTTCGGCCTCGGCGCCGCCGAGCGCGTCGAACGCATCGAGGTGCAGTGGCCGTCGGGACGGACGCAGACGGTGACGGAAGGGCTGAGGGTGAACTCGACGGTGGAAGTGAGGGAGCCGTAGGGTTCAGGAAGACCAACGCGTAGGGGCCGACCTTGTGTCGGCCCAGGCCGGGGCCGGACGCAGGCGGCCGGCGTGGGCGGACACAAGGTGGTGGGCGGACACAAGGTCCGCCCCTACAGCGGTCTATATCCCGCCTTCCCGTACTGCGGCGCCTGCGGCACGAAGCGGGCGTCGAAGCGCGGGTCGGGGGGATCGAACGTGTTGAGCTCGCGGTTGATGGTGCCGCGGCGGTCGTTGATGTTGCCGTGGATGAACGTGCCGCGCACGCCGCTCGCGTCGGTGATGTCGAGCTCGTAGCGGCCCTCGGGCGCGATGCCGCCCTCGAGCACGTTCCGCCAGAAGATGCAGTCCTCGTACGTGCTGCCCGCGCCGATGTCGTCGACGCCGTTCCAGTTGCCGGTGAACGTGCTGCGGCTGACCGTGGCACGCGATCCCTGGAACACCGTCAGCGCACCGGATCCGTGCTCCGGGTGAATCTCGCCGCCGGTGAGCAGCCCGACGTAATCCACACCCATGTTCGCCAGGTTGTCGACGAACAGGCAGTTCTCGATGCGCGCCCAGCTGCCGTGCAGCAGATCGAGCGCCGACCCGGTCACCTGCGTCCGGTTGCCGCGGAAGATGCAGTGGCGGAACGTCACCGGCTCCGGCATCTGGCCGAAGTGCTCCACCGACACGCCGCCGGCGCACGGGCTGGCGTAGTTGTCGAACACCTCGACGTGCTCGATGGTCGGATACGACCGCGCGTAAATCTTGATGCCGCCGCCGTCGGCGTGGAAGTAGAGCGTCTTGCGCACGTCATCGGACTCGATGGGCGACCGTTGGCCCTGGCCGATGGTGAAGTTGTTGGCGCCCGTGATGCGGAACCCGCGCAGTACCGTGCGCGGCGACACACCGTCGCCGAAGTACACGACGTGGGTGACAACGGCGGGGAACGCCGAGGATCGCGTGTCCGCAATGTCGGGATTGGCAGCCGTCAGCACCACATCGCCAACCGCTTCGAGCGTGATGCCGTCGTGGCGCCGGTTGAACCAGATGAGGGCCGCGCCCCGTGCCGCGGGACGATAGGTGCCCGCGTGCACACGCACGGTCTTGTTGACCGGGTCCTTCGCCGCAGCCTCGAGCGCCTCCTGAATCGACGCGCCCGGATACACGTTGTACGCGCGGTTGGCCGCGTCGAGCGTCACACCTTTCCCCGTCTGCGCGGCCGCGGATAAAACGGGTTGAACGAGCGGCACCATGGGCACGGCGAGCATGGTTCCGAGAAACGTCCGGCGGGGAGAACGTCGCGACATCATCGATACGGAGGGCACTCTACCATGGGGGTTCTCACCGGCCGCGGCGCCAGAGCTTCACGAGCACGGGCGACGTCCAGACGAGCATGGTGGCGACGCCCAGCGTGCCAGCCACTGGACGTTCGAGGAACGCCAGGAGGCTGCCATCGGCCTTGATCATCGACGTGACGAAGTTCTGCTCGAGCATCCCGCCGAGCACCATGCCCAGGATGGTCGGGGCGATGGGATAGCCGCTCCGCTCCATCAGAAACGCGAGCACGCCGAACGCGAGCATCACGCCGACGTCGAAGAGCGAGTTGTTGATCGCGAACGATCCCACCACACAGAACAACAGGATCATCGGCATGAGCACGTG
>CAZVHY010000271.1:0-4196 GCA_964627115.1 uncultured Solibacteraceae bacterium | reverse complement strand
ATCTGTTCCTGCGCGCCATTCAGATGCTCATCGCGCCGCTCGTGTTCTCGACGGTGGTCGTCGGCATCGTCGGTGCGGGCGATCTGCGGGCGATCGGCAGGCTGGGCCTGCGATCGCTCGTGTGCTTTCAGCTCGCCATCACCGGAGCGATCGTCATCGGCCTGACGTTCGCGACGCTGTTCGGGCCGGGCGTCGGACTGGCCACGTCCGTCGAGGCCGCTCCCGCCGCGACGTTGTCGGAGATACGCGGCGTCGACCTGCTGCTGCGGCTCGTGCCGACATCGATCGTCGACGCGCTCGCGCGCGGCGACATCCTGCAGATCGTCGTCTTCGCGACGATCTTCGGCGCGGCGCTGGCCACGCTCGGCACCGTCGCGGAGCCGGTGACGCGAATCCTCACCGTGATCGCGCAGGCGACCTTCGTGGTGGCGCGGGTCGTCACGCGGCTGGCGCCGGTCGGGATCTTCGGCGCCATCGCCTTCACCGTGGCGACGCAGGGGGCCGCCACCCTCGCCGCATACGGACGCCTGATCGGCGTGACCTACGGAGCGCTGGCGCTGCTGACGATCGTGCTGCTGGTCGGTGTCACCAGGTATGCGCGCGTGTCGATCGGGGCCTTTCTCCGGGCCATGCGTGAACCGGTGATCACGGCGTTCGCCACAACGAGCTCGGCCGCCGCGCTGCCGAAGCTGCTCGAGGCGCTCGATCGCCTCGGCGTGCCAGGCCGTGTGGCCGGGTTCGTCGTACCGGCCGGCTACAGCTTCAACCTCGTCGGCACGGCGCTCTATGTCGCGCTTGCCACGGTCTTCGTGGCGCAGACGGCCGGTGTGCAGCTCGGTCTCTGGAACCAGATCTCGCTCGTCGTGATCGTCACGCTGACGAGCCGCGGCGCCACCGGCATTCCGCGGGCGGCGCTCGTCGTGCTCTCCGTCACGTTGACGGCCTACGGGCTCCCGATCGAGGCGGTGGCGCTGCTGCTCGGCATCGATCACGTCGTCGACATGGCGCGTTCGGCCACCAACGTCATCGGCAACGGGCTGGCCGCGCTGGCCGTTGCACGGTGGGACGGCGAACGCCAGGTCACCGACAGCGGAGAGGTCGGCACATGACGGCCAACACGTGGCAGGGGAGGTTCGATCGGCGCTACGGGGCCGGCGAGTTCGAGCGTCTGCACAGACGCCTGCAGGATCCCCGGCACACGTTCTCGAGCATCGCGGCGCGCTACGGTGTCACACGCGAGCGCGTGCGCCAGTGGCACCGCCTGCTCTTGCCGGCGGCGCCCGCCGGGCGTGCGCGACGGCGGCTGCACCGGCGGCGCGAGGACTGGCGGGACCTGTTGCACGACAGCGTCTTCAGCGCGTTCCTCCGACACGCGCGCCAGCACCTGCCGGCCGTCCGTATCCGTCCCGTGCGGACGACGCACGGGTATTCGCGCACGCGCGTCCTGATCAATCAGCGGGAAGTCGCGTTGCGTTGCGCGAGGCCTCGCCGGCGTTCGCGACAGGCGTCGCGTCTGCTGCGCGTGGCCCGGCCCGCGACACCCACGCCGCTCGTCTACATCCTGCTTCCCGACCGCAGCTTTCTCCTGCTGCCGGCACACCTGCTGCCGGAGCGGGGCGGCGCGTTCGACGACACGACGTCCGAGTACGCGGCGTTCCGGAACAGCTTCGAGGCACTGCGGCGCGCGACGGCCGGAGCGGACAGACACGACGGAGGCACGACATGCGCAGCGGATCAGCGGTAACCGTCACGAGCATGCGGCGACCCTCTCGGCGGCACGCGCTTGGGGCGCTCATGGCGGGCGGGACCGGCTTGATGGTGGAAACCGACGCGGTGCTGGCGCAGCTGGCGTCGGTCCACCCGTGCGCCGGACCCGGCTCGGCGGGCGAACTGCTGGAGACGCTCCCACTCTTCCGGGGCCGTTCGCAGGCACAGGCGTTCGGCGTGAAGTACGGCGGGCAGGGGCTCGACGCACGCATGGTCACCGACCTGTCGTTGCTCGAGCCGGACGACCTGATCACGCCGACCGAGCGCGTCTTCATCCGCACCGAAATTCCGCCGGCTGCTCGGGCGCACCGTGGTCCCTGGCTCATCGACACGACGGGCCGTGGCGCGGACGGCCGCGCGTTGACGCTCGACGACCTGCGCCCGCACGCGACGGCCATGGGGTCGCACCTGATCGAATGTTCCGGCAATGCGAACGCGTCGAACTTCGGCTTGATGAGCGTGGCCGAGTGGGACGGCATCCCGCTCGTCGACGTGGTTGCGCGCCTGCCGCGCGTGGACGGCGCGGTCGGCGTGCTCGTGAGCGGCGTCGATCACGTCGGGCAGGTGTCCGAACGGTCGACGGCTGGCGCGAGCTGGGTCTTTCCGCTGGCGTCGCTCGAACGGCTCGGCGCCTTCCTGGCCGTCGGCATGAACGGTGAGCCGTTGCCCGACGATCACGGCAAGCCGGTCCGCCTCGTCGTGCCGGGCTGGTACGGGTGCACCTGGATCAAGTGGGTGAACGAGATTCGGTTCGTCGGCCCCGATGAACCGGCGACGTCGCAGATGATCGAGTTCGCCGGACGCACGCACCAGACGCGTGCGCACGCGCTCGCGATCGACTACACGCCGGCCGACATCCAGACGGCGGCCACGCCCGTGCGTGTCGAGAAGCGACGCAGCGCATCCGGCATCGACTACCGCATCGTCGGCATCGTGTGGGGCGGTACGACGCCGATCGAGGAACTGGCGATCCGGTTCGATCGAACCGCGGACTTCGAGCCGTTCCGCATCTGCCCGGCGCCTGCGACACACAGGACCTGGTCTCTGTGGGAGTACCGGTGGAAGCCGACCGAGCCGGGCACGTACGATATCGCCCTGCGCGTGCCCGACGCGACCGTGCCCCAGCGTCGTCTCACCAGCGGCTACTACATGCGGCAGGTCGTGATTGAGGATGTGGGATGACGGAACCGCGGGGCACGAAGCCCCGCGGCTACGACGGTCCTGGCGGCGCAGCGCCCCGCCCGCCGCGTCCGGCGCCGCGACCGCCGCTTCCACCACCACGACCCGGCGCGACGCCATTGCCATAACGCTCGACCGCGCGTGTCTGCAGATTGAACACGTCGCCGGGAGACAACACGATGTACGGCTTTTCCCACGGCTGATAGGGGCGCGTGTTGTCGTGGACGGTTACCTTCCACTGGCCGATGACCTCGAAGCGATCGCCCGTCACGACGACCGCTGTATCTTCCGAGAGGCCGAGGCCGACCAGGTTCGGGAACCGCTGGATGACGGGCATCAGGTCGTCCCACCGGTTGCGCGCGTTGATGTGCTGGTCGATGGCCGATCGTCGCAGAAATGCGAAGCCATGCTGATGATTGGGTTCCTCGGTCATCACGACGTCGGGACCTGACGTGTCACCGCGCACGAGATACTCGCCCTGAATCGAGGCGCCGGCCGATGTGCCGCCAATCACGCCCCCGCGTTCGAGCACGCGCCGGAGCTCGGTCAGCGTGCGGGTGTTCATGTACGAGTCGACGCCGTTCCACTGCCGGCCGCCGTCGAACCACACGGCATCGGCATCGAGCAGCGGTTTCACGAACGCCTCCGTATCGGCCTCCCGGGGATCGGCCGTGTGCAGCATCGTCACGTTCGTCAACCCGCGTGCGATCCAGGGCGCAATCACTCGCGCTTCCTCGTAGGCGATGAGCTCGCCCCGGCGGTCGCGGTTGCCGCCGTTGGTCGGCACGATGACGAACGTCTTCGACGGCCCGCCCGCCAGTTCGATGAAGCGCCTCGCGATGCCCGAATCATCGGTCATGTTGCCGCCGACGATGACCAGCGTGCCGTTCGGCGGGCCGTACTCGGGCGCGGAGGACGGCGTGGCGACCTGGCTGACGGTATCGCGCCGGGCGACCGCGGGGCCGCTCGATTGCGCGTCGGTCGACAGTGCGGCTGCCGACACGAGAAGGAGGAATGCGGCGGTGCGTGTGCGAACGGTCATGGCCATACCTGCTGGCGACCGAGTGTGGCACGCGAATCGATCTCGAGGCGGGACGGTGTCAAGGCCCATGCCCGGTCCGTCGCAGGGGCGGACCCCTGTGTCCGCCCCTGCCGCCAGGGCCGACACGGGGGCGACCCCTCCGCGTCCGCGTGACGTTCCCCTAGTTGCACACGAAGAGTCCCTGTGGTAACCTCGCAAGGTTCTCGTC
>CAZVHY010000270.1:0-4259 GCA_964627115.1 uncultured Solibacteraceae bacterium | reverse complement strand
GCGCAGGGGCCTGCGCCGCCAGCACGAAGCTCGTCGCGCCAGCGACGAGCACGGTGGCCAGTCCCCAGCGACGTGTCTGCGATGTGTGCGATGCCATCGATGTTCCTCTCTCTGTCGATGTCGTCATGGGCCGGCACGAGGCCGGCCCCTACGGCCAACGCGTAGGGGCGGGCCTTGTGCCCGCCCGCGATGCCGTGCGTCGCGTCCGTGGGCCGGCCTCGGGCCGGCCCACGGACGGTTCCTCAGAACGAGAACCGGATCTGCGCCTGCACCGAGCGCGCGTTCTGGAATCCGGTCGCCACGCCGAAGCCGGCACCGCGCGGCCGCGACCGGCTGTCGACCACGTTGCCATTGGCGTCGAACGGCAGGTTCGTGGCCGTGATCGGGTCGTTCGGGTTGCTCAGGTTGATCGTGGCGTTCCGGCCGCTGATGATCGCCTGGTTCGGCGCGTTGAACATCTCGACGCGCAACTGGATGGCGCGTCCGCCGCCGAGGCGGATGTTGCGCGCAATCGACAGGTCGAGCACCTGCTGGAAGCAGCCCTTCAGGAGGTTCGGCCCCGACTCCAAGCCCACGCTGCCAACGAGCGGACCGGCAAACGCGGCCGTGTTGAACTGCCGCAGCAGGTCGCCACTGTTGCAGCCGTTGCCCGGATCGCCAATCACGCGAATCCGCGCCCCGTAGTCGGGCGATCCCGTCAGGTTCACACTGCTCCCGCCATTCTGATAGCTGAAGCCTGGCGCATAGGTGGCCCCCGTCGTGCCACTCCACACACCCGACAACTGCCAGTCGTTCACCAGGTACCCCAGCACCCGCATGCCCGCGCTGTCACTCCGCAGGTCCGGCAGATCCCACACGAAGTTCGCGCGCATCGTGTGCGCCACCGGATCGCTCTGCAGCAGCTTGTCGGCCTCCGCCTGATCGGCGCGGTAGCGGTACGTCCCGTCGGCGAGGTGCTCGAGACGCGCCCCCGTCTGCCCGCGGTCGTAGAGCGTCCACGTGTCGTTGAAGCCGAACGACAGGCCGCGCGTGAACCGGCGCTGGAACGAGAGCTGGAGCGAGTGGAACGTCCGCCAGCCGCGCGGGTTCTGCTGGCTGATGTTGGCGAACCCGCGGAACGCCCGCATCTGGTCGTTGGCCACGGTGTTCGATCCGAGGAACGTCACCGCCTGCGTCGGGTCCTGGTTCTCGGGCAGGAACGCCGCGCCGAAGTCGATGGCGTTGAGGTTCATCGCCGTCGGCGTGTTCCACGAGTGCTGACCGACGTACGAGAGATCGAGCGACGTGGAGAACGGCAGCGCCATCTGCAGCCCCGTGTTCCACTGCGTCGACGAGGGCAGGTTGCTCTCGTACTGGAACACCTGGAGCGCCGGGGCGCCGCGCACGGCCTTCTCCGCGCTCACGTCACGCAGATCGGCGAAGTGCACCGTGATGTTCTCGAACGCCGGCGGGTTCTGCACCTGCGGCATGACGGTGTTGCCCGTCGGCCGATCGAAGTAGAGTCCGATGCCGCCGCGCAGCACCATGCTCTGGTCGCCCTTCAAATCGAGCGCCGCGCCCAGACGCGGCGCGGCCGCGAAGATCGGCCACGTGTAGGTCGTGTGGGAAATGCCCTGGCCCGAGACGAACAGCCCGTTGGTCGAGCTGCCGGTGCCCGGCACGATCGTGCCGATGAACACGGCCGATCCCGGACCGAGCAGCGCACCCGATACCGGGTGCCGCGCCTGGCGGTTGTTCCCCGAGCACGTCACGCCCGTCGAGCAGCCGGCGCCGTAGAGCAGCGGCGCATCACCCTGCACCCACTTCTCGGGCAGGAAGTTCGACGCCTGGCCGAGCTTGTCGTACTGCGGCTGCTGGCGCACGAACCGCACGCCATAGTCGAGCGTGAAGCGGCTGTTCACCTTCCAGTTGTCCTGGATGTACCCCTCGGTGTTGTGGTACACGAACGACCCCTCGATGTACGTCGACGCCTGATTGTAGTTGTTCACGATCCCGAGCAGCGCGTTCGAGAACGGGAACTGCGAGTCGAGCGGGTTGGCGGTGTTGTTCTGGAAGTTGTAGGTGCCGAACGTCGCCGCACTGTTCTGCTGCTGGGCCTTGTAGCTGTGCGTGTTGTAGAAGCCGGCCTTGAACGTGTGGTTGCCGGCCACCTTCGTGATGCTGAACGACACGTCGTCGGTGGCATTCTTGTTCAGGTAGCCCGAGTACGGCACGTTCGGCGGGCCCGTGGCCACGCGGCCGCCCCAGGTGAAGTTCGGGGTCTTCTGCAGCTCGCCGTTCTGGAACATCGCGGGCTGCACGCCCGAGAGCACCTCGTACGCGTAGTAGTCCCTGTTCAGGTTGAAGGCACTCGGGAAGAGCACCGGCAGGCCGCCGAGCCCCGCGTCGAACTTGTTCGAGAGCGCGCCCACTGGCACGCCGCTCGTGCAGAACGTCGGCCCCGTGCCGCCCTGCGCCAGCCCGCAGCCCGCCAGGTCGTTCTGGCTGTGCCCATAGGTGAACTCGAGGAACGTCGTCGGGTTCAGCGTGTAGTTGAGCGTGAACGCCGTCGTGTAGACCACGGGCTTGTACTGCTTCGACTCGGTGATGCCGGGCATGGTGCCCAGGAAGACCTTGTTCGACTGCGACCAGCCCGAGTACTTGCCGGTGAACCGCAACGCGGGCGAGGCCTGGTAGTCGAGGCGCACGGCCGGCTGCCAGCCGGTGGCCGTCTCGGTCGGCGAGGTGAACTCGTAGTTGTAGTTCTGCCCGGGCACCCACGACACGTTCGGCAGCGGGTACATGTTGAAGATGGCCTGCGCGGGCGCGTAGAACCGATCGGCCGGAATCCGCCCGACCACGCCGCCGTCCTGGAAGCAGGCCGTCTGGTTGGCGGCGCTGCACGTGCCGGCGATGAGCGGATCTTTGATGTACGGCCACGGGTTGCCGTTGTTGTCGAACGTCTGCGAGAAATCACCGGCGCGCTCGGCCGCGGTCGGCACACGGTACCGCGTGACGTTGCCGCCCTGCGTGCGCGGGGCGAACTCCTGGCTGTAGAAGAAGAACAGCTTGTTGGCGCCGCCGGGCCGGCCCACCGGGCCGCCGAGCGAGAAGCCCCAGTCGCGCTGCCGGGTCACCGGCTTGGCGTCGCCATTGAGGATGTTCGTCTTGCTGTTCGAGTTCCAGTCCGAGTTGCGCTCGACGTCGTAGAGCGACCCGCTGAACCGGTTCGTGCCGCTCTTGGTGACCGCCGTGACCTGCAGGCCGCTCGACCGGCCGAACTCGGCCTGATACCCCGACGTCAGCACCTTGACCTCGGCAATCGACTCCACGTTCATCTGCAGCAGGATCGAGTTGCTGCCCGTGTCGACGGCCGACACGCCGTCGATCATGATGTTGTTGCCGCCGCCACCACCGATGCGGTTGGTGCCCTGCACGCCCGGTGCGAGCTGCGCCAGCGCCGTGAAGCTGCGGTTGGCGATCGGCAGGTTCGCCACGCTTTCGGTGGGAATCGTGAACGACCGCTCACCGCTCTGCGACTGAATCAGCGGCGTTTCGCCGGTGACGTTGATGACCTCGGAGGCGCCGCCCACGGCAATCGTGAGCACGCCAACCGCCACGCGGTTGCCCGACCCGACGACCACGCCGGCCCGTCGCAACGTGCTGAACCCCGGCATGGTCACTTCGATGGAGTAGGTGTCGGCCTGCACGGCCGGAAAAACGAAGTCCCCCGAGACGTTCGACGTCACGGGTGTGGTGCGCGTACCGCGCGTATCGCTGATGAGCGTCACAGTTGCGCCGGGAATCACGCCTCCCTGCGCATCCTGGATGGTGCCGGCCACAATACCCGTGGTGATCTGGGCGTGCAGCGGGCTCACGGTGACCAGCATGGCGACGAGCCACGCGGACAGTACCTGGGACACACGGCTCATGACTGAGCTCCCCTCCTGTGCGGGATTCACAAGCGCCACGCCCGTCCGGGTTCCACGGACCAGACACCTGCGCCCGCGGTCCGCACGCCGCGGGACGCCCGCCAGCAGGCAGACGCGCGCGAGGAGTTGCGGCGCCTGCACCCCGGCTCAGTGGGCTTGAAAGTTCAAGGGGACGATGCGCTCCGAGCGGTGCAGAGATCTATGTCGACGTCTGAAACGTTCTGAAAGATCTGAAAAAAGGCCTGCCGACAGGCATTTCGTTCAGTCTCTGCGTCCGGCACCGGCCGCGCGGGCAAGCAGCCAGATCACGATACCGAACGCAACGAGCGACAGGGCGGCGTGTTCGGC
>CAZVHY010000269.1:0-4284 GCA_964627115.1 uncultured Solibacteraceae bacterium | reverse complement strand
TCTGGATCCAGGCGTCCTACAACCCGATCTTCGACCTGAACGGCAAGCCGTACAAGGTCGTGAAGTTCGCCACCGACATCTCCGGGAACAAGCAGCTGCAGATGGATGTCGAACGGTCGAGCGAGCAGCTCAAGGGGGTGCTCTCGAAGGTCTCCGAGAACGCATCCACGCTGGCGTCGGCGTCGGAAGAGCTGACGGCATCGAGCCAGCAGATGTCGGATTCCGCGCGCGAAACGTCCGCGCAGGCGGGCGTCGTCTCAGCAGCGTCCGAAGAAGTCAGTAAGAACGTGCAGACGGTCGCCACCGCAGCCGAGGAAATGAGCGCGAGCATCCGCGAGATTGCCAAGAACGCGAACGACGCGGCGCGCATCGCCACCAACGCCGTGCGGATGGCGGAAACGACGAACCAGACCGTCAACAAGCTCGGCGAGAGCAGCACGGAAATCGGCAAGGTGATCAAGGTCATCACGTCGATCGCGCAGCAGACGAATCTCCTGGCGCTCAACGCGACGATCGAAGCGGCGCGTGCGGGTGAAGCGGGCAAGGGATTCGCCGTCGTCGCCAACGAAGTGAAGGAGCTCGCGAAGGAAACGGCCAAGGCCACCGAAGAGATCGGGCAGAAGATCGACGCGATCCAGGGCGACACGCGCAACGCCGTCAGTGTGATCGCGCAGATCGGCGAGATCATCAACCAGATCAACGACATCTCGAACACGATCGCGAGCGCGGTGGAAGAGCAGACCGCCACGACCAACGAGATCGGCCGCAACGTCACGGAAGCGGCCAAGGGCAGCTCCGAGATCGCCGAGAACATCACGGCCGTGGCGCAGGCCGCAACCAGCACCGCGTCCGGGGCCGGCGACGCCCTTCGCGCGTCGAGCGAACTCGCGCGGATGGCGGCGGAACTTCAGTCGATCGTCGGACAGGTCCGCCTGTGAGCGGCCCGTCCGGACACGATGCGGGGAGGCGGAATGAAAGCGCTCGTCATTGACGACTCGAGGGCGATCAGGCTCATGCTCGGTCGCTGGCTCGGCGAACTCGGATTCGAGGTGGCCTTCGCCGCGCACGGCCGCGAGGGTCTCCGGCAGCTGTCCTCGTCGACCGATCTCGTGACGGTCGACTGGAACATGCCGGAGATGAACGGCCTCGAGTTCGTCTCCGCCGTCCGGCGGGACCCGGCGTTCGACGGTGCGAGGATCGTGATGGTCACGACCGAAACCGAGATGAGCCAGGTCGAGCGCGCACTCGAGGCCGGCGCCCAGGAGTACGTGATGAAGCCGTTCACGCGCGACATCCTGGCCGACAAACTGCGCGGTCTCGGCCTTCCGTCCTGAGTCGCCATGTCACGGATTCGCGTACTCACCGTCGACGACGCCGTCGTCGTCAGACGGCTGCTGTCTGAGGCGTTGTCGGCCGAAACCGACATCGAGATCGTGGGAACGGCCGCGACCGGCCGGATCGCGCTGCAGAAGATTCCGCAGTGCCGGCCGGACGTCGTCACGCTCGACGTGGAGATGCCCGAGATGGACGGCATCGAAACCGTCCGGCAGATCCGGCAGGCGTGGCCCACGCTGCCCGTCATCATGTTCAGCACGCTCACGGCGCGCGGTGCGGCCGCCACCTTCGACGCGCTGGCGGCGGGAGCGTCGGACTACGTCACGAAGCCGGCGAACGTGGGCGGCGTCACCGAAAGCCTCCTCCGTATTCGACGCGAACTCGCGCCGAAGATCCGGTCGCTTGCCGCGTCGGTCCGGCGGCCTCATGCGCCCACGCCCGCGTCAATCGTGGGGCCGGTTGTGGCGCTGCGCGGCCTGCCGGCGGCCGATCGCGTCGATGTCGTCGCGATCGCGACATCGACGGGCGGTCCGAACGCGCTGGCCACGCTGATTCCGGCGCTGCCGTCCGATCTCGGCGTGCCGGTGCTCATCGTGCAGCACATGCCGCCGCTGTTCACACGCCTGCTCGCCGATCGGCTCGATCAACGCGCCGGACTCGTGGTGTCCGAAGCGGTGCACGGCGATGTCGTGCGTCCGAATCACGTGTATGTTGCGCCAGGCGACTTCCACATGTCGGCCGCGCGCCGGGCCGGCAGTGTGACCATCGAACTCTCGCAGGGGCCACCCGAGCACTCGTGCCGACCCGCCGCCGACGTGCTGTTCAGATCGGCCGCAGAGACGTGGGGAGCAGGTGTGCTGGGAGTGGTGATGACGGGGATGGGACAGGATGGACTGGCCGGTGCGCGCCAGATCGCCGAGGCCGGCGGCACGGTCGTCGTGCAGGACGAGGCCACGAGCGTGGTCTGGGGCATGCCGGGATACGTGGCGCGGGCCGGTCTGGCCGCGGCCGTTCTGCCTCTCTCGAGTCTCGCCGGCGACATCGGGACACGTGTCCGCGAGGGCCGTGCGCCGCTCTCGTCCATCGGCTGGAGGCGGCCATGACCGCCGGCGTCTCCCGCAGCAACTGCGATTACGTGCGCGCGTTCGTCGCCGAACAGGCGGGGATCGTGCTCGACGAGGGCAAGGCGTATCTCGTCGAGAGCCGGCTGCTGCCGATCGCGCGTCGACGCGGCGTCGCATCGACCGACGAGCTGGTGAGCCAGCTGCGGACGACGGCCGACCCGGCCCTGCGCGTCGCGGTCGTCGAAGCCTTGACCACCAATGAGACGACGTTCTTTCGCGACATCGAGCCTTTCGAGGCACTTCGTCACGCCGTGTTGCCCGACCTCGTCGCGCGTCGCCGCGACCGTCGGTCATTGCGTATCTGGTGCGGCGCGTCGTCGACCGGTCAGGAACCCTACTCGGTCACGATGCTCCTCAGGGAGCACTTTCCGGAACTGGGCTCATGGGACGTGCGACACGTGGCGACCGATCTGTCCGACGAAGTGCTCACGCGGGCCCGGACCGGCCGCTACAGTCGCCTCGAGATCAACCGGGGACTGCCGGCATCCTATCTCGTGAAGTACTTCGACAAGGATCAGGCGGAGTGGGTGCTGAAGCCCGGCGTGCGGGACGCGGTCACGTTCGAGCGCCTCAACCTGATCAGGTCGTGGCACCTCGCGCCATCGTTCGATCTCGTCATGCTGCGAAACGTCATGATCTACTTCGACACGGCGACCAAACACCGGATCCTCGAGAGGATTCGCGGGCTGCTGGCGCCCGACGGGTATCTCTTCCTGGGCTCGGCCGAGACGACGTCGGGGATTCACGACGCGTTCGAGCGCGAAACCTGGAAGCGCACGGGGTTCTATCGTCTCGCAGGGAGGCCTCGATGAACGTGTCACGCTTCGATGTCGCCGAGGCCGACCTCGTCGCCCTCACCACGGAGGTGTGGACGACGATGCTCGGGAAGGATCTGTCGCTGGCGCCGGAAGGGCAAGCCGCGGCCGGAGCGACGCTCGACGGCGTCGTCTCGATCACGGGTGCATGGTGCGGCGCAGTCGTTGTCCGCGTGTCGCGCGATCTCGCCGCGAGCATCGCCGCCACGATGTTCGAACTCGGCGACGCACGACCCGAGCAGGGCGACTTGCAGGACGCCATCGGCGAGCTGACGAACACGATCGGCGGCAACATCAAGGGACTGATGCCGGGGCTCTGTCATCTCTCGCTTCCAGCCGTCGTCGAAGGATCGGACGTGCGACTGCGTGTGCCGGGTGCGGCGATTGCCGCCGACCTGCGATTCGAGTGCGACTCGCAGCCGGTCATCGTCCGTCTGGTCGCAGCGCCGGTGTCCGACGTGCCGACGCTCAGCTCCTGAGGCCCGCCGCCTTCGTCACGAACGCGACCAGCGGGGCGACGCGCGCGCACGTATCGACGAACCGATCCATGAAGTCGTCGGCGCACACGTCGCGTTCGCTGAACGGCTCGATTACGTACAGATCCTTGCGGCGCAGGTCCTCGGCGAAGGGATGTGCCGCGTCGAATCCCGTCGGCACGCGCTTCAGCGTCTCTCCTTCGATCGCGAGGCCGAGGCGCTTGACCGCGCGCCAGCTCTTCGCATCTTCAACCATGGTGCGGCGGATGCGCGCGAGCAGCGGCGCGTCCGGGTGATAGAGGCCGCCTCCGCCGAACGAGTCGCCCGGCTCGAGGTGCAGGTAGAACGACGGGCCCTGTTCGCCCTTCGGCTGGGCGCGGTGCAGGAAACGCGCGGCCACGTGCGTCTTGTAGGGCGACTTGTCGGCCGAAAATCGCGTGTCGCGGTAGATGCGGAACATCGATCCCCCGCTCCTGCGTGGATCGGCGACGAACGAACGGTTCACCGCCGCGAGCCGCGGGCGGAGGTCGTCGA
>CAZVHY010000268.1:0-4334 GCA_964627115.1 uncultured Solibacteraceae bacterium | reverse complement strand
GGGCCGTACGCTAAGATATTTCGCAATGCACGGCCACCTGCTCGTGCGGGCTCTATTTGCCGCCGTCGTCGTCTACTCGGCGACGTTCATCCGGCCCATCGAAGGGCCACTGTTCTTCAACGTCCTGCTCGGCCTGTTCGTGGCTGCGCTCATCGTCGTCGCCGAGTCCCGGCTGCGCGAGGCCGCCGTCACCAGCCTGCTCGGTGGGGTGATTGGTTTTACCGCCGGCCTGGCAATTGCGGGGGCGATCGGCCGGGCGCTGTTCTGGGCCGACACCGACAGCACCCAGGTGCGCTTCCTCCACAGCCTGACGGTCGTGGTGCTGCCGTATCTCGGGTTGATGTTCGGGATTCGCAAGGGCGAGTGGCTCGAGCCCTCGAAGTTCGTCTCGCTCTTCCAGGATGCCCGGCCACAGAAGCGCTACCGCATCCTCGACACGAGCGTCATCATCGACGGCCGCATCGCCGACATTGTCGAGACCGGTTTTCTCGATGGCACGCTCGTCGTGCCGCAGTTCGTGCTGAAGGAACTGCAGATGGTGGCCGACTCGTCCGACGCGCTCAAGCGCAATCGCGGACGCCGCGGGCTCGACATCCTGCACCGCATCCAGAAGATGTCGGGCGTCGACGTGCTGATCTCGGAGCTCGACTATCCGCAGGTCAAGGAAGTCGACATGAAGCTGATCGAGCTGGCGCGCGCGCTGCTCGGCCGCATCGTCACGAACGACTTCAACCTCAACAAGGTCGCGCAGCTGCGCGGCGTCGAGGTGCTCAACATCAACGAGCTCGCCAACGCGCTGCGGCCCGTGGTGCTGCCGGGTGAGCTGATGAACGTGTTCATCCTGAAGGAAGGCAAGGAACAGAATCAGGGTGTGGCCTATCTCGACGACGGCACGATGGTGGTGGTCGACAACGCGCGCACGCGCATCGGCCGCAATCTCGACATCGTGGTGACCAGTGTCCTGCAGACCACGGCGGGACGGATGATCTTCGGCCGGCACGCGGAAAGCGACGGCCCGCCGCCGCGATCGGACCGTGAGGACACGGGCCGCCGCCCGCGCCCGACCGCGTGAGCCTGCCGCCCTACCACTGGTGGCGGACGGTCTTCGTCCTGATCCCCGCCATCGGCGTCTACACCATCGTCCTGGGCATCGTGTCGCTCGTCTCGACACTCGTCGATCGCCGCGGGCATTTCGCGCACCGCTGCGCGCGCGCCTGGTCCTGGCTGATTCTGAAGACGACCGGCGTCACCGTCGAGGTGCACGGCGACCTGCCGCCCGACGGGCGGAGCTACGTGTTCGCATCCAATCACCAGAGCATCTACGACATCCCGGTGTTGTTCTGGACGATTGCGATGCAGCTGCGGATCATCGCGAAGGCGTCGCTCGGCAGTTTTCCGTTTCTCGGGTGGCACCTGCAGCGGGCGGGCCACCTGCTCGTCGATCGCGAGAATCCCGGCGCCGGCGTGCTCAAGAAGATGCAGCGGATGATCGCCCAGCAGGCCTCGCTCATCATCTTTCCCGAGGGCACGCGGAGTCGCGATGGCGTGGTGGGACGATTCAAGGGCGGCGTCTTCCTGCTCGCGATCGACAGCAGCCTGCCCGTGGTACCGGTGAGCGTGTCGGGCAGCCGTCACGTCATGTTGAAGGGGCGATTGATGACATGCCCCGGCCACGTGCGCGTGACGCTGCACGCGCCGATCGAGACGGCCGGCATGACACGCGCCGACGCGCGAGCGCTCGGTGTGCGGGTGCACGACGTCGTTGCCGCGGCGGTGGACCATGACTGACGCGCGCGTGGGGGCGATCGTCGTCGCTGGTGGACGAGGCGTGCGCGCCGGCGCGGCGGTGCCGAAGCAGCTGCTCGATCTGGGCGGACGCACGGTCCTGCAGCGAAGCGTCGCGGCGTTCGACGCGCATCCGTCGGTGTCGGAGATCGTCGTGGTGCTGGCGGCCGATCTGCTGCCGGATGCGGCGACGATCGTCGGCCCGACGCGCCTCGCGTGTCGCTACGCCGAAGGGGGCGCGCGCCGTCAGGACTCCGTGGCGTCGGGACTGGCGGCACTGCCGGCCGGCGTGTCGATCGTGCTCGTGCACGATGCGGCCCGGCCGTTCGTCGATGCCGCACTCGTCGATCGTGTGATCGAGGCGGCCGCGAGAACAGGTGCGGCGCTGCCGGCGCTGCCGGCGCGCGATACGATCAAACACGTCGCGGCTGGATCCACGAACGTGACGCGAACGATTCCGCGCGACGAAATCTGGCTCGCGCAGACGCCGCAGGGATTCAGGCGCGACGTGCTCGAGGAGGCCGTGGCGCTCGGCGCCTCCGGCGTCGAGGCCACCGACGAGGCCATGCTCGCCGAACGTGCCGGACGGCCCGTCGAGGTCGTCATGGGCGATGAACGCAACGGCAAGATCACGACGGCAGATGATGTGATGCGTGCACAACAGCAGTTCGAGGCCACGCCGCGCGTGGGCACCGGGTACGACCTGCACCGCCTCGTGGCGGGGCGGCCGCTCGTGCTGGCGGGAGACGTCCTGCCGTTCGACTTTGGTCCGCTCGGGCACTCCGACGGCGATGTGGTCTGTCATGCGCTGGCCGACGCGATGTTCGGCGCGATTGGCGCGGGCGACATCGGGCAGCACTTCCCGAACACCGATCCGCGCTGGAAGGACGTTGCCGGGCTCGACCTGCTCGAACGCAGCGTGGCGATTGCGGCCGAGCGCGGCTGGCGGCCGGCCAACGTGGACGTCACCGTGATTCTCGAGCGGCCGAAGCTCGTGCCGCACCTGCCGGCCATTACGCAGAACCTGGCGCGTGTGCTCGGCCTCGACATCGGGTGTGTCAGCGTGAAAGGCAAGACGAACGAAGGCGTCGACGCGGTCGGACGAGGCGAAGCCATTGCGTCGCACGCCGTCGTGGTCATGACGCGCGGGGGGACGTCGTGACGCCCATGCGCGTCCGCTTCGCGCCGAGCCCGACCGGTCAGCTCCACGTCGGCAACGTGCGCACGGCGCTGTTCAACTGGCTGCTCGCGCGGCGGCACGGCGGCACGTTCATCCTGCGGATCGAGGACACCGATCGCGAGCGGTCGACGCGCGCGTCCGAAGACGCGATGATCGAGGACCTGCGCTGGCTGGGGCTGACGTGGGACGAGGGCCCCGATCGTGGCGGGCCGTATGCACCGTATCGCCAGTCGGAGCGGACCGCGCGCTACGACCAGGTCGCGGCGGATCTGCGTGCGCGCGGCCGCGCGTACTACTGCTTCTGTTCACCGGCGCAGCTCGACGAGGAGCGGCAGGCCGCGCTCGCGAGCGGCCGTCCGCCGCGCTACAGCGGGCGATGCCGCGCGATCGATCCCGCGGAGGCCGCGCGGCGCGTCGAGGCCGGAGAGCCGGCGGCGCTGCGGTTTGCGGTGCCCGAGGGCGATCGCGACGTGACGTTCCACGACGAGGTGCGCGGCGACGTGACGGTCAACACGTCGATCATCGGTGACTTCGTCATCGTCCGGTCGGGCGGATCGCCGGCCTACAACTTCGCGGTGGTCGTCGACGATACCGACATGCAGGTGTCGTCGGTGATTCGCGGCGAGGATCACATCTCGAACACGCCGCGGCAGTTGCTGATCTACGAGGCGCTCGGCCGGTCTGCGCCGTCGTTCGCGCACCTGTCGCTCGTGCTCGGCGCCGATCACGCCCCGTTGTCGAAACGCCACGGCGTCACGAGCGTGGCCGAGTTCCGCGCGCGCGGGTACCTGCCCGAGGCGCTGGTCAACTACCTCGCGCTGCTCGGCTGGTCGCCGGGCGAGGGCGAGGAGATCGTGCCGATCGACGAGATGGTCCGGCGCTTCGATCTGTCGACGGTCAGTCACAGCGCGGCCGTGTTCGATTTCGACAAGCTCGCGTGGATGAACCGGCAGTACATGCGGCTGCTGCCGTCGTCGCGCATTGCCGCCGATGCGGCGCCGTATCTGCAACAGCGCGGCGTGCTGACAGAGCCGACGCCAGACGCGCTGGCGTATGTCGAATCGCTGCTGCCGATGGCGGTCGGTTCGGTCGATCGCCTCGAGGAGATTGGCGATCGCGTGTCGTTCATCTTCGCGTGGGACGCGGCCGAGGCGCGGCGACTCGTCGACGCCGAGGCAGACGGCCCGCCTGCGGTCGAGGCGTTTGCGGAGGCCGTGCGCGCGACGGGACCGCTCGTCGACCGCGACACGTTCCGCGCGGCGGCGGCGAAGGCGCGTGAGCTGTGCGGCCTGAAAGGGCGCGCGTTGTTCCATCCGATCCGCGTGGCGCTGACCGCGGCCGAGTCGGGCCCGGAGCTCGACATTGCGGT
>CAZVHY010000267.1:0-4447 GCA_964627115.1 uncultured Solibacteraceae bacterium | reverse complement strand
GGTAGACGAAGATCGTGCGCGCGTTCTGCACCTTGAACGTCAGGTTGTTGGCCTGCAACACCTGGTTCAGGATTTCCTCGAGCGGCGTCTGCTGGATGTTGAGCGGATAGGGCCGGCTGAGATTGGCTTCGAGTCCCTGGTCGTAGCTGATGTTGATGCCGGTCAGTTCCGCGATCGTGGCGAGGATGTCGCGCACCGCGGTGTTCTGGAAGCGCATCTCCGGCACGACGGCTCTGGGATCGAGCCGCGGAATGGCCGACTGCGTGGCCTGTTCGCGCAGGGCGTCCACCGCCGGACGCGGCCGCGAGGCCTCGAGCTGCTCGCGCACCCGACGCTCGAGTTCGTGCGCCTTCTGTGCAGCCAGCACGTTGGACGGATCGAGATCGGCCGCCAGCCGGTATTCCGCGATGGCGCCCGCCAGCTGTTCCTGGCCCTCGAGCTGCCGCGCGCGCACCATGTGCTCGGCCGACGCCATGCGCGTGGCCCGTTCGAGCTTGATCCGCACGTCGGCTCGTCCCGGCGCGCGCCGGAGCGCTTCGCGGTAGTAGGTGACGGCCGAGTCCCAGTCCCCTTCCCGTTCAGCGGTCGTCGCCGACCGCACGGCTCGTCCGGTGGCGCAGCCCGTGACCAGGGCCAGCGCCAGGAGGGCGGCGCAGAAGCGGCCGCGGCCCGAAGGCCGCATCGTTCGACGGTGTGCTGACAAGGCCATCATCCCCATGCAGTTGATCACAGATATCGTATCGGCCGGCCGGTGCCGCAGCACCGCCCCCCTTGCGAGCCCCTCTACCCTCCGAGGGGCAACGTCCGAATGCCGGATCCGTCCAGATACGACACCACTACTGACTGTATCCCGACCTTCACCACCCGATAGCGGCCGTCGACGATATCCCCCTCGTACACGTGATAGAGGGCGTCGCCCGACACCTCCTTCAGGGTGACGAGCGTCCGTCCCCCGGCCTGGACCACCGTCAGCCCCGTCAACCGGAGCGGAATCGGCGGCGGTCCCTGGGGCATGGGCGGCGGAAGCGTGGCCGGTGCTGGAGGCGGCCCGGGTTGAGGCGTGGTCAGGAACGACGACCCGGGCGCCGACGGCTCGTTGCGTTGTCCGAAGACGAACGGGTTCCGGCTCGCGTCGACCAGATCGGATGCTCCACGCAGCGCATCGAGCTTGAGCGCTTCGGGCACCGGCAGTTGCCCGTCACCCCCGGCCGCCGTACTACCCGCGGGATTGGACGCCGGGACGGGCCTGGTAGTCGGCCCGAGCGCGTACCACAACGCGCCGGCCAGGACGACCAGGAGCAACGACAGCCGCACCAGTTGCCGCTGTCGTTCGGGACCGGGCGGGGGCAGCAGTTCCATCAGCGTTCCGGCTCGGTCACGAAGAAGGTGGACACCAGCAGCGAGATCTCGATCGTGCCGCCGCTGGCCGCCGCGGTGCTCGACGACTGCGCGAGTTCCACGCGCTCGACCACGAGGAACTCGTCAGCGGCCTCGACCGCGTGCAGGAAGCGTCGCATGTCCGCGTAGCGCCCGCGGAGCGTGACATCCGCATACGCGCGCGACAGCGGACTCTCGCGCACGGCTTCCCAGGAGAAGTTCGCCGCGCGGTAGTCGAGCCCGGCCTCGCGCGCGGCCTGCTGCAGCCAGCGCCGCGTGGTCCGCTCGGCCACGGCGAAACTGCGCGGCAGCACGCCCGTATAGAACTGCGCCAGTTCGCGATCGGCGCGCTCGCGGCTCGATGTCGCATTGCGCGCCTGCCGCTCGATCTGACGCGCCGTGACCAGGCTCAGCGTGGCGTTCTGTGCCTGCGCCTCCGCCGCCGCGACGCTGCGTCCGAGCGGCAGCACGACGAAGGCAAAGGCCGCCACGTTGGCGAGCGCCGCCACGATGAGCGGCAGCAGGACGTTTCGGCGTTCCTCGTAGATGCGGCGCCAGAGCGTCATGGCTGCACCGCCGGACTGCCGCCCGTTCGCGGCGACAGATACGACACCTGAACCACCGCCTGATACGAGCCGTCGTCGTTCGCGCGCTGTTCGACCGGCGCCACGTCGTAGAACCGGCCGGTCTCGAGCAGCGCCTCGACGAACTCGTCGATGTCATCCAGGCTGCGCGCCACGACGGCCATCGCCACGCGGAACTCGCCGCGATCGGGGCGCGGCGAAATCGTCGTGAGCCGGACCCCTGGCGGCAGCGTGTCCTCGAGCTGCTCGAGCAGCCGCGTCCAGGAGAACGTCCGCCGGTCGATCAGCGTGTTGGCCTCGCGCGCCGATGCGGCCAGCCGCGCCAGCGTGACGCGATCGATGCCGCGCTGCAGCGCGTCGGCTTCGCCGCGAATCCTGGCGGCTTCGCGCGCGTCCGCGTCGAGGCGCGCGCGCACCTCCGACCGTTCCGACGCCAGGCCGTAGAGCCGCGTGGCGTTGAACACGGTCGCGGCCAGCACGATGACGGCGGCCACGGCAATGGCCACCGTGACGAGTTGATCGTTGTAGAACGGGCGGGTCGAGAGATTGCCCTTCAGCATGCCCTACCCCCGCGCCTCGCGACGCTCGCGCACCAGCACACCCACGGGCGCGGCCAGCGCGTCGAGCACGTCGGCCGACGGCGATGCGAGTCCCTCGACGGCCGCGGCGGGCCGGACGTCGACAATCTCGACCGGCGCCTCGACGCGGCTCGCGATCTGCTCGCGCGCCTCGTCGCCTCGCGCGCCGGCGCCCGACAGCCAGACGCGTGCGAATCCCCCGCCGCCGAGGCGATCCTCGTGGTACATCGCCGTCTGGTGCACGAGCGATCCCAGCGACTCGTCGTCGGCGTGGCCGCGATGCCGATAGAACATGAGCGATGGTCCACGCAGGATGGCCAGCGTCGTGGCCTCGCGCGCCACGTGTACCACGAGCCAGTCGCGTTCCCCGGCCGGCGCGGACGACAACAGGGCGTTCATCACGTTGAAGCTCGCGAGATCGACAATGCCCGCGTGCATGCCGAGGCCGGAGACCACGGCCTCGTATTGCGCGAGCACGTCGCGCCGGACCATGACGGCCGCCACCGACACCTTGCCGCCGTCGCTGCCCGCGGGGAAGTGCGACACCACGGCCTCTTCGATGGCAAACGGCGCGGACTTGCGCAGCTGCCACGAGACGAGTTGATCGAGATCCTGCGCGCGCGCCGGCAACTGGTCGAACGTCAGCAGCGAGACGCGCGCGATGCTGTCGGGCACGACGAGCGCCACCCGGCGCGCGGCCGTCAGGCCCGCCCGTTCGAGCGCGCGCCGCACCGCCTCGCGCACGAGATCCGGCGTGGTGATGTTGACGCCGGCAAGCGCCGGCGCCACGGCGCCGTCCATCAAGCCTTCGCCGGCGTACGCGGTGACGCCGCCGGTGGCGGCCACCTCGACCACGGTCACGCGGTGCGCGGCAATCTCGATGGCCACCGAGGGTGGCGCGGGGGTCAGCCAGCGATGCAGGTTCACGCGCACCTCATTCGACGAACGTCACCTTGTTGATTTCGCGCAGCGTCGTGACGCCGTCGAGCACCCGTCCCACGGCACATTCGCGGAGGAACTGCATGCCTTCCTCGCGGGCCGCCCGCTTGATTTCCGACGTCGGACGACGGTCGAGAATCATGTCACGGATGCGGTCGGTCAGATCCATCAGTTCGCAGATCGCCGTCCGCCCCTTGAAGCCCGTGCCGCTGCACTCGATGCACCCGGCGCCTTCGTAGAACTGGTACTGGTCGATGAGCCCCGGGTCGAGCGCCGACTCGGCGAGCATCTCGCGCGTCACCACCGCCGGCTGCTTGCAGTGATCGCAGACACGGCGCACGAGCCGCTGCGCCAGCACACAGTTGAGCGCCGACACGAACTGGTACGGCTCGACGCCCATGTTCAGGAACCGGCCGAGCACGTCGATGACGTTGTTGGCGTGCACGGTCGTGAACACCAGGTGACCGGTCAACGCGGACTGGATGGCAATCTGCGCGGTTTCCGGATCGCGGATTTCGCCCACCATGATCTTGTCGGGGTCGTGGCGCAGGATCGATCGCAGCCCGCGCGCGAACGTCAGCCCCTTCTTCTCGTTGATCGGAATCTGCGTGATGCCGCGCAGCTGATACTCGACCGGATCCTCGATCGTGATGATCTTGTCTTCCGCCGTCTTGATTTCCGACAGCGCCGCATACAGCGTCGTCGTCTTGCCGCTGCCGGTGGGCCCGGTGACGAGCACCATGCCGTACGGCTCGCGGATGTACTTCCGGAAGCGGCGCATCTCGTCTTCCGGCCAGCCGAGGATGTCGAGCTTCAACTCCGTGAACTGCTCGCTGATCGATTCCTTGTCGAGAATGCGGATGACGGCGTCCTCGCCGTGTACGCTCGGCATGATCGACACGCGGAAGTCGATGGTCTTGCCGCGCACGCGCAGCTTGAAGCGCCCGTCCTGCGGCACGCGCTTCTCGG
>CAZVHY010000266.1:3338-4458 GCA_964627115.1 uncultured Solibacteraceae bacterium | reverse complement strand
GCACGCATCGATGACGTCGGCGAGCGGCCACCGGCTGCTCACCGGCACCAGCCGCCGCCGGTCGTCTTCCGTGCTGCCGTGCAGGCTGACACCAAGGTGATACGGCCGGCGCTCGTCCGCCATCCGGCGGATGCCCGGCACGACACCGACCGTGTTGACCGTGATGCGCGACGGCCCGAACGCGAGTCCGTGCGGATCGGAGATGATGCCGAGCGCCGTCATGACCTGATCGTAGTTGTGCAGCGGCTCGCCCATCCCCATCAGGACCAGATTGCGCACGCGCTCACCGCGCGCCGCAAGCACGTCGCGCACGTGCCTGACCTGCGCGACGATCTCGCCGGGCGTGAGATGACGCGCGAACCCCATCTGTCCGGTCGCACAGAACACACAGCCCATCGCGCACCCGGCCTGCGTGCTGACGCACGCCGTGAAGCGCCCGGGATATCCCATGATGACCGTCTCGATCTGCTGGCCGTCGTCGAGTCGCAGCAGGAACTTCTCGGTACGGTCGTCGCTGCTGACGACACGATCGGCCACGTCCAGCGATCGCAACGTCGCTGACGGCTGTGCCGCCAGCCACCGGCGCACGGGCGCCGGGAGATCGTCGATGGCGCTGCCGCCGTACAGGACCCGCCAGAGCGCAGCCGCGTGGACGGGCCGTACGCCGGCGTCCGCGAGCGTCTTCTGCGTCTCGGCAAAGGACAGATCCGCAAACGCGACATCGGGGCCAGTGGCCATCCATCGAGGATACGCCAATGCCGTTTGTCCCCATGTGAAAGAGTGCCACGGCAGCCGCGTCGCCGGGCAGCCGTGCAGCCTCCCCGTAGCCTTGCAGGCTCGTCGCCTTGTAGCCTTCTACGATGGTCCGCATCGGCGCTCACATGTCCGTGGCCGGCGGTTTGACGCGTGCAGTCGAGCGCGCGTTGCTGCACGGTTGCGAAACGCTCCAGATTTTCACCAAGAACGCGAGCCAATGGCGCGCGAAGCCACTCACCGACGACGACGCACGACGTTTCCGCGAGGCCGTGGGCGCGAGCGGCCTTCGCCCCGTCGTCTCTCATGCGAGTTACCTGATCAACCTCGCGACAACCGATCCGGCGTTGCGCGCCCAGTCCATTGC
>CAZVHY010000266.1:0-3238 GCA_964627115.1 uncultured Solibacteraceae bacterium | reverse complement strand
TCGAGCGCCCACTCGCGCATGAAGCGCACGCGCGTGGGCACGATGCGATACAACACGAACTCCGGGTTGTCCGGCGACCCGAGGTACGACCGCAGCAGCGGATTCGTCTGCCAGATGTCGTCGATGACCGGATCGTTGGTGACGATCTCGGCCCTGCCGGTGATGCGGATCTGATCGTGGCCGTCCGTCATGTAGCAGAGCTCGACGCGGGCGTTGGCGGCAATCTCGCCGGTCTTGTGCGAGCTGCGCATCGACGCCACGTAGACGACGAACCCGTCGGTGCGCACTGGCGAGACGGGACGCACGCGCGGCTGATCGCCGTCGATGGTCGCGAGCACCGGAAACTTCTCGTTCTGCACCAGCTCGAGCGCGAAACCGCGAAGGTCGGTGGGTAGAGGATCGATTCGAGGTCGCATATCACGCAGTCTACGCCCGACACCGACGCGCCGAGGGTCGGGTTTCGAAACGCGGTCGCGGTTTCACTGGCCGGAACCGAGGACCGCGGCCCACGCCTCGACCACACCCGCGACCTCGGTCAGCACCTCGTCGTTCGTCCGGCCTGAACGCTTGAGCACGTGGAAGCTGTGGTCGGCCTCTTCCAGCCAGTGCATGCGCCAGTTGGTCCCGAGACCGGCGAGCGTTCGTTCCATCAATGCCGGCGTGCAGAACAGATCCCGCGTGCCGTTGACGCAGAGCACGGGCCTGGCGATACGCGGCAGGTGATCGACACGAAGCTGGCCCGGCCGCCCCGGCGGGTGCAGCGGATACGCGAGGAGCAGCAGGCCCTCGCAGGCCAGCCCGTCGGCGACGAGCATCGACGCGACGCGTCCCCCCATCGATCGACCACCGAGGATCAAAACGCGCGGTTCGGCAGCCTCGCGCACGTGCGCCACGACGGCGCGATAACACGCCATCAGTCGCGGCATCGGATCCGGCCGTCGCTGCTGCTGTTCTTTGTAGAGGAAGTTGAAGCGGACCGTGTCGATGCCGCGTGCGCGAACGGCCGCGGTCACCGCGAGGGTCGACGCGTCCCCCATGTGCCCACCGGCACCATGCGCGCAGATGAAGACGATACCGGCCGACCCTTCGGCACGTTCGACTACCGCTGTGACCATGGCGTCATCCTCGACCGCAATCGTCCATGACATGTCGCGCCTCCTCATGCCGTCGCCGGCTTGCTGGCCTTCTCACGACAGTACCTTGCCGATGTCCGGCCGAATGCGCAATGGACGTCCGTGTGAACGCCGTCCTCGAATCGTGCCGACTGCCATACAATTTGGCGGCGAACCGTCATCACAACAGGAGTTCGAACATGATGCGCACGAGATGGGCAACTCTCCTGCTCGTCGTGGCGCTGGCCGGCTGCTCCCGCGCCACGCCCGAACAGCAGATCGTGAACGACGCCGCCGAAGCGTTGGGCGGCGTTGACCGTCTCCAGGCGGCGACGACCCTGGTGCTTCGCGGCGAAGGCACGCAGTACAACCTCGGCCAGGACGTCGTGCCGGGCGCCCGTGGCCAGACGTTCACCGTCACCGGCTATGCGCGCGCCATCGATCTCGCAGGCGGACGAGCGCGCACCGAACTCACCCGCCAGCCCAACTTCGCCTTCTTCCAGGGACCGGCGCCGCAGCGCCAGATTCAGGGTGTCGATGGCGACATCGCGTACAACGTGGCCGCAAGCGGCACCGCCACACGTGCCGGCGGTACGGCGGCGTCCGACCGGCGACTCGAGATCCTGCACCACCCGGTTGCCGCCGTCCGCGCGGCGCTGGCCGGGGGTGCGACGCTGGCCAATCCGCGCACCGAGAACGGCCACCGGATGGTGGACGTGACGTCGAACGGTCAGAAGTTCACGCTCGCGATTGACGCGACGAGCCGCCGGCCCACGATGGTCAGTCACCGCGCGGCCCACGCGAACCTCGGCGACGTTGTCATCACCACGACGTTCGCCGACTACCAGGACGTCAGCGGCCTCCAGCTGCCGGCCACGTTCACCACGAGCACCGACGACTTCGTGACGGCCGAGTATCGGTTGAACGAACAGGCCGTGGACGATGGCGCGGTCGAGCTCGCGGCGCCAGACGAGGCGCGCGCAACTGCGGCGCCCGCGGGTCCGCCGCCGGTCAACGTGACCGTGGAGCCGCTGTCGCCGGGCATCTGGCGCCTGGCTGGCGGCTCACATCACAGCGTGCTCGTCGAGTTCGCCGACCACCTGACACTCATCGAGGCGCCGCAGAGCGAGGCGCGGACCCTGGCGGTGATCGCCTCGGCGCGGGAAACGGTTCCCGGCAAGCCGCTGACGCAGGTGGTCAACACGCACCACCACTTCGACCACACTGGCGGCATCCGCGCGGCGATCGCCGAGGGACTGACGGTCATCACGCACGAGGGTAACGTGGACTTCTTCCGCGACGTGGCCGCACGACCGGCGACAATCGCCCCCGATGCGCTGCAGAACAGCGGACGGGCGGCCATCGTCGAAGGCGTCGGTGCCGAAGGACGTGTGCTGACCGACGGCGCCATGACGGTCAACCTCTCCGCCATCACGACCGCGCACTCGCAGACGATGCTGGTGGCCTACGTGCCTCGCACTCGCCTGCTGGTCGAAGCCGACGCCTACACGCCGGGTGCGGCCGCGCAGATGTACGCGGCGGAGTTTCTCGAACAGCTGCGCGAGCGCAACCTGCGCATCGATCGGATCGTGCCGCTGCACGGGCAACCGGTGCCGTTCGCGCAGCTCGTGAAGGAGGCCGGGGCCAACTGAGGAGACCGCGTGGTGAGGCGCCGGGGGGCGCACGTACAATTCTCCCGTGGAATCGACATGGGCCTGGTGGGGGGCGCTCGCCGGAGGACTGCTCACGGGGTTGGCCCCGATCGCAGCGGCCGAGGCGTCGGCGTTGGCGTTCGGTGCGCTGCCGTCGTGGTCGCAACGCGGAACGGTGCTGGTAGTGTTCACGTTGGGCCACGTGGCGGGCAAGATGTTGTGGTTCGCGGTCGGCACCTGGCAATCGCGGATCACCTGGCCGTGGCTCCGGCGCTGGCTCGACCGCGCCAAGACGGTGGCGTCGGCCCATCCGGCGATCGGCACGGGCGTGATGTTCACGAGTGCCGTGGCGTCGCTGCCGCCGTTTCAGCTCATGGCCATTGCAGCGGGCATGGTCGGCGCCTCATGGCGCCTGTTCTTCGTTGTTGCCTACGTGGGACGCCTGGTTCGTTTCTCGGCGATTGCCAGTGTGCC
>CAZVHY010000265.1:0-4462 GCA_964627115.1 uncultured Solibacteraceae bacterium | reverse complement strand
ATCGGCGATCAGGCGCTTGCGCTCAGACGCTGACGCGCGATGGGCGTGACGCGGGGACGCCGCACTAGGCGCCGCAGATGCCACAGATCCCACCCGGCCTGCAGTGTCAGCCAGAACTCAGCGTCCATGCGCGTGAGGCCCTCCAGCAGGACGGCCGTCTCTGCACTGACCGCCCGCCGGCCGCGGATAATCGCGTTGAGACGCTCTTCAAGACTTCCTCCAGCAACATTTCGCCGGGATGCGTCGGGGGACGATGCGTCGGCAACATTTTCATTGCTCAGTGATAGTCCTCGCAGACCACGTCGTGCGCGTGACCATCGACGAAACGCAATGATGTGGAGATTCTATAAAGGGCCACGGCCGTACACACAACAGCGGCGTCCGCCGGGAGGATGCGGACGCCGCTGTGCAGATCGACTGAACGTCTATCGGAAATAGAACGCGAGGCCCGCGCTCACGTAGTGCCACGCGTCGTCGTTCAACGCGATGCCGAACTCGCCGACGAAGTCGAGATCGGTCGCCAGCCGGTACTCGATGCCCGGCACGAGGTGGACGGTCTTGTACGAATAGTCCACGTCCGACAGCTTCCTGAACCCGAAGTCGAGCGCGCCGTAGAACTCGGCGCGCTGACTGAGACGACGGCTGCCGACGAAGGTGAGATCGACCGATCGCTGATCGGCGATCCGATCGCCGCTCGCGAAGCTCAATCCGGCGATGACCGACAGGTTCAATCCGGGATCGCGGACGAGCCAGTACTCGCCATCGAAGCCGAAAAACCGCATCCCGTCGTAGAACGCCACACCGCCTTCGGCGTCGAAGCGGCTGGTGAAGCCGTACCCCAGACGCGCCGCCACACCGGCTTCATCGTCAGCGCCGTCCTTGCCGAACACCAGCATGGGATTCACGCGCAGCTTGAACGTGCCGCGATCCAGAGTTTCGGCCGATTCCATCACGCCGAACTCCTGCGCACGGGCCGCCGAGGGCACGAGCGCCAGCATCGCGATCATGATGAAGGTGAACGAACGAAGTCGCATTGAGTGTTCCTCCTCGGCCAGTCGTCATGCATGGCCCGTGCCCGCGGCCGGCTGGCACGCCGCAGGCGTAAATGTGTCCCGGCGCGCGCCAAACGGGGTAAGCACCGGGAAAGAATGGACCTGAGAGAAGGCTCCCAGCCCGTCGCCTCCCCGCCTTCTAGTGCACGGTGTCCGGCGAGCGGCGCTGCCGGTCGGCACGGATGACGCGTGCGACGATCGCGTCGAGCTCGGCCTGGTCGACATCGAACGGGCCTGCCACCGCCGCGCCCATCGGAATCTCGATGGCAATCACCACCTGGCCGTTGTTCGGCTCCACGATCCAGCTGAACCCCTGCAGCGCCACAGGGCGATCGGCAGCGGCGTTCGGATCCTGGACACGGCCGATGGCGCGCAGAATCTCGACCAGCATGTCGTGCACGAGCGCGTCGCTCCACGCCGGCGCATCGCCGCCGGGAACCACCACGGACTGGGTCACCGCGAAGTCGCGGCCCTTCAGAACGATTTCAACGGGAAAGGTCATCGCAGATCGCAGTATACCGGCGCGTCGAAAGTGCTGCACTATAATCGCCGCCCGTGACCACCGCACAACCAGATCGACGTCTCAGCGGGCGCCGCATCGCCATACTCATCGAAGAAGGATTCTCGGCGCGCCAGGTGCTCGAGCCCGTGCGCACGTTGAGCGGCGAAGGCGCCGACGTCGTGCTGGTTGGCAACACCACGAAAACGCCCTATCGCGACAAAACGGGCGCGACGGAACTCACGGCCGGCGCCACCGCCGGCGCGACGCGCATGCGCGACTTCGACAGCCTGGTCATCCCTGGCGGCTACGCCCCCGATCGGATGCGGATGCGACACCAGATGGTGGAGCTGGCCGCCGACGCGGTGGCAGCCGGCAAGCCGGTGGCCGCGATCTGCCATGGCCCGCAGGTGCTCATCACCGCCAACGTGCTGCGCGGTCGCACGGTGACGTGCTGGCCGTCGATTGCCGTTGACGTGAAGAATGCGGGCGGCCTCTATGTCGATCGGCCAGCCGTGCGCGACGGCAGCCTGATCACCGCGCGCAAGAGCGACGACATCCCGGCGTGGCTCGACCTGCTGATGGCCGCGCTCACTGATCGGCCGGCGAGTTGAAGCCGCCGGCCGACGCCAGTTCGCGTCGCCGTGCCTCGAGCCGCAGCCGCGCCCATGCGGCCGTGACCTCCACGCCGTACAACAGGATCACCGCAGACAGATAGATCCAGACGAGGAACACCACGACCGCGGCCACCGATCCGTGCACGGTGAACCGCGACAGATCGCGCACGTAGAACGCGAACCCCGAGAACGCCAGCCGCCACAAGACGCCGGCCACGATCGCGCCGAACCAGACGTCCCGCAGCCGCACGTGCGTGTTGGGCACGAAGTAGTAGATCAACCCAACGACCGCGATGAACAAGGGCGCGACGGCATTCGACACGATCACGCCCGACAGCCACTGCAGTTGCGGATAACTGGCGAGCACTTCGGCGAACCAGCGCGCCTCGACGACATGGGCCGCGCTCGCCACGAGCATCGCGATCACGGCGAGCAGGCCGGCAGCCATCATCATGATGAACGCCACGAGCTTGTGCTTGAGGAAGCTGTAGTTCTTCTCGACGCCCCACGCGTGGTTGATGGCAGACGTAATGGCGCCAAAGACGCCCATTGACGCCCAGAGGGTGATGACCGTGCCCAGCAGGCTCAGGTTGAGCGGCGCGCGCGCGAGTGCCGCGAACTGCCCGGTCAGGAACTCGAACCGGCTCGGCAGCGCCCGGCCGATCAAATCGAGCAGCGTGGGCCCATCCGCGCCGTCGTTGGCCGCTACGCGCGCGAGCACCGACAGCACCAGCAGGCCGAACGGAAAGATCGACAGCAGCGCGTAGTACGCAATCGACGACGCGAACGTGAGGTTGCTGCTGCGATAGAACTCGACCAGGCCGAGCCTCAGCGCCTGCACCGCGAGCACACACCCGTCGCGGCACGCCGCAACAGCCGGGTGCCATCGCCGCGGCGCGGCCACTGGCCGCTCGTCACTCACGCCGACTCCAGACGGGGCTCATGGTTTCGCATTCTACTTGGCTGCGGGCGGCGCGGCTGCACGGCGGGGGCGGCGGCGACGACGGACGATCCGGAGCCCTGGGGCTTCGTGCGTGCCCTCCATCTTCCACGCTCCCACGCTCCCACGCTTCCCGCCTTCTATAATTCCCCCATGAGCACGCCAAGCGATCCGGCCGGCCGTCGTCCTGTTCCCATCCGCAGGGCACAGACGGAGCCCAAGGTCACCGAGGATGCGCCCGTGCTCTGCGAGCGCTGTCGCACGCCGATGTTCCGCATGCACGCGGTCTGGCGCTGTCCGTCCTGCGGCTTCAAGACGGATTGCTGCGGGTGGTAGACGACGACCGCGGCCGCGTCGACGCGGCCACTGCAGCCTGGATCGAGGCGGTCGTGGCGCGTCACACGGCGGCCTATTCGCGTCCGGAGTTCCTGAAGGCCGTGCGCGCGCTGTCGTCGCGATACGTCGAAGCGCGCGCCACGCTGTCGTCGCGCTCTCCACTCGATTCAGCCGGCAAACGCGCGGCGTTCGCCGGCTTCTACGCGCCGCTCCACTACCTCCTCACACACGCCATCGTCGGGTCGCTGAACAGGGCGTCGAGTCCGGCGCGCGTGATCGATCTCGGCTGCGGCACAGGGGTGGCGGGACTTGCCTGGGCGCGCGCCTCGTCACCAACAGCGATGGTGACCGGTATCGATCTCAATTCGTGGGCGCTTGGCGAACTGCCATGGAACGCGCGCACGCTGCGCGTGACCGCCCGCACGCGCCGGGCCTCGCTCGTGACGAGTCTCGAAGAGGAAGTAGGCGCCAGACCTCCCCGCACGCGGCTCGACACCACGGGCATCGTCTGCGCGTGGAGCCTGAACGAACTGGATCGGCCGGACCGCGATCGCGCGCTCACGGCCCTGCTCGACGCCCACCGTCGCGGCGCGTCTGTACTCGTCATCGAGCCGCTGGCCCTGACGGCCGTGCCGTGGTGGGCGGCATGGCAGCCGAAAGTCGCGGACGCTGGCGGCCGCACAGACGAGTGGCGATTCCCGCCGGCGCTGCCGGCGCCGCTCGCGGACCTCGACGAAGCTGCGGGGTTCCGGCGCGAGCACCTGACGGCGCGATCGTTCTGGCTGGCGCCCGTTTCGTAGGGGCGGGGCTCGCCCCGCCCGGGCGGCCCAAGCCGGGTCTGCTCGCGGGGCTGAAGCCCCGCGACTACGACTGAGACTCCAGGCCCCGGCGTTACCCAATGATGGGCATTCCGTTACCCACCGATGCGCGATCGCCACGGGCAGACAGGGCACTTCTCTTGCACTACGACGGCGTCGATGCGGGAACCTGAGCTTCCCGCCCTTTCGAGTCGAGGTGC
>CAZVHY010000264.1:0-4478 GCA_964627115.1 uncultured Solibacteraceae bacterium | reverse complement strand
CCTGGACGATGCGATCGCGCTCGGCGGCGTCGCGCACCTCGTGCAGTCCCGTCGCGGCGCGGGCGACAGGCATCCTGATCTCGACCGGCACGGCATCCTCCGCAATCTGATCGCCAGGCGTCAGAATCGCCATCCGTTCCACGACGTTGCGCAACTCGCGCACGTTGCCCGGCCAGTCGTAGTCCTTCAGGAGAGACACGACGTCGTCGCCGATCGTCTTCGGCCGGACGTTGTTGCGCGCGCAGAAGTCAGCGAGAAAGTACGCGACGAGATCGCCGATGTCCTCGCGTCGCTCGCGCAACGCGGGAATTCTGATTGGGACGACGCTGAGCCGGTAGAAGAGGTCCTGACGGAAGCGTCCGTCGGCAATCATCGTGGTCAGCGGACGATTGGTGGCGGCAATCACCCGCACCGACACACGAATCGGCTGTTCGCTGCCGAGCCGCTGGCACTCGCCGTCCTGGAGCACGCGCAGCAGCTTCGCCTGCGACGCGGCGTGCAGGTCACCCACCTCATCAAGGAAGATCGTCCCACCGTCAGCCATCTCGAACCGGCCGCGGCGCATCGTTGTCGCGCCGGTGAACGCGCCCTTTTCGTGGCCGAACAGTTCACTTTCGATGAGATCGGCGGGAATCGCCGCGCAGTTCACCTTCACGAAGGGCCGCGCCGCAAGCAGGCTCTCGCGATGGATGTGCGCCGCCAGCAGTTCCTTCCCGGTACCCGACTCCCCTGTCAGCAGCACGCCGGCATCGGTCCTGGCCACGCGCGTCGCATCGTCGGTGACGCGGCGCAGCGCGTCGCTGCGGCCGATCATGCGAGGCGCGTCGCCGATCAGATCGCGGAACCGCTGATTCTCACTGCGCAGGTCAGCGTGATCGAGTGCGTTCCTGACCGCCACGAGCACACGCTCACGCGCCAGCGGCTTCTCGAGGAAGTCGAAGGCGCCACTGCGCGTCGCATCGACGGCATCGCGGACGGTGCCGTGTCCCGAAATCATCACGACGGGCGCAGGATCGCCGGCCTGGCGGATAGCGCGCAGCAGGTCGATGCCGCTGGCGTCCGGAAGCCGGACATCGACGAGGAACAGATCGGAGCGTCCAGCCCGATAGTCCGCCAGAAACGCGGTGGCGGTCTCGAAAAGCGTCACGGCGAAGCCTTCGCCCTCGAGAATCAACTGCAACGACAGGCCGATGTTCGGCTCGTCGTCGACAACCACGATGCGACGTCGACGCGCCGTCACGAGGCGTCCGCCGCCGGGGTGACCGGAATGAACACGCGGAATCCGGCGCCGCCGAGCTCACCCGGCACCAATGTCACGTCGCCGCCGCACAGCAGCGCGTTCTTTCTCGCAATCGAGAGCCCGAGTCCCATGCCGTGCTTCTTGAAGGTGATGGTCGGTTCGAAGAGTGTCCGCTTCGCCTCGTCATCGAGGCCCGGTCCTGAATCGTGCACGTCGATGGTAGCGCCGGACGCGTCCTGGCGCGTGACAACGCGAACGGTTCCGCCGGGGCCCGCGGCGTCCGCGGCGTTCTCGAGGAGATTGGTCAACGTGCCCTTCAGCAGATCCACCGTGACCGTGACAGCCGGGTTCGCGGGATCCGGACGGTACTCGTATGACGTTCCCGGACGTCCGGCTTTCAACAAGGTGATGCGATCGATGACGAGTATGTTGAGATCGACAGGCTCGGGTTCGACGGGTGGCTCGGCCGCGAACTCGGAGAATGCCCGTACGCGTCGTTCGAGCGTCTCGATTTCAGCAACGACAATCTGAGCAGCCTTCGACATGAATGCCGCGTCAGTGGCGGGTTGCCGTTCGACCATCTCCTCGACGATGAGCCGGATCGGCGTGAGTGAGTTCTTCACCTCGTGCGCGGTCTTGCGCGCGAGCAGCTGCCAGCTCGACATCTGCGTGAGATAGACAAGGCGATCGCGATTGCGTCGCAGTTGTGCCGCCATGTCGTTGAAGGCCTCGCCGGCTCGTCCAACCTCGTCGGTGCGCGCAGCCGCGACGCGCCGGTTCCAGTCACCGGCGGCAAAGTCCGTGAGACCGGCCGTGAGCTCGCGGATCGGACGACTGACGCGACTCGCCAGCAGCATGATCGGCACGAGCGAGAGCGCCCACACGCCGGCGACGAGGAGGCCGAGCGTCAGCGTCAGGCCGCGCCGCAGGTCGAGGCCGCGCGCATCGGCGACGCGTTCGCGAACGGCGCGAAGATCCTCCGCCAGTCCGTCCAATCGGAGATCGCCGAGATCGCGCGCGTGGACCTCGACGCCCTCTGGCGTTCGGCGCATCAGCTCGATCCGGTTGCCGCCCTCGCCTACCACGCGAACGCGCTCCGGCTCGCGACTCTCCCAGAATGAGCGCACCTCGTCGGGCCAGGCGCCGGCCGCGGCCACAGCGAATTGCTGGGCCACCGATACGCCAGCCTCGGCGTCGCGGGCGAGCGCGTCGCGCTGGAGCTGGTACGACTGGCGCGCCGTGGCTTCGAGCGTCCGCGAAAGCCGATCGACCTCGTCGATGGTCGAGTAGTCCAGACTGCGATCGATGAGCAGCGAGGCCACCCACACCGCGGCCGCAACAGGCAGCAGCGTGGCAACGACGAAGGCCGCGATCAACTGGGTCCGGAGTTTCGTCATGGCGTGAAGCCGGTTCTACGGTGCGAGACGAAGCGGGCCGGCCTCGATCACGCGATGCGCCGCGCGCTCCTCGCGGCGACGGCTCAACACATCGATCAGGCGCTGCAGAGACAACGTCTCGTCAGGCGTCGCAGGGGCCCTCGGCGCGGCATCCAGAACGTGGACATCGAGCCGGATCCAGAACGAACGATTCCTCGCGTCCTCACCGAGCGCCGACAACGGTACGACGAGCTGATCGACGCACCAGGCTTCAGCGTCGGCGGCCCGGAGATGAGCAATCGATCGCGCCGGTGTCCCCGAACCCGTCACGGCAAACCGCTCCTCCCAGAGATCGAAACTGAACGTGCACGTGTGTGCCGCACGCGCCACCGAGGATTCGTTCGGACGCGCTGATACGGCGAAGGACAGATCGACTTTCACCGATCGGCCGTCGAGCAGTCGCTCGCGCACACGTCCGTCGATCAACCCCAGCGACGGAAGCCTGAGCCGGACGCCCCCAGGCGATATCCACAGTTGTTCATTCTGCGCGAGGTTGTCCGCGGAAACACCAACCACGATCGCGCAGAGCAGGATACGAAACACGCGGAGATGGGTGACCATCACGGCAACCGCGCATGTCCGAAGGTCATGCCCCCGCGGAAGCCGAACATCAACGTGCCGGTCAACCTGTCGGCGTTGAGGGGCACGCCAACCATGATGAAGCCGTATCCCGTGTCGAAACCCACGCCAGTCGACACGCGAACGCGACGATCGGCTCCGGCGCGCCACACGTCACCGGCATCGACGAAGTAGACGAACCCCTTGTAGCCGTACTCGATCGACGAGTGGAACATCCGATCGCCGCCTGCCGGCGCGAACGCGTATTTATCCCAACCACGCAGCGTGGTCGTGTCGCCGAGCGTGAAGCGGGCGAAGAGCGGCGCGTCGCCCGACAGGCGTCCGGCCTGCACCGCGACGGTCAATCGCGCGTCCTCACCAGAGACGCTGTAGCGGGCACTGCCGACGTGAAGGTCGTACACGAGATCGCTGCCGAGAGATTCGCGTCCACCCTGCCAGAGATACCGTGCCGCGACGCTGTGCTCGAGCGTCCTGCCCCCCTTCCGTTCGCCTGCGGGCGCGTCGAAGATCCCGGGGTGAACGTTGCGGCCGAAGGCGATCTGCGTGAACCAGGCCGTCGCTCGTGTCGACGGGGGAACGAACAGATCCTCCGAGGCCACGAGCGGATCCAGCTCGGACGCCATGATCCCGCCCGTGATTCGCAGATCGCGCGTCAGTGCGACGGTTGCCGCAGGCGTGACGGTCGTCCGCCGCCCGTACAACGCCGGTGGCGCGAGTTCGTCGGACAACGCGGTAAGCGTCGATGCGCGCCAGTCCGGCGTGTATCTCGCGAACTCGAGGCTCAACCCGAGACGACGGGTGGCGACGTCGCGGCTTTCGATCCGCAGTGAGTAGCCGCTGTATTCCTCGACGCGATCGTCGTTGTTGCCCTTGGCCAGCCCCAGCGTGACGCGATTCCGCTTCAGACCAAAGGGAATGTCGAAGGCGCCGCTCCAGCCCTGTCGCCGGTGATAGACGAGCTTCGACATCGTCGGCGCGAACGGCACCCACCTGCTGCGCTCGGCTGGCATCACGACGAAGTCGACGCGGACTTCGCCGGTGTCGTCGCCGCGCGAGATGCGATGGTGCACGTCGAAGTCGACGAGCTCGGCCTCGATCTGCTTCGCGAGCGCGTCGGCTTCACCTTCCTCGAGGGGACGCCCCACGAGCGCCTGAAGCGCATCGCGCAGGTCCTGACTCAGCCGTTCATTGTCGACACCGCGGACCCTGGCGCGGCTGACGAT
>CAZVHY010000263.1:0-4490 GCA_964627115.1 uncultured Solibacteraceae bacterium | reverse complement strand
ATGAGCTTCGGGTACGTGAGCCCCATCATGTCGGCCGAGCGGGCGAAGTCTTCGCCGTCGGCGATCTGCGGGTTCGGGTTGGCTTCGAGCACGTGCGGTTTGCCGGCGGCGTCGAGGCGGAAGTCGATGCGGGCGTAGCCGCTCAGCTCGAGCACACGATAGACGCGGCGCGAGATGTGCTGCACGTGCGCGGCCAGTTCGTCGGGCGCGTCGGTGGCGCCGGTCATGAGGCCAATCTTTTCCTGGTAGTTCGGATCCCACTTCGCACGGGACGTGGCAATGCGGTGCCCGCCCTCGGGCAGGTTTTCCCAGGTCATCTCCCACACCGGCAGCACCTCGAGCCGGTGATTGCCGATCACCCCGCAGTAGAGCTCCTGCCCGTCCACGTATTCCTCGACGATGGCGTCGGTGCCGATCGATTCGTGGATGAACTGGACGCGCTCGGCAAGTTTCGTTTCGTCGTGGACGACCGACGCCTGCGAGATGCCAATCGACGCTTCCTGCGTCAGCGACTTCACGATCAGCGGAAACGACAGCCGCTTCACCATCCGCGCCTTACGCCCGCGGCGCACGAGCATGAACTCCGGAACGGTGATGCGGTGATACTGCAGCAGCTTCTTCGACAGTGCCTTGTCGCGCGCGAGGAACATGCCGCGCGGATTGCAGCCGGTGTACGGCAGGCGCAGCAGCTCGAGATAACTCACGACGTTCTGATCGAACGTCCCGACTTCGTGGAACGCCTCGAGCAGATTGAACGCGATGTGCGGCTTGAATTCGTCGCGTGCCTGACGGATGACGGCGAGGTCGTCGTGCACGCCGATCGGATACACCTCGTGCTTCAACTTGCGAAGCGTCTTGAGGACGTCGTACTCGGTGCGCCAGGTCGCCGTCTTCGGATTGTGACCGCTGATGTCGTCCGGCGGCACCATGTAGTCGTGCATGAGGACGAGAACGCGCAGTTTCCGCATGGACGCGGAGATGATATCAGGCGTTGTTGCCGCGACGCACCAATCTTCTGCGATCGAGTATCACGCCATGTGGCGGCGCGAAGCCATCGCGAAACGGATCGTGTGGGGGCACGAAGCGATCGCGTGCCGGTGAATCGTCAGGCAACACGTCGCGCAGATACCACGTGAGGCCGCGATCCTGCCGCCAGTCGCGTGGATACCCGAGTGACACTTCGTCGTAGCGCACGCCATCGCGCCAGAGTGTCGTGCGCATGTGGAGATGGCCCGAGATGACCGTGCGTGCGCGATACCGCGCGCCCCAGCCTTCCGTCCTCGTCGTGCCGCTCCAGAGCGAGAAACGTGGCACGCGTGGCGGCCGCGCGAGGTCGTAGCGCAATGGCCAGTGATTGATGAGGATGGTGCGCGTATGCGGTGCGAGCGCGTCGAGGCGAGCTTCGGTCAACGCGCAGCGCGCCTCACACCAGGCGTCGCGCGATGGCCACGGCGTGGCCGGCAGCATCAGTTCATCGCCGGAGACGACGCCGCTCTCGCGCGCCCACGGGAGTGCCGCGTCCCGGGAGATGTGCGGGGGACGGAAGCTGTAGTCGAACAGCAGGAACATCGGCACGATGACCGTGTCGGGTTCGAGCGGCCAGCGGACATACTCGTCTTCGGGCGTGAGCACGTCGAATGAACGGCAGATCGACACCAGCTCGTCGTAGCGCGCCTGGCCGCGCGTGCGCGTGGGATCGTGCGGCGGGCACCAGAGATCGTGATTGCCCGGTGTCCAGATCACACGCGCGAAACGGTCCGCGAGAATCTCGAGCGCGAGCCGCAGGTGCTCGGGACGTTCTCCCACGTCACCCGCCACGATCAGCCAGTCGTCACGATGCGGTGGCATGGCCATCAGTGCATCGCGATTGATGCGATGGCTGATGTGCAGGTCGGCAGTGGCGAGGAGGCGCATGGAGGCGGGGAGGCTACAGGCTGGGAGGAGGCGGGAAGGCAGGGAGGCTTATGGCCACCACTGATCCGGAAACGGCGCATGCTGCACGGCCGGACGCGCGCCATCGGATGTCTGCGTGGCCACGGCCACGTAGTGCGCGGGTTCGGCGAGACGCAGGTCGAATGTCCAGCCGGCGTCAGCGCCTGCGAGCGCTCCGGTGAACGCAGGCGTCGCCGTCAGATCCGCGGCAACACGGAAACGTACGTCGGGCAGGTGGACGGAGATCCCAAGGCCCACTGCCTTCAGGTACGACTCCTTCAGCGTCCAGAACTTCAGGAAGTGATCGCGCCAGTTGTCACCGTGCGCCTCGACATCCAGGGCTTCGTCGTGCGAGCAGCAGCGCGCGATGAGTCCAGCGTCGATGGGCGTTCGCCTGCGATGTTCGACGTCTACGCCAACCGCGCCGATGCGCGACAGCGCACAGACCACCAGGCCGGCGCTGTGCGCGAGGTTGAACGAGACCGGGCAGTCCGCGCGATCGATCTCGGGGCGGCCGCGCGGTCCTTCACGCCACGGCCATGTCTCGGGCGTGACGTTCAAGGCATCGGCAACCACCGCCCGCGCCATGACGCGGCCGAGCAGGAACATGTGGCGATCGGTGTCGTGGCGGAAACGGTGGTAGCGCTCGTGTTCGGCAGGACGCAGCAGGTCGAGCGCCCGCGTCAGGCCGTCCGCGCCCCGCGCGATCAGGCGGTCAACGGTCGCGTGCCAGACGCACACGACGCGCGGATCGTCGGGTGACGCCTGCGTGGCCATTACGATAGTATGTCGCGGCCCGGCACCTCATCGTCAATCGCCGGCGCTCACCGCAGCCAACACACCTATGTCCATCGTCTGTTTGTTTCCAGGTCAGGGGTCGCAGTCCGTCGGCATGGGCGGCGATCTCTTCGAACGGTTTGCCGACTGGACGACCGAGGCCGATCGCATCCTCGGCTACTCCGTTCGCGAGCTCTGTCTCGAAGACCCGCGTGGTGAACTCGGGCTCACGCAGTTCACGCAGCCCGCGCTGTTCGTCGTCAACGCACTCTCGTGGCGCGCGCGACAGGAAGACGGCAAACCGGAGCCCGCGTTCGTGGCGGGACACAGCCTCGGCGAATACAACGCGTTGCTCGCGGCCGGCGTGTTCGACTTCGCCACGGGTCTCACGATGGTGAAGGAACGTGGCGCACTGATGGGGCGGGTGAGCGGCGGCGGCATGGCGGCGGTCATCGGCCTGACGCCGGCGCGCATCGCGGAGATCCTCGCCGCGAGCGAGGCAGGCCAGCGGCTCGACGTCGCGAACTTCAACGCGTTCGACCAGACGGTGATTGCCGGCCCGGTCGCTGACATCGAGGCGGTCAAGCCGGACTTCGACGCGGCCGGCGTGCGTGCGTTCACACCACTCAAGGTGAGCGCCCCGTTCCACTCGCGCTACATGCGGGCTGCCATGGACGAGTTCGGACAGTTCCTCGCCGGCTTCACGTTCGCGGCGCCGGCCATTCCCGTCATCTCGAACGTCACGGCCGAACCGTATCCGGCAGACGACGTGAGAGGCACGCTGGCGAAACAGATCGGGAGCTCGGTGCGGTGGCTCGACTCGATGGTCGGTCTGCTCGATCGCGGACTCACGGAGTTCGAAGAAGTGGGGCCGGGCAACGTGCTTACAAAACTGATGGTGCGAATCAAGAAGAACAGATAAGGCTGGGAGGCGACAGGCGGGGAGGAGGCCGGAAGGCTACGAGGCTGCGAAGGGAGCTGCCGTGTAGAAACGGCCGGGCCGTGTAGGAAGGTTTTGCTGATCCCGGAGACTTCTCGGAGACCCGTTCGAAGAACTCGCAGAAAGACGCGGACGCTGGCTGGCACGGACCGTGCTATTAACGAGGCAACGACATTACGACGCTTTTGGCGTCGTCTTCGACCTCGTGGCCTGCCCGCCGCGGTTCCATCCCGCACGGCGTGTCAGGTTCGAGTCGGCAGGAGTGCGGAATGCCGGGGCCCGGGAGGGGGTCACGGTGTTCCGCCTCCGGTCGCATCCATCTGAAGATATAGAAAGGCGGACCCGTTTGGGTCCGCCTTTCTGCTTTTGTGCCTACCGCCCGGAGATAATGCGCTGCGCTCGGGATCGGGCGCGACGATGAATCGATGTGGGGACGCGGCAGTCGCCAGCCATCCGGCAGGCGGCAATCGCGCGACGGAGGTCTTCGGCCAGGCCGCCACATCGTGGACACGCCGCCACGTGACGCGAGACACGGCGCGCCGCCGCCGGCGTCAACTCACCATCGAGCCACGCGAGCACCGGCTCGAGCCAGTCGTTGCACGGACCATCGCCAGTCGCCCCGCGCGTCTTCGCGGATTTCGTTGCCATCATCGCCCTCGCCGGCCGTCGGTCGCGGCCAGTTCCCGCCGCAGCACCAGCCGCGCACGATGCAGCCGGGCCTTGACGTTGTCTTCCGAGATGCCGAGCGTCGACGCCGCCTCGCGCGTCGACAGGCCTTCCATGTCGCGCAGGAAGACGACCGCGCGGAACGGCGGCGGCAGCTTCGCCAGCGCGCGCTTCA
>CAZVHY010000262.1:0-4508 GCA_964627115.1 uncultured Solibacteraceae bacterium | reverse complement strand
ACCGGCATCATGAAGCCCATGCTGGCGCCGAACGTGGCCGCCAGGGCCGGTTCGAGCGGCGAGACGCCGGCCGCCGCGGACACCGCGATGGCCATGGGCACGACGATGTTCGCGGCGGCCGTGTTCGACGCGGCTTCTGACAGCAGGATGCCGGCCGCGGCAAAGACGAGTGTCAATCCGACGGTCCCCGCGTCGGGGAAACTCTGCGCGATCCACTCCCCCAGCCCCTTGGACAGGCCCGTGGCATCGGCGAGTTGTCCCATGGCCAGCCCCCCGCCGAACAGCAGGATGATGCCCCAGTCGATGCGCACGGCGCGCTCCCACGTCATCGTGAACCGCTGGCGGCTCGTGCGTTCGAGGGGCAGCACGAACAGCAGGATCGCGCCGATGAGCGCCGCGATGGACTCGGGCACGACGGCGTTGAACCGCAGGACGAACCGGTGCGTCTGGCCGAGGGCAATCTGCAGAAGGCCCGGCAGCATCCAGAGCGTGACGGTGACGGCGAACGCCGCAATCACGTTGCGTTCGGCCCGCGTCAACGGACCGAGGGCCGCGAGCAGGCCGCGTACCACGCCAACGGCCTGCGGACTCAGGGTCACGGCACGGGCGCGCGGATACAGCAGGACCACGATCATCGCGCCAACGATGATGACGACCATCGGCACGGCCAGCGTCATCCAGGACAGGAAGCCGATGTCGATGCCGGCGAGATCGCGCAGCAGGCCGATGCCGATCAGATTCGGCGGCGTGCCCACCGGCGTGCCCATGCCGCCCACCGACGCGCTGTACGACGTCAACAGCATCAGCGCCATGGCAAACCGCTGGAATCCCACGTCGCCCTGACGATCGCGCCCGAGCTCGGCGAGCACGGCCAGCCCCAGCGGAAACATCATGGCCGTCGTGGCCGTGTTGCTCATCCAGAGCGACAGCCCCGTGGTCACCGCGCAGTACGCCACGCCGAGACGGAACGCACTGGCACCGACCCAGCGGGACGCAATGGCGCCATACGCGATGCGTCGCGCCAGGCCGTGCGCGAACATGGCTTCGGCCAGGATGAAACTGCCGATGAACAGGAAGATGATCGGGTCGGCGAAGGCGGCAAACGCCGTCCGCGCGTTTGCCACACCGAAGAGCACGGCGAGCATCGGACCGACCAGCGCGGTCACGGCCAGCGGCAGCGCCTCGGTGACCCAGAGCGTGATCATCAGCGCGAGAATCGCGCCGAGCATGCGCGCCTCGTACGGGACGTCGAACCCCGGCCAGAGCGCGATGGCGAGGAAGATCAGCGGGCCGCCCACCAGCCCCACGCGCATGCGCAGGCTGTTGAAGCGGCCGTCGGCCTCCTCGGCGGCCACCGGCTCGACGGGAGACGTCTCGGTCATCTCACCCTCGCACCCATTGCGTGGCCGTGCCGACCAGTTCCGCCCATCCCGTCAGCCAGATGGTCTCGTCGGTCCACTCCACGTGCTGCGTGCCACCGGGCGACACCACGTCGACGTTCCGGCTGGCGCCGCCGGCGAACGCGGCCGCGACGGCCGACGCACACGCGCCGGTCCCGGACGCTTCGGTGGGCCCCACGCCTCGCTCCCAGATCAGGATCTTCACGGTCGTTGGCGACTCGACCGTGGCCAGCTCGACGTTCGTGCCTTCGGGAAAGAACGGATGGACCGCGAGTTTCGACGCGATCCTGTGCAGGCGCTCTTCGGTGACCGGCCCGAGCACCACGCACTGCGGGTTGCCGACGCGCAGGACGACACACCGGACGGGCGCGCCGTCGACGTCGATGGTTTCCTCGCGCAGCTGATCCGGTGGCCCCATCTCCGCGCGGAACGTCAACCGCTGTTCGTCGCGCGCCAGGAGTGTGAGCCGGCGCGGGCCGGCCACCGTGCCGATGACGAGGGTGTCGCCGACCGGCGTCGATCGCTGGTGCGCGATCCACGCGGCGGCGCACCGCACGCCATTGCCGGAAATCTCCGCGCGGCTGCCGTCCGCGTTCCACAGGCGCGTGTCCGCACCTGCGGTGGTCGGTTCGATCACCATCAGCCCGTCGCCGCCGATACCACGATGACGCTCGCAGACCGCACGCGCGAGCCCGGCGATGTCCGCGACATCGCCCAGCGCGGCGACGTCGGTCAGCAGAAAGTCGTTGCCAAAGGCATGGGCCTTCACGAGATCGATCGCGCGCGTCGTGGTCATGGGCGTCACTTGGTGCAGACCGCCAGCAGGTGCCAGCCGAATCGCCGGACCCAGGCACGCGGCAACGCGTTGAACGTGCCGACGAAGAACGTGTTGAACGCCGCGCCCTTCCAGCCCTTGTGCAACCGGCTCTTGACCGGGAACCGCTCGGCAATGATGTCGGTGCGCGCGAAACGTCCCACCAGCGCGCGGAATTCCGGGATCGAGTAGCGCCGGAGCACCGGCGCGTCTTCGTGTTCGAGCGGTGTCTTCATCACCTTCGACAGGAGGTTCAGCCACGAAATCCGGTTGTAGACCTGAAACAGCACCGTGCCGCCCGGCTTGAGCACGCGATGACATTCCGCCACCACGGCCGTGTCACTCGCGGCGTACTGCACGACACCGTGCGCGAAGATGTAGTCGAACGAGTTGTCCGGAAACGGCAGCGCCTCGCCGTCAGCCACCGACAGGCCCGCAGAGAGCCCCTGTTGTCCGACGTTCGTGGCCGTCAGCGCGACGGCCTGCTCGGACAGATCGACGCCACACACGCGCGCGCCGGCACGGGCGAATCGCACGACTTCGACACCGGCGCCGCAGCCGACGTCGAGCACGGCGCGACCGCGCCAGGCGTCGAAATCCACCAGCCGCAGCAGATGGTGCAGCTTTTCGAAGTGATACTGATCGAGATCGGCAAAGAACCCGGCTGTGCCGGGCGCGTGCTGGCTGATCTCCAGATCGTGGATGTGCCGGTTCCAGTAGCGGCGCACATCGGCGCTCGATGGACGTGTCATCGGGCGGAATCCTATCAGGCCGGGGGCGCGCCGGCCGCACCTGTGGCACGATGCACTCGCCATGCCTCGCCTGAGCCGTCGCGTCTCCGGTACCACCTTCGACCTCATCGTCGTGGGCGGCGGCGTACACGGGCTGTTTGCCGCGCTCGAGGCCGCGCGGCGCGGCTGGTCGGTGGTGTTGTTCGAACGTGACGATTACGGCGGTGGCCTGTCGTCGAATCACCAGCGCACGGTGCACGGCGGTCTCCGGGCGTTGCAGTCGGGGCGCATCGGCAAGACGCGCGCGCAGATTGCCGAGCGCCGCGACTGGGCGATCATGGCGCCGCACCTGCTGCGCCCGCTGCCGTTCCTGCTGCCGACCTACGGCGACCTGATGCGATCGCGCGCGGCCATCGGCGGCGCGTTCCGTCTGTACAACTGGCTCGGTCGATCGCGCAACGACGGACTGCCGGCGGCCCTGCACCTGCCAGCCGCGCAACTGCAGCCGCCGAGCGACACGCTCGCACAGTTTCCCGGCCTGCCTGCCGCGGGCGTCACGGGCGGCGCGATCTGGCACGACTACCAGCTGCGCCATCCCGATCGGCTCAACTGGCTCGTCGCGCTCGCCGCACAACAGGCCGGGGCGCTGCTCTTCAATCACGTCGAGGTGACCGATCTGCTCCGGAGCGACAACCGCGTGTCCGGTGTGCGCGTGTTCGATCGCATCTCGAACACGCCGGTGGACGTTGCCGCACGTCACGTCCTGCTGTGCGCCGGAGGCCGCGTCGCCGATCTGCACGCGCGGCTGGGCCTGGCGTCGACGCCGGCGCTCGTCCGCGCCAGCAGCCTGCTCGTCAACCGCCCGGCGCTCGATCGCGCGCTCGCCGCGCGCGGCGCCTCCGGACGCATGTTGACCGCGACACCGTGGAGCGGCCGCTGGCTCGTCGGCACATTCCAGGGTGAGCGCCCCGCCGCCGCGGATGCCACGCCTCACCCGTCGAGCGCCGACGTCGACGCCATGATCGACGACGCGAACAGCGCGTTTCCGACGTTACAGGCGCGGCGTCGGGACGTGCTCCTCGTCCACAGCGGCCTGACACCGGCCGTCGTTCGTCGCGGCCGCATCGAACTGCTGCCCGAGTCCACGATCGTCACGCACGAATCATCGGGCCATGCCGGCGTCGCGTCGGTGATTGGCGTGAAGTTCACCACGGCGCGATCGACGGCCCTTGCGGCACTACGTGGCCTGGGCCTGGCCGCACGCGCGCGACAGCCGTCGGCCGGCGCCGCGACGCTGCCCGTACCGAAACTGCCTCACGGCAGTGCCGACGGCGCGATGGAGAACCTGCGAGCCGCAAGTCTCGCCTCGGCCGTCACGCTCGACGACGATGTCTTCGATCACCTGGTGGACTGGTATGCCACGGAGGCCGGCGAAGTCCTGACGGTTGCCGCCGCGGCCGGTCGCGTGCAGCGTGTCGCGCCGGGCTCTCCCGTGCTCGACGGGGAACTGCTCTACGCCGTGGAACGCAGCCAGGCGATGCGCCTCAGCGACGCGGTGTTCCG
>CAZVHY010000261.1:1949-4519 GCA_964627115.1 uncultured Solibacteraceae bacterium | reverse complement strand
CATTGCCGAGAAAACGCGATCCATAGACGACGTCGGCGCGCCCTTCGAGGATGGGACGCAGGAGCGTGGGATATTCCGTCGGATCGTACTCGAGGTCTGAGTCCTGAATCAGGAAGATGTCGCCCGTGGCCTCGCGAAACCCCCGCGCGATTGCCGCGCCCTTGCCGCGATTCTGCGGCTGCAGCAGCACGCGGACGCCGTCGCGCCCGTCGATCTCCGCAAGAATCTCCCGCGTGCCGTCCGTCGAACCGTCGTCGACGATGACGATCTCGCGCTCGAGCCCGGGCAGTTCCACCGCCTGGACGGCCGCAACGATGTCGCGAATAGTGTGGCGTTCGTTGAACGCCGGCATGACGATGGAGAGTTTCATCGCGTCAATTCACAGCCTGGGATTCCGCCCTCAGAAGACGATGAAAGCGTCCGCGGAACGAGTCCGACACGCAGACGAGAAACTCGTCGAGCGTGCCGCATGTGACACCCGAATCGGGCTCAAGAAACGGCGCTGCGGCTTCGGTCGCAACGATGTAGAGGGTATCGTAGGCGAATCGACCGGTGGCGACATCCTCGTTGAGCGTCTGGCAATATGTCTCGAGTTTGTCCATGGGCGCTCTGGCGACGTAGCCGCTGTTGAAGGTGAGCCCGTGGACGTAAGCGATGTATGACGCCCGGACCAGATCGCGATATTCGTACGCCACGTCGTCAGACCCGCACCCGGACGGTCCGACGGGATAGTGGGCTGGGAAGAGCACCATGTGGCGGTACGTTGCGTCGAGCCCATCCCACTGGGGTGATTGAGGCTTCGGCCAGCCTTCGTTTCCGAAGTAGGTGATGTGCCGCGTCTCGGCTGCCTGAACAGCCAGAGCCAGGACGATGACCGCGACACCCACACGCGGCCGGAGTGTCCGCTGGCTCATGACAATACCCAGAACACCAGCGATGAGAAGGTAGTACAGCGGCCAGACGAACCGGCCGCTGGATCGAAACGACTCCACGATTGGCGTCAGCGGATCGTACAATTTCCGCATCGTCAACACGGTATAGCCGGCGATCGTGACCTGATCCGACAGCGCGAACACCCACATGAGCATCGCCGCGACGACGAGCGGACGATGGCGGGGCATCAGAACGGGCCGGCGGCGCTGCACGGCAAGCACAGCCGTCGCAATCACCATGAGAAGGAGGATGCCACTGCCGAGGAAGGCGAATCCCTCGCGCTGCCCGTGGCGCATCGGAAGCATGGGGAGCACGAGAGACTCCCTCATCGGATTGATGAACGCGAGTACGTCTGTCGAAAACTCGCCAAATCCCCCTTCCGCGAGCTCCTCGCCCCCGCCGAAATATCCGAGGAGCACGAAGATCGCCAGCGTCTGGCCGATAATACCGGCTCCGTATGCAACAGCACGACGCGGCTCGAACCGTTCGGGACCGCGGCAGAGTTGAATGAGCAGTGCTACGGTCAGAACGGCGAGCATCACAGCAAGATACGGATGCACGCCTGCGGCGAAGAGATTGAGCGCCCAGGCCCACGTGAGCGTATTCCGCACCGTGACGCCCGATCGCAAGTGCAGCCACATCAGCGCGAGCACCAGCCATTGTGCGGTCAGCGTGTCGTGTCCCATCCGATCCGCGAGCACGGGCGCCATCACGAATGCCGCCACGCCCAGCCCACGCGCCAGCGCGCTGGTCGTCAGCGTCTCCATGAGCCGGAAGCCGAATACGCCTTGGAGCATGAAGCACGACAGCAGCCAGGCGCCGATGAACTGGAAGTCGACGGGCAGCCAGGCTGACAGCGGTCGCAGCAACAGAGAAATCCACGGATTGGAGTCCGTGAAGCCAAGCGTCGTACCAACAGGATGGATCAAACTGTCGATGCGCCCGAGCGGCAGACCGAGGGGTTCGTTGCGGAAGAAGAGCCAGCCAAGCAGGTGCTGGGCGCGATCGCCGGCAACCCACTCGAAGTTGGCAGGGTTCACGATGCTCCACCCGCCGATGGCTCCGAACCAGGTCGCACCGATGACGGCGCCCATGATGACGCCCCGTCCTGGCAGGCCCAGCGCTCGCAACAAAACCCTCGAATGATATAACGCCGCCGATTCCCGGCAGAACCATCACTCCACCCGAATCTGGTGTACGCCGGTCTGGCCGCCCTTGCCCTCGAGCCACGAGACGCCCTCGACAACGACGTCGGCCTTGAGCCAGTAGGTGCCAGGAGACGACGGAGCGGGACACGACACCCTGAGCTCGCAGTGTTCGCCAGCGCGCAGAGGCGCCGGCAGAGATTGCCGGTAGTAGTCGCGATCGACCAGGCGCCGATCGGCATCGAGCAGTTGAATACCCAGTCGCGCAGAACCTGACCGGCCATCAGACGCCACGGTCCATGCCGACGATCCCGTATTCGTGACGCGGGCGCCAAGGGCGATCGTCGCGCCCGCGCTGGCCGTCTCCGGAGCCGCGAGTATGTCGACGCGCGCTCGGAGTGCCGGCACGTCGCCCGGCTGCGGCGCCGGGTTCTTGCGCGCCACGATCACGGGATGGTCGCTCATCGCGCCACGCAGCAGGCGCACGAGCGA
>CAZVHY010000261.1:0-1849 GCA_964627115.1 uncultured Solibacteraceae bacterium | reverse complement strand
GCGCCACGATCACGGGATGGTCGCTCATCGCGCCACGCAGCAGGCGCACGAGCGAGATCGCGAACGTCTCCTCGAAGAGCGTCGACGACTTGCCGGCACCGACCAGTTCCAGCAGCGCGCGCCACATCCTGCCGAGCGCGCGCGCGGGACGTTTCGAGCGCGCCAGACGCTGCCATGCCGCCCATTGTTCAGCGGTGAGGCCGAAGTCCGGGATGACGTACGACATGGGCTTCAACTGCACGTCGCGGAAGCCGGCCGCCGCGCACGCGCTCATGAAATCGGCGGCCACGATGTCCTGTTCGAGCACGCCGAAGTCCTGCATGGCCGACACCGACCCGGGCTTCTCCGCGTGGCCGACACCCGGCTCCGAGAACAACACGGCGCCATCGTCTTTCAGCACGCGCGCGATCTCGGCCACGGCCCGCGCGATGTCGGGCACGTGATGGATGGCGCTGAGGCAGTACGCCTTGTCGAAGCTGCCGCTGGCAAACGGCAGCAGCTCGAGATCGCCGGTGACGAGCGGCGAGGCATCGCCCTTCGGCAGCCGCGTGCGGCCGATCGCCAGCATGTCGTGGGAGATGTCGACCGACACCGCATCGACGTTCAGGCGCTGCAGCCAGTCCGTACACCAGCACACGCCCGCGGCAAGATCCAGCACACGGTCGCCCGGCTGGGGCGTCAGGTGCATGATCGCCGACGCGAAGTCCTGGAACAGGTGCCGGCTCTCGTCGGCCGTCGTCGTGCCGGGCGGAGAGAACGGCTTGTGCAGGTCCCAGGCGGATGCGCCGGTCCGCTTCAGGTATTCCTTCTCGGCCTGCTTGGAATCACGAATGGTCACGACAGGCGCACGATACTACGAGCCTGATGAAAAACGCAGGCTCGAAGCCGGAAGTTCGAAGCCAGAGACCTGAACACTCGTGATATGACATAGCGCCACAGTCGATGATCGATCCCTCTCTTCGCGCGCGCATCGAATCACATCGGTGGTACCAGACCATCGATCTGGGGCACGGCCTCGTCACCCGCGGTGTCGACGACACGCCGAAGCGCCTGGCCACCATCGGCCTGCCGGAATCGCTGGCCGGACGAAGCGTGCTCGACATCGGCGCCTGGGACGGCTTCTTCTCGTTCGAGTGCGAACGACGCGGCGCCAGCCGCGTCGTGGCGGCCGACTACTACTCGTGGCACTCGCCCGACGGCTGGGGACGCAAGGACGGGTTCCTGATGGCGCGCGAAGCGCTCGGCTCGAAGGTCGAAGACATCGACATCGACGTGATGGATCTGTCGCCCGAACGCGTCGGCACCTTCGACGTCGTGTTGTTCCTCGGTGTCCTGTACCACCTGCGGCATCCGCTGCTTGCGCTCGAACGCGTGGCGTCGGTGACCTCGGATCTGCTGATCGTCGAAACCGTCGTCGACATGATTGGCATCGGCCGCCCGGCGGCCGCGTTCTATCCGGGTCGCGAGCTCAACGGCGATCCCACCAACTGGTGGGCGCCGAATCCTTCCGGAGTGGCCGCGCTCCTCGCGAGTGTGGGATTCGAAGAAGTCCAGACGGTGACAAAGCTGCCGGGCACGCCATACCGCGCTGCCCGTGCGGTCTATCACCGCATCCGCGGCAGGAACGGCCTGGCCGAGGCCTTTCGGCAGAATCGCGCGGTGTTTCACGCACGACGAGGCCGCTGAGTGATCGGGCGAGGCAAGCCTCGCCCCTACGGCTCCGGATCATGTCAGCCCGCACGGCGGGCGGCTCAGATCTGCAGGGACGGCCCCTGGGCCGCCCGCTCCTACCGTTCGCCGGGATCTTCGAGATAGGTGTAGCCGTGCAGGCCGTCCTCGTAGAAGCGGA
>CAZVHY010000260.1:2654-4551 GCA_964627115.1 uncultured Solibacteraceae bacterium | reverse complement strand
CGCCTGCGTGAAGTCAGCCCCGTAGCGATCGTGCAGGTCGGCGCAGTCGTCCGGCGAGAAGAGCGTCCACGACGCGTCGGCTTCCACGCGCTGCATGAAGAGGTCGGGAATCCAGAGCGCCGTGTGCATGTCGTGCGTGCGCCGCCGGTCGTCGCCCGTGTTCTTGCGGAGCTCCAGGAACTCCTCGACGTCGATGTGCCACGGCTCGAGGTACGCGCACACAGCGCCCGCGCGTTTGCCGCCCTGGTTCACGGCAATGGCGGTGTCGTTCGCCACCTTCAGGAACGGCACGATGCCCTGCGATTCGCCGTTCGTGCCGCGGATGCGCGCGCCGAGACCGCGCACGCGCGTCCAGTCGTTGCCGAGGCCGCCGGCGTACTTCGAGAGCAGCGCGTTGTCGCGGATCGCCGCGAAAATACCGTCGAGATCGTCGGGCACCGTGGTCAGGAAGCACGACGACAACTGCGGCCGGCGCGTCCCCGCGTTGAACAGCGTCGGCGTCGAGCACATGAAATCGAACGACGAGAGCAGGTCGTAGAACTCGATGGCGCGTGCGTTGCGATCCGACTCGGCGAGCGCCAGGCCCATGGCCACGCGCATGAAGAAGGCCTGAGGCAGCTCGAACCGTGTGCCGTCGGCGTGCAGGACGTAGCGGTCGTACAGCGTCTGCAGGCCGAGCAGCTGGAACTGCCGATCGCGCTCGGGCCTGAGTGCGCCGGCGAGCCGATCGAGATCGAACCCTTCGAGCGCGGGATCGATGAGCTCGAGGACGATGCCGCGCCGGACGAACGCGGGGAAGTAGCGGGCGTAGGCGTCGCGCGTGGCGCTGGCCGGCACGTCCGGGACGACGAACGCGAAGGCCTCGCGCGTGAACGTATCGAGCAGCAGCCGTGCGGCCACGTACGTGTGATCGGGATCGACGTCGATGAGCGTGCGGGCCGTCAGCGTGGCGGCCAGATCGAGCTCACGTTCGGAGATGCCGTCGTACAAATCGCGCTTCGTATCGGTCAGCAGCCGACCCACCGACACGCCGCTGAGCCCTTCACACGCCCGTTCGAGTCGCTGCCGAAGCGCGGCTTCGTCGAACGGCACGCGCGTGCCATCGTGGCGGACGACCGACAGCGCCGGAGCCGGCGCCGGATCGGCGACCAGACGCCGCAGGCGCGCCCGTTCCTCGCGGTAGAGCACGTAGGCGCGGGCGACCTTCTGGTGCTCGGCGCGCATCAGCGCCAGTTCCACCTGATCCTGGATGTCCTCGATGTGCAGCGCGCGCGCGGCATCCGCGCGCCGCGTCAGCGCGTCGGCCACCGACGTGGTCAGCGCCTCGGCCAGCTCGTGGATGCGCGTCGATCCGGCGGCCTGTGGTCCTTCGACCGCGAGGAACGCGCGCGTGATCGCGTCGCGGATTTTCGAGGGATCCCACGCGGTGATGACGCCCGTGCGCTTGATGACGCGGAGATCGACGGCGGGAGCGGCAGAAACAGGTGGCAGCGTCGTGGCGCCTGGCGCCACGGTCGACGAAGCAGCGGACATGGTCTTCCTCCGGACCGCGGAGGGGAGACGAGGACGCCAGGGCAGGGAAGTCGGGACGACCACCCGGTCGGAAGGCGCGCTCGGGGATCCCCGCCCGAGGACGAAAACACCGACACGGCAGGTCTCCTGGCTTGCGGGTCGACGCCCGGTCCGCTTGGCCTTCCCGGTGACGCCTGTCACCAGTGACGCTCGTGCGCGGATGGACTCGCCGCCTACAGTTGCGGAGTCAGCTCCGGACTTGCCACCCGCGGCGGCGCACCGGATTCCCTCTTTGTCGCCCGACCAGGATGGTCGGAACCGTGAACCCCCATATCTAGCGCCTGTTGGGGGGCGGAAGTCAATATGTAGTTGGCTGCGCGGCTGC
>CAZVHY010000260.1:0-2554 GCA_964627115.1 uncultured Solibacteraceae bacterium | reverse complement strand
CAGGCGGAACTGGATGCGGCTCACGCTCAGTTCCTGGCCGGTGGCGAGCCGCACGATGGCGGTGCCGCCGGGCATGGGGCTGACGCGCGTGATGAGGTCCGCGTTGGCGATGGTGCTGCGGCTGAGGCGCACGAACCGGCGCGGATCGAGCCGGGCCTCGATCGCGTGCAGCCGGTGCGTCACCGTGTGGCGCTCGCCGGTCGTGGTCGTGATGTGCAGCAGTTCGCCGTCGGCACTCACCGACGCAACGCTCCGCGCGGGGATCAGAATCGTGTCGTCGTGCCGCCGCACGGGAATGCGATCGAGATACGCGCGGCTCGACGCCTGGGTGTCGACGGCTGTCGCGACACGCGCGAGCGCCGCGGCCCGATCGGCCGGCGCGCCGGCCGCCTGGCGCCGCTGACGCGCGCGGTCGAGCGTGGCGCGCAGTCGGTCGATCTGCACCGGCTTCAGCAGATAGTCGATGGCGTTCAGCTCGAACGCGTCGATGGCGTACTCGTCGTACGCCGTGATGAACGCGATGAGCGGCAGCAGGTCCAGCGTGATGCTCCTCGCCACCTCGAGCCCGGTCGCGCCGGGCATCTGCAGATCGAGCAGCGCGAGATCGGGTTGGACGGTTTCGATGACACGGATCGCGTCGTCACCGTTGGCCGCTTCGCCCACGATCGTCACGCCATCACATTGCGCCAGCAGATCGACGACGAACCGTCGGGCCGGTCCCTCGTCGTCGGCGACCACGACACGGAGCAGGGGCGGCGTCAACGGTCGCTCCCCGTTGCGGTTTCCCCGATGACGCGCGTTGCGATGCCGACCGGCAGAATCAGCATCGCCGCCGTGCTGCCGTCCGGCGTCTGTTCCAGCGAAAACGTCGCCTGGCCGCGATAGTGATGTTCGAGCCTCCGCGAGACGTTCTGCACGCCCAGGCCTCCGGCCGATCGCGCGGCACCGAGCGGCGTGCCCGTGTTGGTCACGACGATGCGCAGGCGCGCCGCGCCGTCGACCGACGTCATCCGAGCCGTGACTGACACGTGGCCGCCGGCGTGCGCGGGGGCGACGCCGTGCTTGATGGCGTTCTCGACGAGCGGCTGCACGATGAGCGACGGCAGGGCGATGGCGTGCAGGTGCGCCGGGATGTCGATGGTCGTGGTCAGCCGCTCCTCGAACCGCGCATGTTCGATGCGCAGATAGGCTTCGATCAACTCGCGCTCGCGGCCGAGCGACGTGAGCTCGCCGTCCGATTTCAGCACGGCCCGCAGCAGCGTGGTCAGTTGCATCAGCGTGTCGGTCGCGCGCGACGGCGCGTGCTGAATCAGGTAGCCGATCGTGGTGAGCGCGTTGAAAAGGAAGTGCGGGTTCACCTGCGCGCGCAGCGCCCGCAGCTCGGCCTCGGCGGCCAGCGTCGCCATCTCGCGCTCGCGGAGCATGCGATCGTACCGTTCGGCCGTCATGCGGATCGCGTCGATCCGCCGCGCGAGCTGGAGCGCCGCTCGATCGAGCATCGCGACATCGTCCGACAGCAGACGGCGGCCGCCGGTGAGCCGGCCGATGAGCAGACGCGGCCGCGGCGCGTCGGTGGTCGGAATCGTCACGACATGTGTGCCTGGCGGCGCCGGCGCGTCGTCGAGAGCGGCGCCGACCGACGCGGCGTCGAGCGCCCGGGCGAGCAGACTGCACGCGCGATCGAGCGCGGCGTCAATCGTGTCGGCCTGCTGGATGGCCGTCGAGAAGCGATCGACGAGCGTCGTGTAGTTGGCGCGCGAGAGCACGACGCGATCGACGAACCCGTGGACCAGACGGCGGAGCGCCGGGAACAGCCAGGCGGTGACCACCCAGCCGGTAATCAACAGGGCGATGGCGGCGGCACTCTGTGGCCGCAGCTCGGCAGCGATGGCGGCGTAGCTCGTGAGTACGACGGCGACCAGCGCGAGCAGCGTGAGGCCACGCTTGAGGAACAGGTCGGCGAGCGCGAAGCGATAGTCGCGATAGAGCATCGCGAACGCGAGCGGAATCGAGGCGTGGTGGCCGATCAGCTCGGCGACCCACGACTCGTTCGCGCCGTGGAAGCGACCCAGGTGCAGGGCCGACACGCCGAAGATGGCCAGCGCGCTCATCCAGAGCGCGCGGCGGCCGTGGTGCTGGCGCCGCGTGACGATCACGAGGGGAATGGCAATGGCGGCCAGCCCGACGGTGATCACGTCCAGCGCGAGTGCCGATGGCAGGGGCGATCCGTTCGCCGCAGCGCGCAGGTGCACGAGTCCGGCGAGGCCGGCCGACACGTACGCCACGCCGGCGACCACAGACGCCAGACGTCGTTGACCTCGTGAGCTGTCGTCGCGGACGCGCGACACCGAGTGCACGACCACAGCCGCCAGCAGGCCAAGCGCCGTGTACGCCGAGGCGGCGAACCACGGCGCGAGCGCCGGCGCGCCCGCGAGTTGCGTGGCGTGCGCCGCCAGTTCGCCCAGGTTCCAGATCAGGCCGAAGAGCGCCGTGGCCCGCGCGAGGCGGTCGTTGGCCCCGGCCCGCACGAGCAGCACGAGCAGCATCGCGTAGA
>CAZVHY010000259.1:0-4633 GCA_964627115.1 uncultured Solibacteraceae bacterium | reverse complement strand
GCACAGTTTCGACCTCGTCGTTCCCACGGCCAGGCTGCTGGCCATTCAGGGGATCTCGATCGTGGCGATGTTCGCCGGCGTGGCGCTGCTGGTGGCCGGGCGTCACCTGACGCGCGGGATCTACCACGCCCTTCTGGCCGTGGGCACGGCGCTCATCACGGCCAAGACCATGCTCGGGTACGGTGCCGAGACAGCCGAAATCGAGGCGATCACCTACGTCCTCGTGATCGTGGCCGCGGCGTTCTTCTCGTCGTGGGCCGGCATGATCGCGCACACGCTGCACGTCAACGTCTCGGCCGTCGTCGCGCTGGCGTTCCTCGAACAGACACCGGCGGTGATTGCCACGTTCCTCGGCACGTTCCTGTGCGTGGGCGTCGTGCTGGCCCGGCTCGTCCGCGTGGCCGATCTCGCCGACGAAGATCCGCTCACGTCGCTGTCGAACCGCCGCGTCCTCGACAAGGCGCTCGGTGATGCCATCGACGCGGTCGCACGCGAGCACGGCACACTGTCGGTCGTGGTCATCGATCTCGATCACTACAAGCGGATCAACGACGCCCTGGGGCACGCGGCAGGCGATCGCCTCCTCGTGCAATGTGCGAGGCAATGGCAGCAGGTGGCGCCCAACCCGCGGCTGCTGTGCCGGCACGGCGGCGACGAGTTCGTGCTGGTGCTGCCCGGCTACTCGCTGGCGCAGGCGGCCGTGCTCGCCGATCGACTGCGCACCGATCTGCCTGGCGGCACCACGGCATCGGCCGGGGTGGCCACGTGGGAACGCGGCGACACGGCCTCACTGCTGATGAGCCGCGCCGACGTGGCGCTCTACGACGCCAAGTCCAACGGTCGCAACCAGACGGCCGTGTACGGCGATCCCAGCCACGCCACACGCGCACTCGAGCACGCGATCACGAGCGGACAGCTGGTGATGCACTATCAGCCGATCGTCCGGCTCGCCGACGGCCACGTCGTCTCGCGCGAGGCGCTCGTACGCTGGAACCACCCGATCAAGGGCATGCTCGGGCCGCACAACTTCGTGGCCGTGGCCGAACGCACCGGCACGATTCACGCCCTTGGCGCGTGGACGCTCGAGCAGGCGTGTCTGACCGCGTCGGCGGCCGTCGACGGCTCGCGCTTCTCGGTCAACGTGTCGGTCGCGGAACTGCGCAACCCCGCGTATCCCGATCTCGTGTCGGAGATCCTCGAGCGAACGAAACTCGATCCGTCACGGCTCGTCGTCGAGGTGACCGAAGCGGTCTACGACAACCACGACGAACAGGTGGGCCTGTCGCTGCGGACCCTGCGGGCACGCGGTGTGAAGATCGCCATCGACGACTTCGGATCCGGCTACTCGTCGCTGCGCTGGCTGTCGAAGTTCCCGCTCGACATGCTGAAAATCGACGGGACGTTCGTCGAACAGATCACCGACGAAGGGTCGGACGCCAGGATTCTCATGGCGCTGATCTCGCTCGGCCGATCGCTCGGGATGACGGTGGTGGCCGAACGGGTCGAAACGGCACAGCAGGCCCGGGTTCTGCGCGAGCTCGGCTGCGAGTGCGCGCAGGGTTTCTATTTCGGCCGCCCTCAACCGGAGGCGCCTGAGCCGACGACGGATGCCATGCCCGCAGGGGCCAGGCAGGACGTCACCACTGCCCGATTCCACGCCGCCGACGTCCTGGCGTGAACGATGCGCGTGGCGACGCGGCGACGCCAGCGCGTGGCGTCTCCGTGCATAATTCGTCTCCATGCCACAACGAGGTGCGGGGCCCGTCGGCCGGCGAACCTTCCTGACAGGTGTCGGCGCGGCCGCCCTGGCCGGGTGCCGGGTGCGCAACACGCACGATCCGCTCGTGCTGCGGGTATCGCACTCGATGACCGCCGGTCCCACCTCGCTCCATGTCTTCGCGGAGACGTTTGCGCGTCTGGCGGAAGAGGCGACCCATGGCGCCGTCAGGGTCCGCATCTTCGCCTCCGGCACGCTCGGCCAGGAACGCGAGGTCGTCCAGCAGGTGCAGGAAGGGCTGGTCGACTTCATGGTGTCGGGATCGGCCATCTGGGGCAGCGTGGCGCCGCGTCTCCAACTGCTCGACTTCCCGTTCCTGTGGAGCGACTGGGAACACGTCCACCGTATCGTCGACGGATCGGTCGGACTGGAGATCGCCGACTACCTCGAACGCACCGTGCGCATGCGGCCGCTCGCCTGGGGCGATTCGTTCGGCTTCCGGCAGGTGGTGACGCGTTCGCGTGCGCTCCGTGCGCCGGCCGATTTCGCCGGCCTGAAGATCCGCACGATTCAATCGGCCATCTACGTGAAAGCGATCGAGCTCATGGGCGCGAGCCCGACGCCGATGGCGTTCGGTGAGGTCTACACGTCGCTGCAGACCGGCGTCATCGACGGCTACGAACACGACGCGAGCACGACGCTCCAGCAGCGCTTCTATGAAGTCGCGCGCATCATGACGCGGACGCGGCACATTGCCGGCGTGCTGGGATTGTGGGCGTCGACGCGCACGCTCGCCAGCCTGCCGGCCGATCTGCGCGCGACGCTCGAACAGGCGGCGCGCGATGCCGCGCTCCATCAGCGCATCGTCGGGCCGCGCGAGGAAGAACTGGCCGCGGTCGCGCTCGAGAAGGAAGGCATGGCGATCCACGAGTTCGACAACACGCCGTTCCGCCAGCGGGCCGGACAATTCTGGGACGGCGAGGCACGCGCGCTCGGCGTGACACCCTGGCTCGAGGCCATCCGCGCATGAGCGGCGCGCCGCACGACAGCACGCTCCCGGCGACGCACGTCGACCGCTGGCTGCTCTGGTCGACGGCGTTTCTCGTCTTCGCGCAGGCCGCCGTCGTCGGCCTGCAGGTCGTCGGACGGCATCTGTTTCACCATCCGTTTCCGTGGACCGAAGAGATCGCGCGTCTCCTGCTGGTCTGGCTCATGTGCGTGGGCGGCGTGCTCGCGCTCAAGCACGCGCAACATCCGCGCGTGACGGCGGTAACGCGCCTGTTCGCCGAGCCGCACCGCCTCGCCATCGATCGCGGCCTGCGGCTCGTCCTGATCGGCCTCTTCGCCTCGCTGCTGCTGCCGTCGTGGCGGCTGACCGTCGCCAGCATTCCCGAACAGCTGCCCGCGAGCGGCATCTCAGGCGCGTGGATGTCGGTCGTGCTGCCCGTGTCGCTCGTGCTCATGACGTTCGTGCTCGTCGAGCAGGTCGTGCGCGACGGCTGGCGCGTCTGGCGTGACCGCGACGCCGTGCTCTGGTCGATGGGCGCCGCCGCCCTGACCATCGCCTCGGTGGGCGTGCCCATCATCGTCGGCGCGCCGCCGCTGGCCGTCCTCGTGCTCGGCTTCCTGACGACCGCTGCGCTCGGCGTGCCGCTCGCCTTCACCCTGGTGCTGACGTCGTTCACCTATCTGCTGGGCATCGGCGGGATCGGCCTGATCATCCTGCCCATCAAGATTCTCGGCGGCGTCGACTCGTTCGTGCTGCTCGCCATTCCGCTCTTCATCCTCGGCGGCGCACTCATGGAGTCCGCCGGCATCTCGCAGCGCATCGTCGATCTGGCGATGGCGATCGTCGGCCGCATCCGCGGTGGACTGGCCATGGTCGTCGTCGTGGCCGAAGTGATCTTCTCCGGCATCTCGGGTTCCACCGCCGCCGACGTCTCGGCGATCAGTTCGCTGCTCGTGCCGTCGATGAAGAAGGCCGGGTACTCCGGTGCCGAGTCGGTGAGCATCGTGGCCGCAGCCTCGGCCATGGGCATCCTCGTGCCGCCGTGTCTGACGATGGTGGTACTGGGATCGCTCGTGAACCTGTCGATCGTCACGCTGTTTCTGGCGGGCTTCATCCCCGCGTTCCTGCTGGCCGCGGTGCTGCTCGTACTGATCGCCATCCGCGCGCGACGGCAGCACTGGCCGGTTGCGGACAGCACGTCACAGGTGGATCTGGGACGCGCGGTGCGGCGCGCCATCGTGCCGCTCGGTCTGCCCGTGCTGCTCTTCGGCGGCATCTTCTCGGGCGCCACGACGGTGACCGAAGCCGCGCTGCTCGCCGTCGTCTACGCGATCGTTGTCGAGATCGGCACCGGCGAGGTGCGGCCGATCGAAGCCATCGCACGGTTCGCGCAGAGCGGCATCGTGACGGCAACGACATTGTGGGTGCTGGCCGCGGCATCGGCCTTCGCGTGGGTGCTCGTGCGCGAGTGGGTGCCGCAGGCGCTCGGCGAATGGATTGCCGGCGTCGGCGCGGGGCCGGTCGGCTTCATGGCCCTGACCATCGTCGTCTTCGTCCTGATCGGCGCGCTCCTCGAAGGGCTGCCCGCGCTGCTCATCTTCGGTCCCATCCTCTACCCGATCAGCCAGACGGTCGGCATCGATCCCGTCCACTACGGCATCGTGATCGTCGCGGCGATGGGCATCGCGTTCTTCCTGCCGCCGGTCGGCGTCGGCCTCACCATTGCCGCCGGCATCGGGCGCGTGGACATCGACGACGTGGCGCGCGCGTACGTGCCGTACCTCATCGCACTGCTCATCGGCCTCGTGCTGATCGCCGCGTTCCCGTATGTCACGCTCGTCCTGCCGGAGTTGATCCTCGGCTACGGCCGGTGACGACGGCCGCTGTGTTTCAGACTGACCATGGCG
>CAZVHY010000258.1:0-4650 GCA_964627115.1 uncultured Solibacteraceae bacterium | reverse complement strand
TCGTTCGCGATCACCTCCATCGGTTCCGGCGCCTGCCACGACACCATCAGTGGCAGGTGCGTGGCCGTGTCGACGAAGAGGTCCATGGCGAAGCCGTTCGGGCCGGTCACCGCGATGATGTCCGCGCGGCCATCAGGCGATTCGGCTACGCCCGCGTGCCGAAACTGCAGTGGGTAACTGGCTGGCGCGGCGGCGAAGAGCCCGAGCGAGAGACGCGCGAAGTCCTGCCGATTCATCTCGAGCGCGCGCGCCTGCCTTTCGGCTATCTGCGCCGGCGTGGGTGGCACATCACCCTCGGGGTCCCCTAGGTTGATCCGAATCACGACGTTGCCGCCGCCAGCAAGCGACGGCGGTGTGTCGATCCACTCGATGACCGTATCGCCATCGAAGCCGCTGTGGCGGTAGATGCTCGTCGGTCCCATCGCCATCAGCACCGATCGGCGCGCGAAGCGGCTCGGCGCCTCGAACGCCATCTCGAACGCATGCTCCGTCGTCGTGCCGTCGGCGCGTTGTCGCACGGTTCGTCCGGTCACGCTCAGGGTCTTCACCGCCGCGATGCGCGTATCACCGCCGAGCGCGGCACGCGCACTGGCCAGCGTCGTCTGCGCGTCCTGCTCCGCGGCAACCGGTGTCGTGGCCACCAGCACCGCCATCACACCCGCCGTCGTCCACCATCTGATCTGCTGTCTCACGTTCACGCCTCCTCTGACTGGCGCGTCCCGAAGGAGGCGCACGGTCATCGTGCGCGGTACTGGCCGGTGCGTGGTTAAGGCAGCGAAAAGAGATTGTTAAGAACGTAAAAACCGCGATGTTAGACTCCGACCGATGGCCGGACCTCGCCGCATCGCGCGACTGCTACTGCCGATCGCGCTCCTCGCGCTCGCCGGCGTGCTGGCGACGCTGCAGTACCGGTGGCTCGGGCAGGTCAGCGACGCGGAACGCGCTGAACTGCGCGCGTCGCTCGAGCGGCGCGCACGCGACATGGCGGCCGAGTTCGATCGCGAGGTGATGACACTGCAGGACCTCGTGCGCGGCGCCGCCGACGGCTTCACGCAGACCATGCCGGAGCGTGTGCCGGAAGCGTTCGATGCGTGGAAGCGATCGGCCCGATACCCGGCGCTCGTCGGCGCTATCTACGTCGGTCGCCGCAACGACGACGCCACGACGCTGTATCGATACAACGAAGCCACGCGCGCGCTCGAGCGCACGGCCTGGCCCGACGGCTGGCCGGCCGAACTGGCGCCGACGCTGCCGCGGGATCGCGCAGTGGAGCGAGACGAGGCGCTGCTGCGCGGGACAACCGACGTCACGACGTTCCGCTCGCCGCTCGTCCTCACCGATCCTCTTCTCTATGTCGTGTGGCTGCCGACGCGGATCGAGCTCGATGCGTCCGCGCCGCGGGCACGCGATCCGTTGCTGTTCGATGGCTCGGCGGGGCCCTTCGTTGCCATTGCCCTCGACCGCGAGACGCTCACCGGTGTCGTGCTTCCCGGGCTCGTCCATCGTCACTTCGAGGATGGCCTGACGCGCGTCGCGGTGAACGATGCCGACGGACGCACGGTGTATGCGACAACGGCCACCCCGATGAGCGACGAGACGGCTGACGTGCGGACGTCGTTTTTCTCGGGCGTCCCGGTTCTACCCGTCACTCCAGAGGCGAACAGCGTGCTCACCTGGGCAACGCGGCTGACGGGACGGGACGCCGATCGGCCGACGGTCGTCGAAGAGCAACACAACAGGATCGCCATTCGCGTGGATCGGCAGACGGGTGACGGTATCGACATCGGCGTGCTGAGGGGATTCACGCGTCCATGGCAGATCCTGGTGCAGCATCAGACCGGATCGCTCGAAGCCGCCGTTACCGCTGGCCGTCACCGGAATCTGTGGCTGAGCTTCGGCATCCTCTCCGTTCTCGTGACGGGCATGGCGCTCGTGGTGGTCAATGCGCGCCGGTCGGAACGCCTCGCCGCGCAGCAGGTGGACTTCGTCGCGGCCGTGTCGCACGAACTGCGCACGCCGCTGAGCGTGATCCGCTCCGCCGCACAGAACCTGTCGTCCGGCGTCGTGCACGAGCCCGGGCGGACGCGTGAGTACGGCGCACTGATCGAGAACGAAGGACGCAGGCTCACCGAGATGGTCGAGCAGGTGCTGGGGTATGCCGGCATCGACGCGCTGGGGCGCGGCATTGCGACGACCGTCGTCGATGTGGCGACAACCGTCGACGCCGCGCTCGAATCGTGTGCCGCCTCGATCGCCGATCGCGGCATCGAGGTGGAACGACACGTGTCGGCCGGCGTCCCTGCCGTCTCCGCCAACGAACCGGCGCTACGTCGCGCGCTGCAGAACATGATCGGCAACGCCGTGAAGTACGCGGCCGAGGGTAGATGGATCGGCGTGCGTGTGGAGGCGTCGACGTTGCGTTCGAGGCCGGCTGTCCGCGTCATCGTCGCCGATCGGGGACCCGGGATTGCCGCGGTCGATCTCCCGCACGTGTTCGAGCCGTTCTATCGGGGGCGTGCCGCGGCCGATCGGCAGATTCAGGGCAGCGGTATCGGCCTGAGTCTCGTGAAGAAGGTGGCCGAGGCGCACGGCGGCGGTGTGGACGTGCAGTCGTCTCCACGCGGCGCCACCTTCACGCTGACGCTGCCGGCAGCGACGACTGACGCGCACGCGCGCTCGACGGCACGCCCCGAGGACCGCCGCGCATGACGACGCAGCCGAGGGTATTGCTCGTCGAAGACGAGCCAGGTCTGGTGGTGACGCTTCAGGACGGGCTGCGCGGCGACGGCTACGACGTGAGCGTGGCGTCCGACGGACCGTCGGGTCTCCATCGCGCGACCGTCGAACCGTGGGACGTGATCCTGCTCGACGTGATGCTGCCGGGTGCAAACGGCTTCGACGTGTGCCGCGACATCCGCAGGCAAGGCATCGCCACGCCGATCATCATGCTGACGGCGCGCGGCCAGCTCGTCGACAAGGTGCTGGGCCTGAAACTCGGCGCGGATGACTATCTGACGAAGCCGTTCGAGATGCTCGAGCTATCCGCCCGCATCGGCGTGCAGCTGCGCCGCCAGCACGGTCTCGCGTCGTCGCGCGCCACCGAGTACCGCTTCGGTGACTTCGTCGTCGACTTCCGCCGCGCGGAGATCGCGCGAGACGACGAACCGGTGGACCTGTCGGCGCGGGAGTTCACGCTGCTGAAGTACTTCATCGAGCACCGCGGCGCGACGATCCAGCGCGACGAACTGCTCAACGCGGTCTGGGGCTACGATGCGATGCCGACGACGCGGACGGTGGACGTGCACGTCGCGTGGCTGCGTCAGAAGATCGAGCCGAACCCGAAGCGTCCGCAGCATCTCCTGACGGTGCACGGGCTGGGATACAAGTTCGTGGGGTGATCTCCGGCTACCGGCTACCGGCGGCGGGCGGCGCGGCCCCGCATCACTCCGGCGCCACGTAATCGAGCTCAAGTTCGATTCGTTCCGCTGGCCGATCGACGGGCACCACGAAGGGCTGTTCGAGCAGGTTGACCGATCCGGCCCTGAACGAACGGACCGAGAAGCCGGGCTGCATCCCTTCGATTGTCAGCCGGTACGCACCGGGGGCCAACGCGCCCCAGTAATCCCAGAACGACGCCTGAATGCGCGACTGCACGCCCTCGCGTTCGGCCACCAGCGTGATGCCCGCGGGTCGCGCGAGGCCCATGCGTTTCCCGGCGAAGTGAAGGATGATCGGCGCGCCGGCAACGATGCGCGCGCCGGGCGGCACGGGAATATCCACCGTGACCTCGTCGGCGCCCACGACCAGATCGTCGACGACACGTTCGGCCGGCGGCACGTTGATGCGATAGAGCCCGGGCACGACATTCTCGAAGCGGAACAGACCCGATGCGTCGGTCGTCGTGGCGGCCACGAACGTCGCACGCCGGCCGTCCGTGAGATCCACGAGCTCGAGTTCGAGCCCGGCCTGCCCCGTGGCGCCCGTCACCGTTGTCACCAGCGCATCTGCCGGCTTCGTCCGCGTGAGCACGACGTCGACGTTGCGGGGCGCGGCGCCCGGCTCGATGCGCAGCGGCGCGTGCCGCAGGTCTACGTCCCCGGACAACATCGACTTGACGAACGTCCCGGCCGGCGGCACCGCGAGTAGCCAGTACTGTCCCGGCGGCACCACGAAGCCGTCCGCACTTTCGAGCGGCGCGCCGGCTCTGAGCAACGGTGCGATGTACACGACCGCGCCCCCGCCAGGCGGCATCTCACTGCCATCGTCCATCCGTCCCACCGGAATGACACGACTCTGTCCGATCACCGCGAGCTCGATGCCATCGACATCGGTGGTCCCCACGGTCACCATCTGTCGTCTGTACACGCTGTAATTCGCATACAGCTCGTACAGACCGGCGACGACGTTCTCGATGACGAACGTGCGATCGGGTCGAACGGGCACACGACCGCCCGACGGCACGGGCGGACCATCCATGCGCCGGTAGATCACGACGTCGGGCTGGGGCAATGCACCCGGATAGGCGTCGACGACGCGGCCGGAGATCGTGGCACCAGCCGACGGAGCCTGCGCGATCGCGACGGCGGGAAAAGCGACAAGCGACACGAGGCACGACAGGAAGAGACGACGCCACGTTCGACGGTGCGAAGG
>CAZVHY010000257.1:0-4650 GCA_964627115.1 uncultured Solibacteraceae bacterium | reverse complement strand
GTGCTCGGCGTGAAGGCGGCTCGGAACCGGCTGCCGATCTGGGCCGGGCGCACCGCGTTGGCGGTCGGCGCTCTTGCGGCGGCGTTTGCGGCCTTCCTCACCCATTCAGTCAGCGTGGCCGCCCCGCTCTTCGCGCAGACGCCGGACGTGCCGTCCGTCAGCGCGTCGGCGCCCGCACCACAACGGGCAGGTGCGGCCGAACGCGCGAGGTCGATCGTGCGGGCGGCGGTGGCTGAACAGAACCTGCCGGGCGTCTCGATTGCCGTCGGCACCGGCACAGACGTCGTCTGGGCCGAAGGGTTCGGATGGCGGGACGTCGTCACCGAGACGCCCGTGACACCTGCGACTCGGTTCAACATCGGCACCGCGGCACAGGCGATCACCCCCGCCGCGGTCGCGCCCCTTGGCTTGACCAACACCGGCACGGACCCGGCCACGGAGTGGAGCCCCGAGCACGTCGGGGAGCCGGAGGAGGACTTCCCGGGCTTCACCGCCATCCACGACCTCATCCTTCGGCCGCTTGGTATCAGCGCCCCCCGGCAGCCACTGCCCGGCGATCGCGCGACGTTCTACGTGCCCGCAACGCGCTGGAAGCAGTTCAGTGCCGATCCCCGCAGTGGACGACGCCTGATGTACATGCGCGACCTCGCGTGCTGCGCGGACGGGATGGCGTTCTCTTCCACGCCATCCGACCTCGTCCGCTTCGCGCTGGCGACCAACGCCGACAGCGTCAACGGCGACCTCGCCGGCGGTCAGGTCATGTCACTGATGAGGCACCACGACACCGGAGTTGTCGTGGCCGTCATGGCGAACATCGCGTACGCACACACCGTCGCGATCGCCCGCCAGGTGACTGACGTGTTCGCCGACCAGAAGTGAGGCACCGCTCCGGCACAGTCCTCAGCACTCAGGCACGCGGTCAGCCACACGCTGCGTCAGGAATGACGTGAGTTCAACGTCCTGATTCGCCAACGGCAAGCGCCACGCGAAAGTCCTGGAGCCGGCTCTCGCCTGCGGTCAACGCGACGCGCACGGCCGATGGAAGCAGTCCGGTCAGAAACGCGTCGTCGTACACCTGGACACTCTCGGCATCGGCGATCGCCACGACCGCGTATTCACCAGCGGGAAGGCCGTCGGCGGCAAACGAGCCATCGGTGGCCGGGCGGATCACGCGGATGCGGCGGGCACCGGGCCGCCAGAGCGACTGATCCGTCGTGAAGATTACAATGGAGTACAGCGTGACCGGCCGATCGGCCGCGTCGATGAGACGACCGGTGACCTGACCGAGCCGGTCGGTGAAGGTCACCACGACGTCCGCGACGCCCGCGCCATCGTGTGCCGCCACGAGCGGACGATCCGCCAGGTCGCGCTCGTTGGCCATCGCAGACTTCAGCAGCCACGCCGAACCCGCCGTCGTGTCGGCTCGCACGAAATAGCTGCCCGGTGCCACGCTCGAGACGCGAAACGTCCCATCAGGTTGCACCGCGGCTCGATATGTTGCTGCCACGCCAGGAAGCGGGTTGGTGGCGACGAGCGACAGATTCAACGTCGCCGGCTCGGCGGGAGCCACCGCGTCGCCTTCGAAGACGACTCGTCCCGTCACGGCCACGCCGGGCAGCAGGCGCAGCGCCAGATCGTCGCGATCGACACCGGAGACCTCGATGTCCGTGACGCTCCAGAGCGTGGGCGCCGCCGCCTCGGCAGCGGCCACGCCGCGCTGACCGGAGCCGGTTCGCGCAACGAGCGTGTACTGACCAGGCGCGACGCCTGAGAACACGAATGACGATGCCGAGACGCTCGCGCGTGGCAGCGTGAGCGCGCCGGACGCCGCAAGGGCGTCGGCCACCGACGGCTGGTCGCCACGCTTCGGGACCAGCGACACCGTGGCGCTCGTCACCGGCTGGCCGCGCTCGTCGGTCAACGTTCCCGCGACGCGTGCGAGCCTGACGACGCGCAGCGGCAGATCGATGCCGCCCCGCTCCTCGCCGCTCGTGACACGAACACTCGCGGCGCTCGCCGCGTCGGTCGTGCCCGGATAGTAGACCGGCGCATACGCCACTGGCGGACCAGGTGGCGGCGCGCTGCCAGCCGAGCCAGGGCCGCGCGCTGGACTCGCGGCGGCACTTCGCGCCCATTGCACGTCGGCGTCGGTCACCGCCGCGACAGATCCGGGGCTTTGACCGATACGGCCGCCCGGCGCCGGCGTGAGCTGCGGCAGCGCGGAGATCAGGTAGTCGCCCGGCGCAAGTCCGAAGACGCGATAGACGCCGCGATCGTCGGTCACCGCGCGCACAGGCACCGGTGTCGCACCGGCGAGCGGACGCGCGTCGATGACGGCCACAGTCACGCCCCTTGCCGCCAGGCCGCGCACGTCGGTGACGGTCCCCGTCATGACCGCTCCGGGCAGCAGCCGGATCGACACCTCCACCGCGTCGTTCTCCGCCACGGCCACCGGCACGCCGGGACCGACACCCGGGTGCGCCGATCCGTGGAACGCCCGCACGAACCCCGGCTTCGAGACCGCAAGCGTGTAGCGGCCGGCGGGCAGTTCATCGAACACGAACCGTCCGAGATCGTCGGTGCCCACGAGCCTGGGTAGTGTTCCAGCGCCGGACAGATGGACGGTGGCGCGACGGATCGGCTCCGGCTCGGCCGCGTCGGTCACGACCACGCCACGCAGCGTGCCCGACCCGGCTGGCGTGGCGCCGCCCCCCATGTTCGCGTCGCGCACCTGCCAGGCCGCGATCGTCGCACTGACGCACGTCACGAACAGCAACGCCGCGAGCGTGTGGCGACTCATCGGGCCGCTCCCGTTGACGTCAGCGTGCGCAGCGTGACGGCCTGTTGTGTCTCGGGCCCAAGTACGATCCTCGACGCCCGGCCAGCGAGCGACGTCAACAGTTGGGAGTCCTGCCAGTTCAGCGCGTCGCCGGCATCGACGGCAACGATGAAGTACTCACCCGGCGCGAGCGTCGTCACTTCATAGGTGCCTGTCGATGTCGTGTGTACCTTGCGCGTACGACGACTCGTAAAGATGCCTTCGCGCCAGGCGCTCGAGTCCGCGGAAAACACGATGACCGCCGCGTGCGGATCCGGCGTCCTGGCACTGTCGAGCACCTGGCCAGACACGCGATTGGTGATCCGTCCGAAGGTGACGACGAGGTCTCGCACTTCCGACGCGCCCACGTCGATGATCTCGTCGGACAGCAATCGTCCGGCGAGCGACGTCGTCTGCCAGAACCAGCCCGGCGGCGAAGACGCGTTGACGACATAGCGGCCGGGCGATTCACCGGCGGTGCGGAATGTGTCGTCAGGCACGACCACAGCGGGCAGCGTCCGCCACAGTACCGCGCGAATCGGCTGGAGCGACACCACCCGGCGTCCCGTGGGCCTGTCGATGGCCGCGGCGTCTTTGTACTCGACTCGCCCGCTGGTCTGCACGCCAGGCTGCATCACAACGGCCAGGTTCGACACACCGTCGTCGCCAATCGACACCGGTTGCGACGCCCACAGCGGCCGCGCCTCGCCGGTCGACTCGTTGACGTCCGCGAGAATCGCGGCGGTGAGTTGATAGTCGCCCGGCGTGAGACCGAAGAACACGAACGCTCCGCTCCCATCTGTCACAGCCGTCGCTATGCCAGGAGGATCGAAGTCGTTGGGGTCGGCCCCTGGAGGCGCGAGATTCAGGCTGACGTGAGGCATCGGTCCGCCGGGTCCCGAGAGCACACCGGAGACGGCCACTGCCGGCAAGAGGTGAACGGTGAGTTCGAGGCCCGTTCGGGACGCGCCAGACCCGAGCGAGACGAAGCCCGCGTCGCTGGCGCGCGTGACGCCCGGATAGAAGGTGTTCGCGAAGCCGAGCGGTCGTCCATCTGGCGCCGGAGGCAGCAGCAATCCCGGTCGCTGCAGGACGAATCCGCTCACGCGATGCCCTTCGTGGCTGTTGCTGACGCACATCGGGCAACCATACGTCCGCAGGAATCCACTCTGCCTCAACTGGGCACCCATCGCGAGAAACGCCTCGCGATTGTTCGGCGACGGATCGAGTCCGGCGGCGACACTCGCCGGTAACGTCGTGGGTGTTGACATGACGCCGACCGTGTAGTCGCCGGGCGGCAGGTCTGAGAGACGGTATTCGCCGCGATCGTCGGTGAGCCCTGTCACCACGCGACGCAGCACCATTGCGGTTCCGGAACCGGCGCGCCGAAGCGCGCTCACCGGGATGCCGGCAACCGGCTCGCCGCGTTCATCGAGAATCCGCCCGCCCATCGTCGCGTGTTTCCAGACACGGAGTGCCACGTCCGTCGTGCGTGGACTGTTGGCGAGCTCGACGATCGTCGGTGGGAAGTCGCTGTTGACGTAGCCGAACGCGCGGATCGTCGCGGTGAAACGTCCTGCGGGAAGATTCCGAATCACGAAGTGCCCGTCGGACGTCGTCATGACGTTCACGCTGGCCAGCGACTCGCGCGCGACGATCATCTGCTCGGGCGAAGCCGGCCGACCGGCCGCATCGAAGTGCCCGACCAGCGTGACGATGGCGCCACCAACCGGTGCATCGCTCCCGACCTCGGTCACCCGGCCCAGAATCGTGTTCGTGCCAGCCGGCATCGGCGCCGGTGCCTGCGCGTGCGTCAGGACCACGCCCAGCGT
>CAZVHY010000256.1:2633-4682 GCA_964627115.1 uncultured Solibacteraceae bacterium | reverse complement strand
TCGTCGATGAGCCCCTCGACCGAGTCCCACGTCTTCCGCATGCCGCGCACCTGATCGACGCCCTCGTAGTACTTGTGCACGAGCTCGTTCCAGAGCGTCCGGCCAGACTTCATTTTGTGATCCCAGCCCACACGATGGAACCAGAGCAGGTACTCGTCGGGAATGAGCGCGAGATCCCTGAACACCCGCGCCACGGGCTCGCGATACTGCGCCACGGCGTTCGAACCGGTGGCCGTGCGATCGAAGCCGATGCCGTCCGCGTCGGCGCGATGGTAGTACACGGCCGTCCAGTCGGGTCGCGGGAGACCAGCGGTCCAGGGCGCCGGTCCGTAGTGATCGCCCTGCGAATAGAGGTGCGTGAGGCCAATCGGACTGCGGAAATTGACGCCGGCCTCGCGCGACATCATCATCATCGCCTTCACGGGCGCGATGAACCGCGCATCGTTGCTGAACGTCATCCGGATCCACTCGTCGGCAATCGCCTCGGCCGTCAACGTGTGATCCCACGCGAGGCGGCCGAACGCGTACCAGCTTGCCTGCACGAACGGATGCCCCATCCAGTTGCGATCGGTGCCCGGGTTGATGACGCCGGCCATGCCCGTGAGCCGGTAGTCGTGCACCGACCCATCGACCACCTTCGCCACCGTCGATCCGGCCCCCTTCGCGTGCGTGTCGGCCTGCAGCGCTTCGGCGAAGAGCGTGCCCTGATACGCGAGGTGATTGGAGAAACCGAAGTACTCCTGCGTCACCTGCAGCTCGATCATCGTGCTCGTGCGCTCGAGCGCGCCGAAGAGCGGCGAGAACGGCTCGCGCGGCTGGAAGTCGATCGGGCCGTTCTTCACCTGGACCACGACGTTGTTCCTGAACTGGCCGTCGAGCGGCACGAACTCATCGTACGCTTCGCGGAAGCGATCGGTCTGCTCGGGGTTGTAGACGAACGCGCGCCAGATCACGATGCCGCCGTGCGGCTCGAGCGGCTCGGCCAGCATGTTCGCGCCGTCGGCGTGCGTGCGGCCGTACCCTTGCGGTCCGGGCTGCCCTTCCGAGTCGGCCTTGACCAGGAAGCCGCCGAAGTCCGGGATGTGCCGATAGACGTTCTTCACCTGCTCGGCCCACCACGCGCGCACCGCGGGATCGAGCGGATCAGCGGTCTTCAGGCCGCCGATACGCCGCGGCGAGTCGAAGTTGATCGACAGGTACATCTTCACGCCCCACGGCCGGAACATGTCGGCGAGCACCGCCACCTTCTCGAGGAACTGATCGGTCAGGATGCGGGGATCGGCGTTCACGTTGTTGACAGCCGTCGCGTTCATGCCGAGCGAGGCGAGCAACCGCGCGTAGTCGGTGTACCGCGGATTCCGATAGTGCGGCAGCGTGCCCCACTCCCAGAGCGAGAGCCCTGCATACCCGCGCTCCACACCGCGCCGGTTGAGATGGTCCCAGTGATTGGCCATCCGGATGTCGACCTTCGGCGAAGACGAGGTGGCCAGCGTGTCGAGTGCCTGCTGCGTCTGCAGATGGCGCAGCAGGTGGAACACGCCGTAGAGCACGCCCGCATCCTCGTTGGCGGCGATGACGAAGGCCTGACGGCCACCGACAGGCAGGCGATCGATGAGGAACCCTTCCCTGCCGAGCGACGCCAGGCGGCTGCCGAGATTGAGCGACGCGATGGCCGTCGAGCTCGCCGGCGTGCCGATCACCACTGCCCCGTCCGCGTCGGCCGTCGCGCTGGTGGACACCGTCGTGCCGAGCAGCCCGCTGAGCCCGCGCGTCAGTTCCTCAGCGGCCGACCGGAGGACGGGCGAATCGCCCTGCGCCACCACGCGCTGCAACGACTGGCGATAGGCCGCGAGCGCCGGCGCGTTGGCGATCTGGTGATATCGCAGCCACATTTCGTAGCCGTCTTCGTCGGCCGGACGCGGCTGCGCCCAGGCCGGGCTCACGAAGACGAGGGCGCACACGGCGGCCAGGACCTTTCGGATAGGACTGTGCATGTGGACGATTAGAAGCCGGCCGCGCGCGCATCGTCAACCGACCATGTGATTGCCG
>CAZVHY010000256.1:0-2533 GCA_964627115.1 uncultured Solibacteraceae bacterium | reverse complement strand
TCTTCTGTCTTCGACCTTCTGGCTTGATCTACTTGAATCGTTCCCGGTCGATGCCGAGCTTGCGGATCTTGTAGCTGATGATGCGCTCGGTCGAGTGCAGCAGTTTCGCGGCGCGCGAGGCGTTGCCGCGGGCGGTCTTCAAGGCGTCCTGGATGAGGCTCTTCTCGTACGCGTCGACCGCGTCCGACAGCGACACGTCCGCAATCGTGCCCGACGCCTCGGCCGTCTGGAGCGTCGGCGGCAGGTGATGGGGATGCACCACGCTGCCGTCGCAGACGAGCACCGAACGCTCGATGGCGTTCTCGAGCTCGCGCACGTTGCCCGGCCAGTGATAGCTCATCAGCATGTCGATGGCCGGCGTCGAGATGCGCTTCACCTGATGACCGTGCTCCATCGAGTACTTCTCGAGGAAGTGATCGACGAGCAGCAGGATGTCGGTCTTCCGCTCGCGCAGCGGCGGCACGTAAATCGTGAAGACGTTCAGGCGGTAGTGCAGGTCCTCGCGGAACGTGCCGGCGGCAATGGCCTTCTCGAGATCCGAGTTGGTGGCCGCAATCAGCCGCACGTTGGTCTTCACCGTCTCGGTGCCGCCGAGCCGCTCGAACTCGCGCTCCTGCAGCACGCGCAGCAGCTTGACCTGCGTCGACAGGTTGATTTCGCCGATTTCGTCGAGGAAGAGCGTGCCGCCCTCGGCCAGCTCGAAGCGCCCCTTCTTGCGGGCCTGCGCGCCGGTGAACGCGCCCTTCTCGTACCCGAACAGCTCGGACTCGATGAGCGAATCGGGCAGCGCCGCGCAGCTCACCTTCACGAACGGCTTCTTCGCGCGCGGCGAGCTGTAGTGGATGGCGTGCGCGATGAGCTCCTTGCCCGTCCCTGATTCGCCGCGGATGAGCACCGTGGTGTTGGCGCGCGCCACGCGGGCAATCTGCTCGTACACCTGGCGCATGGGCCCGCTCGTGCCGACGATGCGCGAGAAGTCGTAGCGCTCGCGCAATTCCTCGCGCAGGTGCGTGTTTTCGTCGATGAGCCGCTGCCGCTCGGTATCGAGCAGCCGCTCCACCCGTACGGCCTGGCCGATCATCAGCGCCACGAGCCGCAGCAGCCGCACCAGGTGGTCATAGTCGCGGTTGCGCCGGAACGGCAGGTCCACGGCAATCGCCCCGACGGGCTTGCGGTTGATCGGCACCGGCACGCAGATGAAGCTGACCTCGCGCTTGTCGAACTCGCTGCGTGGCAGCCGGTCGCGGAACATCGGCTCGCGGCTGACCTGCGGCACGATCACCGGCTTGTTGCTCTCGACCACGCGCGCGGTGACGCCCTCGGCCAGGCCGTAGCGCGCACCAGCGCGATCGGCCGGCACGCCGTAGGTCGCCTCCACGTGCAGGTGGCCCGAGGGATTGATCAGCGCCACCGCGCCACGCACGAGCTGGTGCTGGCGCCCGAGGATCTCGAGCACGCGCACGAGCGCCGACCGCAACGTCAACGTGCCCGACACCGCCTGGCAGATCTCGGTCAGCGCGGCAATCTGCCGGCTGTCCTCGATGCCTTCGGCGGCAGCGGTTTCGAGAAGCTCGGTCTCGCGCATCGGGTCTCGTGGGGCTGGTCTTACCGCGCGACGGGCGCCGGCAGATCCGACGATCCCATCAGCCACGCGTCGACGCCCTGCGCGGCGCTGCGTCCCTCGGCAATCGCCCACACGATGAGCGACTGGCCGCGCTGCATGTCTCCGGCCGTGAAGACGCCCGGCACGCTGGTCATCCAGCGTTCGTCGGCCCACACATTACCGCGCTCGGTGAACGTCACGCCAAGCTCGGTGAGCATCCCGCCCTGCTCCGGCCCGACGAAGCCCATGGCGAGCAGCACGAGATCCACGTCCATGACGACCTCGGTGCCGGGCACGGGATCGAACGTCATGCGGCCATCGGCGTGTACCTTGCGCTCGACCGTCACCGCGTGCAACTGCGTCAGGCGCCCCTCGTCGTTCCCCGTGAACTTCACGGTCGAGACCGAGTACACACGCTCGCCGCCCTCCTCGTGCGCCGACGAGACGCGGAAGATGTTCGGCCACTCCGGCCACGGATTCCCGGCCGCGCGCGAGCCAGGCGGACGCGGCAGCAGTTCGAACTGGTGGACCGAGGCCGCGCCCTGTCGAAGGGCCGTGCCGAGGCAGTCGGCGCCCGTATCGCCGCCGCCGATGATGACGACGCGCTTGCCCGCGGCCGAGATGAACTGGTCGTCGGGGACGTGGTCCCCGTGGTTGCGCCGGTTCTGGAGCGTCAGGTACTCCATCGCGAAGTGGACGCCCTTCAGCTCGCGGCCCGGGATCTTCAGATCGCGCGGCGCGGTCGATCCGCCGGTCAGCACGATGGCGTCGAACTCGGTCCGCAGCCGATCGATCGGCATGTTCTTCCCGACGTGCACGCCCGCGCGGAACACGACGCCCTCGGCCTCCATCTGCGCCAGGCGCCGATCGAGGAAGCGCTTCTCCATCTTGAACTCGGGGATGCCGTAGCGCAGCAGGCCGCCGATGCGA
>CAZVHY010000255.1:0-4687 GCA_964627115.1 uncultured Solibacteraceae bacterium | reverse complement strand
TGAGGCACTTCGAATGACGATGTTCGGACGGGTAGTCAAGTGGGGACTGGCGATTGCGCTGTTGGGGGCGGGCGTGGCGGCGTGTGGCGGCAGCGCACCGGCGCAACGGGACCGGCCGCTCATCGGTGTCACGCTGCTCACGCAGACGCACTCGTTCTTCAAGGATCTCGAAGACGCGATGCGCGCCGAAGCGGCGGCGCAGGGATTCGATCTCGCCGTCGTTGCGTGCGAGATGGATCCGGCGCGGCAGGTCGCGCAATTCGAGGACTTCATCACGCAGCGCGTGTCGGCCATCGTCGCGGCGCCGTGCGACTCGAGCGCGATCGTGCCGTCCGTTCAGGCAGCCGAACGCGCCGGCATTCCGGTGTTCACCGCTGACATCGCGGCGCTCGGCGGCCGCGTGGTGTCACACGTGGCGAGCGACAACGTCGAAGGCGGCCGGCTGGCGGCGCGCACGCTGGCCACGCTCGTGGGCGGCAGCGGCGACGTCATCGTCATCGATCACCCCGAGGTCGCCTCGGTGCAGGACCGGACGCGCGGTTTCGACGAGGCGATCGCGAACCATCCGGGTGTGCGCGTGGTGCAGCGCCCGTCGGCCAGCGGGCAGCGGGCGCGCGCGATGGCGGTCATGGAGGACATGCTGCAGGCGCACCGATCGTTGAAGGGCGTCTTTGCCATCAACGACGACACCGCGCTTGGCGCGCTGGCCGTGCTCGAGGCGGCCGGCCGCACCGACATCGTCATCGTCGGCTTCGACGCCACCGCAGAGGCGCAGGATGCGATCCGCCGCGGCAGCGCGCTCAAAGCCGACATCATGCAACACCCGGCCGACATCGGTCGCACGGCCATTCAGGTGGTGGCGAAGCACCTGGCCGGCGAGTCCGTCGAGGCGGTGGTATCGGTGCCGGTGAGCGTCGTCGATGCGGCCTCGCTCGCAGCCGGGACGGCGGCCCACGCGCACTGATGCGTCTTGCCGCGCGCGGTCTGTCCAAGCAGTACGGTGGAGTGCCCGTGCTGCGGGGCGTGGATCTCGACGTCGACGCGGGCGAGATCCGCGCACTCGTCGGTGAGAACGGCGCGGGGAAGTCGACGCTCATCAAGATTCTGAGCGGCGCGGTCGTGCCCGAGGCCGGTGAGGTCCGGATCGACGACGAGCGGTTGCCGCACGGACGTCCGCTGGCCATCCGTCACCGGGGGCTCAGCATCGTCTACCAGGAATTCACGCTCGTGCCGGATCTGACGGTGGCCGAGAACGTGTTCCTGGGACGCGAAGAGGGCGTGCCGCTGCTGCGTCAGCGGGCGATGCGGGAGCGCGCGCAGGAACTGCTCGATGGTCTCGGCGTGCGCGTGGACGCTGGCGCCCCGGTTCGCGGCCTGAGCGTGGCGCACCAGCAGATGGTCGAGATCGCACGCGCGCTGGTCACCGACGCCCGCGTGCTGATCCTCGACGAGCCGTCGGCCACGTTGTCGGCGACCGAAGTCGACGCGCTGTTCGCGGTGCTGCGGCGTCTGAAAGCGCGCGGCCTCGCGACGATCTACGTCTCGCACCGGCTCGACGAGATCTTCACCCTGTGCGACAGCGTGACCGTGCTGCGCGACGGCCAGCACGTGCGCACGGCGCCGGTGGCGGCCTTCACGCGCGAGTCGCTCGTGCGCGACATGGTCGGCCGTGACGTTACCGAGGAATATCCCTCGCGCGACGCCACACCTGGAGAGGTGGTGCTGCGCGTCGATCGACTGTCGGCGCCGCCAAGGTTCCACGACGTGTCGTTCGACGTCCGCGCCGGCGAAATCGTCGGTGTCGCCGGGCTCGTCGGTGCGGGCCGGACGTCGGCCGCGCTGGCGGCCATCGGTGCGCTGCCGGCGCGTGGACGCGTCGAGGTCGGCGGTGTGCCGGCCGCGTTCCGATCGCCGGCCGCGGCCATCGCCAGCGGCGTCGCGTACGTGACCGAGGATCGCAAGGCGCGCGGCATCTTCTCCATGCTCGGCGTGGCCGACAACATCACCGTCACGCACCTGGCGGCGTTCGTGCGCGGCGGCGTGCTGTCGCTGCCGCGGCAGCGGGCGGCCGCCACGGCGGCGATACGCGACTTCGGCATCAAGACGGCCGGGCTCGGCCAGTCTGCCGGTACGCTGTCGGGCGGCAATCAGCAGAAGGCGCTCGTGGCGCGGTACGTCGTCCGGCCTCCTCGCGTGCTGATTCTCGACGAGCCCACGCGTGGCGTCGACGTCGGTGCACGCGCCGAAATCTACAGACTGATGCACCGTCTCACCGACGACGGGCTCGGCATCCTCATGATCTCGTCGGATCTTCCGGAAGTGATCGGCATGTCCGATCGCATCGTCGTGATGCGTGGCGGACGCACGGCCGGTGAGCTCGACAAAGGTGCGGCCACGGCCGAACGCGTAATGACACTGGCGACCGCGGTATGACGATCCGGACGTTCCTCTCGCGATACGCCATCTTCGTGGCCCTGGCGCTCGAGTGCCTCGTCGTGGGCCTGGCGACCGACTCGTTCTTCACGTCGGCCAACCTCGTGAACGTACTCCGGCAGAACGCCTTCATCGCCATTCTCGCGGCCGGCATGACGTTCGTGATTCTCACCGGTGGCATCGACCTGTCGGTGGGATCGGTCGTCGGGCTCTCCGGCGTGATCTGCGCGGGTGTGCTGGCCTCGGGCGCGGGCATTCCCGCGGCACTCTTTGCCGGACTTGGCGTCGGTCTCGTGGCCGGCACGATCAACGGCCTCGCGGTGACGGCGTTGCGCGTGCCCGCGTTCGTCGTCACGCTGGCGATGATGCTCGTCGTCCGTGGTGCGGCGTTCAAGTACACCGACGCGCGGACGATCACCGGCCTGCCCGAAGGGTTCAGCACGCTCAGCGGTGGTGCGGTCGCGTCGGTCGTGATGACCGCGGTGTTCGCCATCTCGTGGATCGTGCTGACGCGCACGTCGTTCGGCCGTCACGTTTTTGCTGTTGGCGGCAATCTGCAGGCGGCCTGGCTCGCCGGCGTGCGCGTCACGCGTGTGCAGTTCTCGGTGTTCGCGATTTCGGGACTCACGGCCGGTCTTGCCGGTGTCCTGGTGGCCTCGCGCCTCAACGCCGGCTATCCGCGCGCCGGCGAGTACTACGAGCTCGACGCCATCGCCGCCGTGGTCGTCGGCGGCACGAGCCTGTTCGGCGGCCGCGGATCGATCTGGGGCACGCTGGCCGGCGCGTTCTTCATCGGGATTCTCAACAACGCCCTCAACCTCTTTCACGTGAGCACCTACGATCAGCTCATCGTCAAGGGCGCCGTGCTGCTGGTGGCGACGTCGCTCGACCGCTGGCGCGAGGCTGCCTGACCTTCACCGGGAGACTCTTCCATGTCCACGTTCCGCGCGCCCGTCGTCCGTGACCTTCCCGAGCCGCCCCGGCGTCTCTGGCGCCTGATCGGCCCGGGCATCGTGGCCGGTGGCGTCGGCCTGTCGTCGGGCGAGTTCGTGCTCTGGCCCTACATTTCGTCGCAGGTCGGCCTGGTGTTCCTGTGGGGCGCCATCGTCGGCGCCGGGACACAGCTGTTCCTGAACATGGAGATCGAGCGGTACACGCTGGCCACCGGCGAGACCGTCATGACCGGGTTCAGCCGCGTGTGGAAACACTGGGGGCTCGTGCTGGCCATCATGGTCTACTTCGCGAACCTGTGGCCCGGCTGGGCGATCAGTTCCGCGACGCTGGTGACCTATCTCTTCGGTGGCGGTGACGCGCCGACGATCGCCGTCGGCATGCTCATCGTGATCGGCGCGTCGCTGACGCTGGCGCCGGTCGTCTACGTGGCGCTCGAGCGACTGATCTTCGTGAAGGTCGCGGCCGTGGCGCTCCTCGCGGTACTCGCGATCATCTTCGCGATCGATGGCGACACGTGGCGCGCGCTGCCGGTGGAGATGGCAACGGGCTTCGGACGATTCCCATCCGAGCTCGGCTTTGCGCTGCTGCTTGGGGCCATTGCGTTTGCCGGTGCAGGCGGCGGGCAGAATCTCTGTCAGAGCAACTGGATTCGCGACAAGGGCTTCGGCATGGGGCAATACGTGCCGCGGCTGACCAGTCCGCTCACCGGTGCACCGGAAGCGGCGCACGAGCGGGTGAGTTACCGGTTCGAGCCGACCGAGGCGAACATGGCGCGCTGGCGGCGGTGGTGGCGCTTTGCCAATCTCGAACAGACGGCCGCGTTCTTCCTGATGACCGTGCTGACCATCGTCCTGACGTCGATGCTGGCGCGGTCGCTGCTGTTCGGTCAGCCGGGCCTGCCCAACAATGTGTCGTTCCTCGAGATTCAAGGCGATCGCCTGCAGGCGCTCGTCGCGCCATGGTTCGGATCGCTGTTCTGGGCCATCGGCGCGTTCTCACTGTTCGGATCCGCGATGGGCATCATCGACTACACGAGCCGCCTGGCCGCCGACGTGCTCAAGTCCACCTATCTCAGCGCGTCGCCGGTGAGTGAGAGCCGCCTGTACTTCGGGCTCGTGTGGGGCATGGTGGCGCTCGGGTGCCTCGTGCTGCTGTCGGGGATGAACCAGCCGCTCGTGCTGCTCATCATCTCGGCCACGGTTGGCGGCGGCATGATGTGCGTGTACTCGGCGCTGCTCATGATCATCAACCGCCGCTTCCTGCCCGAGGCGATTCGCGTGCGCTCGTATCGGCTCGGCAT
>CAZVHY010000254.1:0-4753 GCA_964627115.1 uncultured Solibacteraceae bacterium | reverse complement strand
AGCCTCGTCGCCTTCCAGCCTTCTCCCAGCCTGCAGCCTCCCCGCCTCCTTACGGTTCTCCCTCATCCGCCGGCACCGGCGGTGAGGCCGGGGCGGCGCGTGGGCGGACGAGATTGCCGCGTTTGGCTTCGGGCAGCAGCATGAGGGTGGCGACGAGGATGCAACCGGCCGACAGCCAGCCCATGCCCACCATCGAATACCGTTCGACGAGCGCGAAGCCGAGCATGGGCGCGACGAGGCCGCGCAGGCCGGTGAAGAACGTGTGCACGCTCATGTATTCGGCTACGCGATCGGGCGGCGCGATCTTCGTCACCCACAGGCTCCACGCCACGTCGCCGCCGGCCGTCGACACGCCGAACGTGATCGCCGCGAGCACGAGCCCCGTTGTCGAATTGCTCGTGAAGAACGACACGATGCCGAGCGCGAAGCCCAGGTTGAGCACCATGCGCAGCACGAAGAAGTTCGCGCGATCGAAGACGCGGCCCCAGATCGGGCTCATCACGAGTCGCGCGAGGTTCGGCACCACGCCGGTCAGCACTGCGATCATGTCGGGGCGCAGCACCAGGCCGTACTTCGGGTTGGCGAGGTACTCGACGCGCAGCGGCAGCATCATGAGGTTGGCGAATCCCATGAACATCCACGAGATGAGCGTGGCGCGGAACACGCGGTCGTCGCGCACCGAATAGAACATCCGGAACGGATTGCCCGAGCCCGTGGCCGCCAACGGCACCGACGGGATACGCGCGAGACACCACGCCGCGAACAGCAGCGCCAGCGCGAAGACGACCAGCAGCAGGCGGAAGCGCTGGATGTCGACCGCGAGCAGCGATCCGGCTGCCAGGCTGAACGTGGCCGCGGCCACGATGCGGATCATGACCGTGCGCGAGAAGAGCCGGCCGCGCGAGTCGGGCGGATAGTTGTCCTGATAGACCTGCGTGAGCAGCGGAATCAATGCGCCGGCCGTGGCCATGCCGATGAGGCTCGCGAGCGTGAAGACCGGCAGCACGGGTACGGCTGCGGCAACGGCCATGGCGATGCCGCCGGTGGCTGCCAGGCGCGCGGCGGCTGTCGTGGCCCGAAGCCTGAGGCGTCCGACGATTGAGACGACGGCGGGACCGAGCAGGTATCCGAGCCCGGAGCCGGCCGCGACACATCCCTTGGCAAACGCACCCGCCTCGAACCACCGCACCGCGATGATGAGCAGAAACGTCGAGCTCGCCGTTTCGATGATGCCCGACGACACCGCGCGGAGCGCTTCGTAGCGGAAGGTCAGGGAGGTGCGGGAGGACATGGGAGGCGGGGAGGCTGCAGGCTGGGAGGAGGCAGGAAGCCTTCCAGTCTCCTTCCAGCCTGTCGCCTCCCAGCCTTTCTATTGTGTCACCGTCCTCACTGTGAGAGTCTGAGGCGTGGTCACGCGCAGGATTGTGTGGGTGATTGCGGGGCTGCTGGTCGTGGCCTTGCCGCTGGCGGCAGCTGCGCAACGGGGCCGCGGCGGCGGTGGTTTTGGCGGCTTCTTCGGTGGCCGGAACTGGGTGCTGCCCAACGTCGAGTACGACGGACGCTTCATCCTGGCGCGTGTGCGGTACCTGAGCGGCGGCAGCTGGCGCGCGGACTATCCGGACATGGAGCGCAATCTCATGGAGATGCTCCACGAGATCACGGCGCTCCGCGTGAACATCGAGAACCCGAACGTCTTCACGCTCGACGATCCCGAGTTGCTGAAGTACCCGGTCATCTATCTGACCGAACCTGGCTACTGGCAGCCGACACCCGAGGAAGCGCGCGGCCTCAAGACCTTCATCGACAAGGGCGGCTTCGTCATCTTCGACGACTTCCACAATCCGCGCGAGTGGGCGCAGTTCGAGTACAGCCTGCGGCTGGCGTGGCCGGAAGCGAAGATCGTCCCGCTCGACCGCGACCATCCCATCTTCAACAGCTTCTTCGAGATTGCCACGCTTCACGTGCCAGACGTCGAGCCGTACAACCAGTTCGCCGAGTTCTATGGCATCTACGAGGACAACGATCCGACGAAGCGGCTGGCAGCGGTCATCAACTATCAGATGGACCTCGGCGACTACGTGGAATGGGCGCAGAGCGGGCGGGCGTACCAGTTCGAACCGACGAACGAGGCCTACAAGTTCATGATCAATTACGTGCTCTACGGGCTGAGCCGGTAGGGGCCTGCTGAACAGCGCAGGCCCACAAGCCAGAAGGTAGAAGCCAGAAGCCAGAAGTTGAGGTGGCCGCCTTTCGGCGGCGTCTCGAGTTAGACGGGCCGGGCGTTTTCCGGCAGATCAAAGGGATCTGCCAGGAAGACTATTTTGGAGGTAAGTGATGTATTATCAATCACTTATCAGGGCAAAGACCTTGCACATGGCTTCGGCAGCCATGCGCGTGTCCCGACTGGTTCTCCTGCTGTTTCTCGTGGCCCAGATGTTCGACGGGCTCTTCACCTACGTGGCCGTGAGCGCGGTCGGCACGCAGGCCGAGGGCAACGTCGTCCTGGCAACCTGGATGAACCTGGTCGGACCCGGTCCCACGCTCCTGGTCGCCAAGCTCGTCGCCGCGATGGCCGGCGTGTTCGTGTACTACCGTGGCCTGCACGGCCTGCTCGCCGGACTCACCGTGCTCTACGGCGTCGTCGCCATCGGCCCGTGGCTGCTCGTTTATAGAACCTGGCCGTAGGAGGCGGCGCGGCTGCGGGCGGCACGGCTGCGGGGCGGCTCGGCCGCACGGCTGCACGGCGCGCCGATGACCGCTGAGTGGGCGGGCACGGGGACCCGCTCCTACGTTCCCCCGGATCATCGTCCGCGTCCGCCGCGTCAGCCACCAACGCCGTAGGGGCCACCCCGCAGCCTTGCCGCCTCGCAGCCGCGCAGCCCGCCGCCGCGCCGCCCGCCAACCGCCGCCGTGCTGCCCGCCGCCGTGCCGCCTTCCCCCCATACCCCCGCCCAGCCTTGCGTCTGACCGCCTGCGGACCTACATTGGCGTACGCAATTCGACAATCCATTCGTCCCGTTCACCAAGGATGACGTCCATGTCGGTCCGATCTTCGCGTGTGTCTCTTGTCTTGCTGTCGAGTGTGGCGGCGATGGCCACCACCATGACGCTCATGGCGCAGGCGCCCGCGCCACCGCCGCCCGCGGCTCCCGCGGCCGGCGACCAGACGCCGCCCGTGGCGGGCCGTGGCCGCATCGGTGCGCCCGGCGCTGCTCCCCAGGATCCGGCTGGTCGTGGCCGCGGCGCCAACCCGCTCGAACCCGACTTCTCGCCGAAGCCGCCGGTGCTGCCGCTGAGCGTGGCTGAACAGCAGGCGCGTTTCTGGCTGCCGCCGGGCTTCAAGATCGAACCCGTACTGACCGAGCCACACATCGAAGAGCCGGGACAGATCGCGTTCGACGGCAACGGCCGCCTGTTCGTGCTCGAGCTGCGCGGCTACATGCAGGACGCCGACGGCGGCGGCACGCTCGATCCCAACGGCCGCATTTCCGTGCACGAGGACAAGGACGGCGACGGCGTCTACGAGACGCACAGCATCTTCGTCGACAACCTCGTGTTCCCGCGCATGGTCATGCCGTTCGGCCCCAACCGGATCCTCACGAAGGAATCCAACGCTGACGAGGTCTGGCTCTACACGGACACGAATGGCGACGGCGTGGCCGATCGCAAGGAACTGTTCACCACCGGCATGGGCCGGCTGGCGAACGTCGAGCACCAGGAAGCCCACTTCATGTGGGGCATGGACAACTGGATTTACAGCACGTACAACGCGTTCCGCGTGCGGTGGACGCCGGGTGGCGTGCTGCGCGAACCGACCGGCCCCAACCAGGCGCAGTGGGGCGTGACGCAGGACAACTACGGCAAGCCGTGGTTCCAGTCGGGCGCGAGCGGTATGCCCGGGTACTTCCAGTTCCCGGTCGTGTACGGCAACTTCGCGTGGCAGCCCGAGCAGTTCGAGCAGGACCTGAACATCATCTGGGGCGCGCCGGTGCTCATCGCCGACATGCAGGGCGGCATGAACGCCGTGCGCATGCCCGATGGTTCACTCGCGCGCGCCACGGGCGCGGCCGGCAACGACATCTTCCGCGGCGATCGTCTGCCCGCCGACATGGTGGGCGACTACTTCTACGGCGAAACCGTCGGCCGCGTGGTCCGTCGCCTGCGCCCGGTGACGAGTGAAGGGCAGACGCAACTGCGCAACGTCTATCCGCTCTCGGAGTTCATCCGGTCGACCGATCCGCTGTTCCGTCCCGTCGACATGACGACGGCGCCCGACGGGACGATGTACATCACGGACATGTACCGCGGCATCATCCAGGAGTCGCAGTGGTCGGGGCCCGGAACGTACCTGCGAGCGAAGATCGACCAGTATGCGCTCGACAAGATCGTGCGGCACGGCCGCATCTGGCGGCTGACGTACGAGGGCATGGGCCGGCGCACCGAGCAGCCGCGGATGAACGACGAGACGCCGACGCAGCTCGTGCGGCACCTCTCGGATCCGAATGGCTGGTGGCGCGATACCGCGCAGCAGCTGCTCGTGCTAAAGCAGGACAAGTCCGTCGTGCCGGCGCTGCAGCAACTGGCGCGTGGGCAGCAACTCGAGTTCGGACAGCCGAACCAGCTCGCGCGCATTCACGCACTCTGGACGCTCGAGGGGCTCGGCGCGGCTGACGCGGCGCTCGTGCGCGAACTCATGAAGTCGCCCGATCCGCAGATCCGCATGACGGCGACGCGCGTGAGCGAGACGCTCTAC
>CAZVHY010000253.1:3318-4756 GCA_964627115.1 uncultured Solibacteraceae bacterium | reverse complement strand
CCGCAAACGCGTCGATGTTGTCGAACGTCGTGGCCGCAATGCCCTGCAGCGCTTCACGCGTGAGGAACGCCTGATGGCCGGTCACCAGCACGTTCGGGAACGTCAGCAGCCGCGCGAACACATCGTCTTGAATGACCGACGATGAGTGGTCGTCGAAGAACAGGCCTTCTTCTTCCTCGTAGACGTCCAGCCCGAGATAGCCGATCTGTCCGCTCTTCAGCCCCTCGATCGCTGCACGCGTGTCGATGAGTGCGCCGCGGCCGGTGTTGACGATCATGACACCGCGCGGCATCTTCGCGATCGCCGATGCGTCGATCATGTGGCGGGTGCCTGGCGTCAGCGGCACGTGCAGCGTCACGATGGCCGACGAGGCGAACAGCTCGTCGAGCGTGACGTAGCCGGCGCCCATGGCGAGCACGTCGGGATGCGGCTCGAGGTCGTAACAGACGACGCGACAGCCGAAGCCCTGGAGCGCCTGCACCACACATCGGCCGATCTTGCCCGTACCGACGACACCGACCGTCGTTCCGTGGAGATCGAAGCCCGCCAGTCCATCCAGCGAGAAGTTCCCTTCGCGGACGCGCGCGTAGGCCTTGTGCGTCTTTCGGTTGAGCGTGAGGATCAGCGCAATCGTGTGCTCGGCCACCGCGTAGGGCGAATACGCCGGCACACGCGCCACGGTCAGCCCGAGCCGGGATGCGGCGTCGAGATCCACGTGATTGAAGCCGGCCGACCGAAGCGCGATCAGACGCGTGCCGCCATGCGCGAGCGCGCGGAGCACGTCTGCGTTGACCTGGTCGTTGACGAACACGCAGACCGCATCGGCGCCGGCGGCCAGCGCGGTCGTGGCGGGCGTCAGGCGGCTCTCGTGGAACGTGAGGACATGCCCGCCGCCGGGACGGCGGGCATGTTCAGCGTCGAAGTGGTCGCGTTCGTACGGCCTCGCACTGAAGAGGGCAACGTGCAAGGCCTCACCTCAGGTGGTCTGCAGCGCCTGATCGAGGTCGGCGACCAGGTCGTCGATGTGCTCGATGCCGATCGACAGACGGATCATGTCCTCCGACACGCCCGCGCTCGCCATTTCCTCCGGCGAGAGCTGCCGGTGCGTCGTGGACGCCGGGTGGCACGCGAGCGTCTTGCAGTCGCCGATGTTCACCAGGCGCGTCACCAGACCGAGCGCGTCCTGGAACCGTGCACCCGCCTCGCGGCCGCCCGCGACGCCGAAGGTGAGGATGCCCGATGCGCGGCCGCCCATGTATTTCTGCACCAGCGCGTGGTCCTGATGATCGGGCAGTCCCGCGTAGTTCACCCAGCTGACCTTCGGGTGCGACTTGAGGAACGTCGCGATCGCGACCGTGTTGGCGCAGATGCGGTCCATGCGCAGCGCCAGCGTCTCGATCCCCTGCAGGATGAGGAAGGCGTTGAAGGGGCTGATGGC
>CAZVHY010000253.1:0-3218 GCA_964627115.1 uncultured Solibacteraceae bacterium | reverse complement strand
TCCGCGCCGTACTCGAACGGACGGCAGAGATAGGGCGACGGCACGGTGTTGTCCACGATCAACGGCACGCCGTGACGATGCGCTATCTCGGCCAGCGGCGCGAAGTCGATGATGTTGCCGAGCGGGTTGCCGACCGATTCGCAGAACAGCGCCCTGGTCCGGCCGTCGATCAGCTTCGCGAAGGCGTCCGGATCGCGGCCGTCGGCAAAGCGCACCTCGATGCCGTATTGCGGCAGCGTGTGCGCGAACAGGTTGTAGGTGCCGCCATAGAGCGTCCCTGCCGACACGATGTTGTCGCCGGCCTCGGCCAGCGTCTGGATGGCGCAGGTGATGGCGGCCATGCCCGATGCCAGCGCCAGGCCGGCCACGCCGCCCTCGAGCGCCGCGACGCGCTTCTCGAGCACGTCCTGCGTCGGGTTCATGATGCGCGTGTAGATGTTGCCCGGCACCTTGAGATCGAACAGGTCGGCACCGTGCTGGGTGTTGTCGAACGCGTACGAAGTGGTCTGGTAGATCGGCACGGCCACGGCCTTGGTGGTGGGCTCGGGGCGGTAGCCGCCGTGGACGGCGATGGTTTCGAGTTTCATGGGTGCACTGTTCCAGTCGTGAAAGGCCTGAGTCGAGGCTACGACATTCTGCCAGCAGCAGGGGCCGTCGTGCCCGAAATTCTGCTGCGCTACCATCTGTCACAGAGGTGAATGTGATGGCCGATCAGATGTCCCGGGCAGCAACGTTTCACGGTCTCCACGTCAAAGGCCGCCCGGTCGTTCTCTACAACATCTGGGATCCGGGCAGCGCGAAGGCCGTGGCGGCGGCCGGGGCGCAGGCGCTGGCCACGGGCAGCGCGCCGGTGGCCATGGCGTCCGGCTTTCCCGACGGCGAGAAGATCCCGCTCGAGATGGCACTCGATAACATCCGGCGCATCGCCTCGTCGACCGATCTCCCGCTGACGGTGGATCTCGAGGGCGGGTACGGCGTGTCGCCCGAGACGGTGGCCGCCACCGTGTCGCGCGCGCTGGAGGCCGGCGCTATTGGCTTCAACTTCGAGGATCAGGTGGTTGGTGGCACCGGCCTGCACGATACCGCGCTTCAGGCGCAGCGCATCGAGGCGGCGGCGCGGGCCGCGGCGGGCATCGGGGCGTTCGTCAACGCGCGAACGGACATCTTCCTGAAGACGCCTCGCGAGCAGCACGACCGGGCGCGGCTCGATCAGGCGATCGAGCGCGCCAGAGCCTACGAGCAGGCGGGCGCGCACGGGTTCTTTGCTCCGGGGCTTGCCGACGAAGGACTGATCGAGGCGCTCTGCGCCGCCGTGGCGCTGCCCGTGAACATCATCGCGCTGCCTGGCGTCCCGCCGCGCACGCGCCTGGCCGAACTTGGCGTGGCGCGGATCAGCCACGGTCCGGTGCCATGGCGCAAGATGGTGGCCTGGCTCGAGACGCAGGCCCGCGAGGCGATCTCGGGCTGACCGGCCGTTTCAGAGGGAACGTGCCGTGACAACTCCAACGCGACGACACTTCCTGATGACGGCGTCGTGCGCCCGCGCGTTCGTCGCGCCGCTCAGTCAAGGCACACGTTTCGCGGGAACGGCACCTGGCGACCAACGATCGGTGGAAGGCGTCGCTCTCTGCTGGTGCCCGCCGGGCGCCTTTGTCATGGGCAGTCCCGTGGCGCAACCGGGGAGACGCGCCAACGAGGGCCCCGTCGACGTCCGATTGACGACGGGCTTTTTCGCCGGCCGGTTCGAAGTGACGCAGGCGCAATGGCGGCGGGTGATGGGCGCGTTCCCGGGGCGGCAGCCCAGTGAGCGCTTCGGGCTCGGCGACGACCTGCCGGCCTACTGGATCAGTTTCGACGACGCCGAGCGTTTCACCGCGGAGTTGACGCGGCGCGCGCGGGCGTCGGGTTCGCTGCCCGCCGCATGGCGGTTCAGTCTTCCGACCGAAGCGCAGTGGGAGTACGCGTGTCGCGCGGGGACCACCAGCGCGTGGGCCTCTGGCGACCAGCTGGATCCGAGTCGGGCCAACTTCAGCGTGAACCCTCCCGTGCGTGCCGCCAACGCGGTCGGCAGCGCGGCGAGGGTCGGCCGCTACCCCGCCAACGCGTGGGGCCTCCACGACATGCACGGGAACGTGTGGGAGTGGTGTCGCGACTGGTATCACGACACGCTGCCAGGAGGACTCGACCCCGATCGTTCAGATACTCGTGGCACGCCCAATCGCGATGGGAGCTACTCGCGCGTACGCCGCGGCGGCGCATGGATCGAATCAGCGGAGTTCTGCCGGTCCGCCAGCCGACTGCCCTACGAACCCAGCCGCAGTTCGGACCACATCGGCTTTCGAGTGTTCGTGGTGGAGGGGTAGCGATGGACCGACGATTCGCGGTCAGCGCGACGTGAGCGCCCGCGCGATGCCGGTGCCGAGTGCCACGGCGCGCTCCACGTCTGCGGCCGAGACGCTCGCCGTCGCGGCCAGGTGCAGGGCGTCCTGCTGGATCAGAATGGCCGGCGCTTCCCCGCCGGCCGCCAGCGCCGCGGCGTGGCTCGCGATCACTGGCGCGATGCGCTGACAGATCAGCCGTTCCGACGCGTCTGGCGCTGGCGCCAGCACGCGCATGCCCGGCACCCCATGCCCGTCGACCGCGCGCCAGGCCGACAAGTCGACGTCGTTCGCGGCGGGGCCGAAATATCTGGGCGCGATGCGGTCGACCGCGGCCGAGGCGATCCCCTGCAGCACACCGGGAAGCGCCTTCGTCTTCTGCTCGACGCCATCGAGCGACGACCGTTCGTGGATCAACACGAGCGGCATGGCCGGCCCGCCGGCCAATGTCGTGTGCCACCGGAAGGTATGCCGCCGGTATCCCTCGTTGCCACCGTCCTGACTGATGCCCGTATGCTGCGCCGTCCACGTCACGTCGTCTGTTGTGCCGGACCACGTGCGGTGAATCCGCCCGATTTCCCGCGTGTGCGCGAACTGCCAGCCGCGAGCGGCCGCCGACGCCGCCAGCGCCTCGACGCCCGCGCCGTCGAGCTTCGTGCCCAACTTCCAGAAGAAGACCACCACCGCGGCCATCACGCCAACAGCGGCGACGCCGACGATGACGCTGACGACCGTGAGGAGGGTATCCGACATGAGCCCGGGCCTTTCGCGGGAGCATGTTACATCTCTCTGGCACGCGCAGCGGGCGCTGAAGCGCGCGTCCGCGCAGGTGCGAACCGG
>CAZVHY010000252.1:0-4801 GCA_964627115.1 uncultured Solibacteraceae bacterium | reverse complement strand
GGGCGCACCACACCGTAGCGGTTGTCCCACGCGTTGCGAATGTACGTGCCGATGGCCGCAACCTGGCGATTGTCGAGCATCGTCGCAAACGCCGGCATCCCTTTCGCGGGATTCCCGCCGAGAATCTGTCGCACGATGTGATCGCGTGCGCCCATCGAGGGATGCCCGGACAGCGCGGCCCCAAGTCCGTCGCCGCCGGCGGCATCGTGGCACGGGATGCAGGTGGTCCCGTAGAGGAGCAGACCTTCCGCGAAGAGATCGTCGATCGACTCGACGCCGGGCACGCTGCGGTTACCGGCGTCCTGCGTCGGCCCACTCCAGGCCACGATCGTTCCCCCGAACAACACGGCCAGTACGAAGGCGCGGGCCATCAGACATGGCCCTTCCTCATTTCCTCCGCCAGGTATTCGGCCGTGCGCCACGCGAGCGCGATGATGGTGTGGGTCGGGTTCTTGTCACCGTGGCTGACGAACGGGCCACCGTCGGCGCAGAACACGTTGTTGACCTCGTGCGCCTGGCAGAAGCGGTTCAGCACGCTCGTTTTCGCGTCGTCGCCCATGCGCACGCATCCGACCTCGTGGATCATGGCGCCGCCCACGCCAATGACCGGACGTTCGCCCGCGGCGGCGGCCGGCATGTTGACCGTGCCGCCGAGCGTCTCGAGAATCTCGCGGAAGCTGTCGCGCATGTGCCGGCCCATGTTGAGCTCGTACTCGCCCCACTTCCAGTGGAACTTCAAGACCGGAATGCCCCACTTGTCCTTCACGTCGGGATCGATGTCGCAATAACAGTGCTCGTTGGGCACCATCGAGCCGCGGCCCGTGAGGTTGACCGTGATCCCGCCGTACGCGTCGCGAATCGCCTGCTTCAGCGGCAGGCCGTATCCTTCGCTCTGGTTGTACGCGGCCATGCCGAACCCGAGCGTGGGCTCCGCGAACCCGCCGCCGCCCACCTGCACGTGGTATCCCAACGGGAAGTCGAGCTCCCGGTGACGATCGGCCATCCACCAGGGGATGTACAGATGCGCGCCGTAGCCGCGCGTGTCGTGAATGGGCGTGCCGCGCAGGTACGGCACCGTGGCCGACAGGCTGAAGCCGACGCTGTCGGTGAGATACTTCCCCACCACGCCCGACGAGTTCGCCAGCCCGTCCGGATGCCGCGACGACTTCGAGTTGAGCAGCAGCCGCGCCGACTCCGGGGCGGCGGCGGCGAGCACCACCGTGCGGCACCGCACCTGTCGCTCGGCGCCCGTGGTCCTGTCGACATAGGACACGGCCGTGACCTTGCCCGCCGCGTTCGTGACGAGCTCACGCGCCATGGCATTGGTCAGCACGGTGACGTTGCCGGTCCGCATGGCCGGGAAGATCTGCACGTAGGTGGACGCGTAGTTCGAGCCGAATCGGCACCCGCGGCCGCACTGTCCGCAGTACACGCAGCCGGGCCGGCCGTTGAGCGGACTGGTGATGACCGCGCTGCGGCAGGCCGTGGCCTTGATCCCGAGCTTCGTACACGCACGGAAGATCAACTCCTCGTGCGTCTTGAACGGCGCCGGTGTCTGGAAGATGCCGTCCGGCGCGCTGCGCAGGCCTTCGGGCCGGCCGGTCACGCCGATGAGCCGCTCGGTCTTGTCGTAGTACGGCTCGATGTCGGCGTAGCTGATGGGCCAGTCCCAGCCGGCATCGTTCATCGAACGCGGCTTGAAGTCGTAGTCCGAGTATCGCAGCTGGACGCGGGCGTAGTGGTTGGTCCGGCCACCAATCACGCGCGACCGGAACAGCCGGAACTGACTGCCGTCGGCGACGGTGTACGGTTCATCGATGGGATTGGCCGGATACCCGGCCGAGTAGTTGAGCGCCTCGGCCACGCCGGTCGTGTACAGCTCGGCCGCCTCGCCAGCACCGCGGTGCCAGACGTCGGACGGCCCTTCCATGTTCTTGAAGTCCTCCATGCGAACCATGGGACCGGCTTCCATGAGCAGCACGCGAACGCCCATGTCTGCCAGGACCTTCGTGACCGTGCCGCCACCAGCGCCCGATCCGATGATGACCACGTCGTGAACCGTCGAACTGGACGTGACCTGCGCCATGGTTCCCCTCCTGGTCTGTCGTGCCCCGCCAAACGCACACGGGCCGGATGGGCGCGTCGAGCGTTGCCCATCCGGCCCGTGTGTATCTGTATGAACGCCGCGTCCAGCCAGGGACGCGGCGTTCGTCTCCCGATCAGAACCCGAAGCGTACGGTCAGACGCACCGTGCGCATGTCGCCCGCGCCGGTCACCGCGCCGAATCCCGCGCTCTGCGGCCGCAGACGCGTATCGTCGAGCGAACCGTCGGCCAGGTACTGCGAGTTGATGATCGTCTTCTGCACCGGGTTGTTCATCTGGATCTGTCCTTGCCGGCCGTTGAAGTTCACGATGTTGAACGCATTGAACGCGTCCATTCGCAGCTGGATCGACCGCCCGCCGCCAAGGCGGATGTTGCGCGCCAGCGAGATGTCGATCTCGCGCTGCATGCACCCGCGCATCGCGTTCCGGCCCGAGTCGAGCCCCACGCTGCCGAAGTCGGGTCCGGTCACCATCGCCGTATTGAACTGGCGATACTGATCGCCCGAGCACCCCGAGCCCGCGTCACCGAGGAAGATGACACGTGCGCCCGTCCCGTTGTTGCCGAAGTCCGGCGACCCGGTCAGGTTCACGGCGCCGCCGTTGTTCTGGTACGAGAACGAGAGGTCGTAGTTCGCGCCGGAGCTCAGGTTGAAGATGCTCGACAACTGCCAGTCGTTGACGATGTACCCGAGCACGCGCTTCGCGCCGTTGTCGGCCGTCAGGTCCGGCAGATCCCACACGACGTTGCCGCGGAGCACGTGCGGCTGAACCGACAGGTTCTTGTTCATCTCCTCGTACCGCGCCTGATCGCTGCGCACGGAGAACGAGCCGTCGGGCGCGTGCTGCAGGCGCCAGGTCAGCCCCGTGTTGCCCACGAGCGAAATGCTGTACGTGTAGTTCACGCCAAAGGACATGCCGCCGCGGAACCGCCGGTTGAACGACGTCTGAATCGAGTGATACGTGTCGTAGAACTCGGTCGTGTGCTGGCCGATGCTGCCGTAGCCGCGGAACGGCCGGAGCAGATTGGTCGGGAGCGCCGTGGCGCCAGGCGTCGCGCTGGCGGCCAGCGTCGTGTCCTGGTTGGCCGGCAGGTACGCCGCGCCAAGGTTGACCTGGTTCAGGTTCACCTGTGCGCCGCCCTGGAACGCGCCCAGCATGTTGTAGCCATGGTTGCCAACGTAGGACACGTCGACCGTCGACGCCCACGGCAGCGCCATCTGCACACCCGCATTCCACTGGACCGACGAGGGGATCTTCGCGTCGTACTGGAAGACGACCAGGTTCGACGCACCGCTCGTCCTGAAGCTGGAATCGAGCGTCTGGAGCCGGCTGTTGGTGAGCACGGCCGATTCGGCAATTGGCGGGTTGGACGGGATCGAGAACGTCGTGTTGCCGTCCGGCCGATCGTAGAAGAGCCCGAATCCACCGCGCACGACCACACTCTGCGTGCCGGTGAGGTCGTAGGCGAGGCCGAAGCGCGGACCGTAGACGAGCGCCGGCCACACGTACGACTCCTTGGCAATGCCCTGGCCCGCCACGCGGATCCCGTTGATCGGGTCGCCCGAGTTCGGGATCACCGTGGCAATGGCCGAGGCCGTGTTGAGGACGTTCACCCCTTCGAGGATCTGGCCGGTCACCGGGTTCATGGCCATGCGGTTGGCACTGGTGCAGGTCGCCGCGTGATTGCGGCACGCCGGCACGTACAGCAGCGGCGCCGCGTTCACGTTCCACTGGTTCGGGAAGAAGTTCGTCATCTGCTCGAACGTGTCGTAGGTCGGCTGCTGCCGCGTGAACCGCATGCCGTAGTCGACGGTCAGGCGATTGTTCACGCGCCAGTTGTCCTGCACGTAGAACTCGGTGTTGTTGTAGATCGTGTTCGCTTCGATCAGGCGCGAGGCCTGCGAGAACGACGTGAAGACACCGGTGGCCGCGTTGGCGAACCCGAAGCCCGTGTCGAGCGGGTTGTTCGTGTCGTTCCCGAAGTTGATCGTGCCGTGGAAGGCGCTACCGCCGCCGCCACCGCCCTGGCCGGTGTTCTGCGGCTTGTACGCGTAGTTGTTGTAGAAGCCGGCCTTGAACGTGTGCGCGCCGGCCACCTTCGTCAACGACACGGAGATGTCGCGCGTGAGGTTCAACGTGACCCAGCCCGGGTAGGTCAGGCTCGGCGGCTGGCTGCCCACCAGGCCTCCCCACTGCAGCACGGGAATCAGGTTGACGTTCGTGCCGTCGAAGTAGGACGCCCCACCGGCCGCCTTCGCGCGCGTCAGCGCGTCGTGCTGGTAGTAGCGCGGATCGACCCACCCGGCGTCCGGATAGATCATGGGCAGGTCCGGAAACATCGCCAGACGATCGGCGCCCGCATTCGACAGGAAGCCACCCGCGTTGCCGCCGGCCAGTTCGTTCTTCGTTTCGCCGTAGGTGGCCTCGAGGAACGTCGTCGTGTTGATCGTGTAGTTGACCGTGGTTCCCCAGACGTGGCGATACGGATAGGGAATCAGGATGTCGTTGTACCCGGGCATCGTGCCCTGCTGGATGCGTTCACGTGCGCGCTGTCCGGCCCATCGGGCGTTGAGGCGCAGGGCGGGCGTGAACTGGTAGTCGACGCGCACCGAGGGCTGGTGCGTCAGGTTCTTGTCCACCGGGCGCGCCAGTTCCAGGTTGTAGGCGTTCGGCGCCGTCTGCGTCATGTTGGGCGCCG
>CAZVHY010000251.1:0-4873 GCA_964627115.1 uncultured Solibacteraceae bacterium | reverse complement strand
CCGGCACCGCCGTGAACGTCGCACTGCGCTCCATCGTCCGCCGGATGAACTGGAGGCGGTCTTCGGCATGTCGCGCGACTGACGTCAGGTCCGTTCGATCGTCCATCCGGATCGACATCCGGCGAGCGTAGCGCGGCGGGGGCGCTCGTGTCAAAGAACTTGACGTGGTAAAGAGCCGCGATGCCGGCGTCGGCTGTCGTGTCCTCAGCGCAGGGGCACTTCCGCCCAGAACCAGCCGCGCAGATCGCCGGGGGCGAAGCCGACGGCGCGATCGTCCGGATACGCCGTCGTGAGCACGTCGCCGATCGTGGCCTGCACGGTCTCCCGCGGTCCATGGCACATCACGCACAGGTCCATCGTGCCGATGGGCCGCAGCACACCGATGCGATCGCCGGCGAGTTCGAACACGCCGGACCTGGCGTCGGTCATCGTCGTGCCGGCGTACGATGCGACCCAGGCGCTGGTCCACGGTCGCGGCGCGTTGACGGGATTGCGCACGAGATGGCTGGTGCGGCCGAGCGCCATCTCGTACTTCGCGCCAACCGCCGTGGTCATCTCCTGGGCTTCGTCGCGACACACGGTGACGGCTGCCCGCGGGCCACCCCGGCCGAGCTCGGCCTTCAGCCGACCGACGAGCGTGGTCTGAAGCTCGCCGATGGCCTGCTCCGCACGTGCCACGGCGTCGGCAGTCCGCGGCGACATGGCCGGCGTTGCGTCCTGGGCAGGACCGGACGCGCTGACGATCTGGGAAACGGTGAAGATGATGGCGGCGGGCATCAGCGTGGTGCGCATGAGGACAGGGTACGACAACCGCACCTGATCCAAGATAGTCCCAGCACCATGCGCTGGTTGTGGCTCGTCCTGGCCGTCGTGGCCCTGATTCTCGTTCCGTTCTTCCTCTTCGAGTCGTACTTCACGGCGCTCGGCGAACGCGTCGCCAGTGGCGACGTGCCCGTCGTCTGGGCCGTGACGATCATCGGCGCGCTGCTCGCCTTCGACGTGCTCCTGCCGGTTCCTTCGAGTCTCGTATCGGCGGCTGCCGGAGTCCTGCTGGGATTCTGGATCGGCACGCTCGTGATCTGGACCGGCATGACCGTGTCGTGCGTGATCGCGTACGTGATTGGCGCGCGCTCGGCCCGTCTCGCACGGCGCATCGTCAGCGAAGACGGACTCGTGCGGGCGCGCGAACTGGCCGCTCGATACGGCGACCTGGCAATCGTGCTCTGCCGCCCGGTGCCGGTGGTGGCGGAGGCCAGCGTCATCTTCGCCGGCGTCATGCACGTCCCCGCCCGCCGCTTCCTCACGGTCTGCGCGGCAGCCAACCTGGGAATCGCCGTTGGCTACGCGGCCATTGGCGCCTATTCGATGAGCGTCGATTCCTTCCTGCTGGCGTTTCTCGGCGCCATGGCCCTGCCCGGCCTTGCATGGCTGGCCGGACGCCGATGGTTGGCGAGGGAGACAAACGCCGACAAAGCCAACCTGTAAATACTTCTATTTGTAGACTAATCAATGTAGACTAATCGTCATCCATGACGAACGCACTCCTGGCCGAGTTCGAATTCTTCGTGATGCTGGCGATTGCACACCTCGGTGACGACGCGTACGGGGCGGCCGTGCGGCAGGAGATCGAGACGCGCACGGATCGGCCGGTGTCGATTGGCGCGCTCTATACGACGCTGGCGCGGCTCGAAACCAAGGGCCTGTTGACGCTGCGCACCGTCAAGTCGGAGCCGGGGCAACGCGGCCGCGCGCGGCGCTATTGCAGGTTGACACCCGCCGGATCGCGCGCCCTGCAGCAGTCGGCCATCAACGTGTCGCGCATGATGCGCGGGTTCAAGCTGGCGCCCGAACGGTCGAAGTAGCCCATGGCGCGCCATCCGCCCCAGCCGCCTCGATTCGCCCGATCTCTGCTGCAGCGACTCCTGCACCCCCACGACGTCGAATGCGCGCTCTCCGATCTCGACGAGGAATTCGAGGCGCGATGTGCGTCCGACGGTCGCGACGCCGCAGGGCGCTGGTATCGCGCACAAGCCGTCCGCTCCATATGGCCCGCCATCGAGCGGCGATGGCATGCCAGACGTGAGGACCGTATGAGCCACGCAACCTCGTCAGCCGTCACGCGATCCCGATTCGGCGCACAGCTCCTGTCGGAGCTCCACTGGGCCTGGCGTCGTGTGCGCGGCCGTCGCACCGCGAGCCTGTTTCAGGCTGGACTCCTCGGCGTCACGCTCGCGGCCTGCGCGCTCGCGTTCTCGGCCGCCGACGCGTTCGTGTTCAGGTCGGCGTCGTACCCGAACGCCGATCGCCTGGTCATCCCGCAGAAGGCCACGCCCGGGCAAGGCATCACCGACTACATCCCGACATCGGAACTCGAGGGCTGGCGCCGACAGACAGACCTGTTCGCCGGCGTGCACGCCTACGAGATGGACGCCGCGCTCCATCTATCGATCCGCGGCGTGACGGAACAGGTCCATGCGCAACAGATCACGCCGGGCCTGCTCGAGGCGCTTGGCACGATGCCACGATGGGGCCGCCCGTTTGTCGCCGACGACGTCGAGCCGGGCGCCCCGGCCGTTGCCATCGTCAGTGAACGTGTCGCGCGCGGGCTCTTCGGCGATCCTGCGCTTGCCATCGATCAGCATCTTCAGGCTGGCGCGGAGTCGCGGCGTATCGTCGGTGTGATGCCGCAGACATTCCGGTTTCCGACCGCTGTGGAAGAAGTGTGGCGTCCGTTCGTTCCACCGGCGCCGCAGGGCCCGATGTTCCGAAACGTGCGGGCGCTGATGCTCGTGGTTCCGGGGCGTTCCATCGAAGAGATCGGGCAGGGCGTCGCGGCCCGCGGGCCGTCGATCACGGCGGATCTTCCTCCATTCCTGCGCGGTGAGACCACGGTCGTGACGTTGGCCGACGCCCGCCGGGACTCCCGCGCGCTGCTCTTCATGATGCTCCTCGGCGCCGCAGGGTGCCTGCTGCTCATCGCCGGCCTGAACGTGGCCAGCCTCGAACTGGCGTCCGTTGTGAGGCGGGCACGGACGTACGCGGTGCAGACGGTCCTTGGCGCAACGCGCGCCACGCTCGTGCGTGCGGCGCTCATCGAGGGCGCCGTCGTCACCGCCGCGGCCGTGGCCATCGCGCTGGCGCTGACCTTCTGGGGCGCATCGGCGCTGCTGGCGTTGCTGCCGACGACGATGCAGAACCGGTTGTTGAACCCGATCGATCTGGATCAGCGCACGCTTCTGTTCATTGCCGTGGTTGCCGTTGCCACGTGGGCGGTCATCGTCGCGCCGGTCGTCTGGCGTGCGGCGCAGACGAACCTCGCGGGCACGTTGAGCGCGAACGCCCGTACGTCGACCATCTCGCGCGCGCAGGCGCTCACGCGTCACGCACTGCTGGCCGGCCAGGTTGGGCTCACGGTGCTGCTGCTGGTCGGCAGTCTGCTCTTCATCCGGTCGTATGGCGCACATGCGGCCCGCGACAAGGGATTCGACAGTACGAATCTCGCCACGGTCGAGGTCGTGCTGCCGGGGCACGTCTGGCGGACGCCGCGGGCCACCCAGATCGAGACCGACGTCCTCGCGCAGTTGCGCGCTCATCCCGCGGTCCGATCGGTGTCGCGCACCGGCACGCTGCTGCCGTCGACGTCGAGAGGTGTCGGAGGCCGGCTCGAGATTCACGGACGTCCGGAGCCTGAAGGACAGATCCACCTCGCGGGAAACGACGTCGACCCGGAGTACTTCATGACCGTCGGCATGACGCTGACGCGAGGCCGTTGGTTCACGGCCGACGATGCGCCGGGAGCGGCGGTCGTGGACGAGTCGTTCGCGCGCCAGTACTGGCCCGATGGCGACGCGATCGGCGCACGATTCAACGTGGGGCAGACCGCGATGTCGCGGGTCTCCACGTTCGAGGTGGTCGGCGTGGCATCGCCGGTGCGCGGCGATCGCGTCGAGACATCGACAGGAACCGTCGTGCACGCCGTGTACTTCCGCGCCGCCGACAGCGAGGTAGCGCTCCCGAGATTCGTCGTCAGACTCGACGCGCCGCACAGCCTTTCAACCGTGACAGAAGTCGTGCGCGCGGCGGCTGGCAGCGACGCGGTCGTGCGATCGACGCTGGTGGACGACCGATATGCGGAGCTCTATGGCGACACCCGCGTGGCCGCAAGCCTCACGACCGTGTTCGGTGCCGTCGCGTTCGTTGTCGCCATGGCCGGCATCTACGGCGTGATCGCGTTCCTCGTTGCCGGACGCACGCGTGAGATTGGCATTCGTCTCGCGATCGGCGCGAGCGGGCGGAACGTCCAGCGCCTGGTGTTCAGACCGGCGCTGATCTTCATCACGGTCGGAACCATCGCGGGCCTCGGCGCGGCGAGAGCCGCGTCGCGCACGATCGAGAGTCAGCTCTTCGGCGTGACGGCCACCGATGTCAGTACCTACGCCATCGTCGCCGCGGCCGTCGTCGGCACCGCGCTGCTGGCGACGTGGTTGCCGGCGCGCCGCGCCGCATGCATCGATCCGGCGGTTACGTTGCGCGCGGATTAGCGGACATCACGTGGGGTGGTGGCAATCGTGTCGACCACGTCACGTGGGCGGCCCAAGGGCCGCCCCTACGGAACGGCCGTAGGGGCGAGGCTTGCCTCGCCCATGTGGCGACCGTCCAAGGCGGGGGAACCCTCGCCCCGCGAATCGGCGCAGCGCCGCGATCCGACGCATGCGTCGCCCCTACGCCGTCAGGTGCTTCCAGATGACGTCGTACACGTCGATCGACCGCATCGTGTCGCCGGCGAACAGGTCGCCGTGCCGGCTGATACACACCGGACCGTGCGCGCCGGCGTCGCCGGGGCGGCCGTGTGATCCCTTCACGAGCGACGCGT
>CAZVHY010000250.1:2158-4913 GCA_964627115.1 uncultured Solibacteraceae bacterium | reverse complement strand
CCGGAGACTCCCGGACAGACCCAGAATGTTCGTCATCGCGATTGAACTCCGTCGCATGGATCCTATCGTCACGCTCCCTCAACCCAACAACGCCCCGGGTATTCAGACCCGGGGGGCACGAGCGCCGCCGCGCAGCCCGCAGCCTTATCCCACGTACTGCCAGCCCTGTACTCGCGCGTCCGACCGAGCGCGGTGAGTGCGACAGGGGGACGCGCCGAGCCGCGCGACCGTATCGGGGCCGTGTCGGTGACCTCACATTCCGAGGGCGTGAAGCGCGCGTTGTGTATCCGACTCCAGCCGCTGAAAGGCGGCGAGCCGGCGCAGAGGCGACCAGTCTTCGATCAAGTCCGCCAGGCGCAGGGCCGCCTGGTGCGGTCTGAAAGACCGGGCGCGCCGGCCGCTCGTGCCGCTGGCGGCGCGCAGGGCGCTGTGGAGGATCGTCTTCGGGTCGGCAACCTGATCCCATTGACGCGGCGACGGCAGGTCGAGGGCATTTCGCCCTGAGGGCCGCCCCGCGGCTTCTCGAAGGGCCGTCTCGTTGTGGAGCAGCCACGCTTCCTGCATCGTGACGGGGACGACGGCAACGTGCGTGACGCCTGTGTGGTTGGTCAACTCGATTTCCCGGTAGCGTAGGTCGGGATCCTGTCCCTCCGAGTCCCTGTGAACGAACAGCAGGCGGCACTGGTACAGTCGTACCGCGCTGGCCAGCCGATCGGAGAGTTCCGACGGTCTTGGCTGCAGTCCGCGAAGATCCGCCCAACTGATCTCGATCGGCTGGGTGGCGTGTCTGGCGACCACCCACTCGAGCACGCGTACCAGAACCCGGTCGGACGACCCATCCGTCACGAGGGCTGCGCGAACCGACATGTCAACTCACGCTCGATGACTGCGCATGCAGTGGCAGCGCGAGCTGAAGGTCCTTTCTATTCATGACACGCGGTGTCGCACCCACCAGGCCTTCTTCATCGTCACTGTCGAGCACTTCCAGTGGATTCAGATACGCCGTGAGATCGCCCCTGCTGACTGTCGATTCCGGCGTATCTTCGCGCCACGTGCCAGGAAGATGGCGTATCGAAAGTCGCGACGACTCCGAGCCATTCCACACGGTCTTGCCGGACTGTGCCAGAAGAAGAGCATCGTCATGAACACATCCCACGACCGATGGCGAGTGCGTGTTCACGATGACCTGTCGGAGCGGATTGTCGGCGTCAACCGGTTCTGTGACGTCGACCGCGAGGTCTCCAAGCAACTGGATGACAGCCGGAATGCGCAACGGATGCATGCCGTTCTCCGGTTCCTCGAGGCAAAGGAGACGGCCGCTTCTTGGATCGGCCTCCATCACGGTCAGCGCCAGAAAGCGCAGGGTGCCGTCGGACAAGGCGCCGGCGATGTGCTCGGTGCCGTGACGGTCGGTCATGACAATGCTCAGCAACTGTCGCTTCTCATCGACATCAACCTGGACGCGTCTCGCGCTCTCCACGAGTTGGGAGAGGCGATTCGCGACTCTGGCGAGCACGTCCTTGCCACCACCGGTGTGTTCACGCTCAGCCGACTGAACGAGGCCGTACAGAGTGGCCGGCAGATGCTGACCGCGTGGATTGACCGTACGGGGTGCCGTGAACTCGTCGGGCGATCGAAGGGCGGATGGCTCAAGTTGCAGTTGCGTCCAACTGCACATCTCTTGGCGGGCGAGCACGAGCGTCCGGTGCTCGGCTGCATTGTTCACTGAGGACAGCATGGTACGAGGGAGACCGTGAGCAGGCACTCGTCTCGGCCGTCCGCCGCCAAGCTCACCGGCGCTATCTGCATGGAGGGAGATCACCGCAGCATCGTCTTTGCGTTCGGTCGAGATATAGGGACTCGTCCGGCGGCCTTTCACGACCGAGTCTCGCCACGCCTTCTTGTGTGAAAAGCCGATGCGGGCTTTCGCCTCGGATCGATTGACGTGGACCATGCTCTCGCTGACGATCTCGAGCGCCCCCATTCCTCTGAGCGTGGGGTCCGGCCGGTAGCGAAGTTCGAGTTCGTAGCGGAGGAAGGTCATCGACGCAGTGGCCGACTGTCCAAGCGAATCTTCACCTTCAGCCGGAATCAGCAGTTCCACCTCGAAACGCATGCGGTCGGCGATCTTGTCGCCCACCCTGCGGAACAGGCTGCGTACATCGCTGCGGTTGGCATCCCCACCTCTGACGGCGAGCGCCGCCTCGACCAAGGGCTTGTCGGCGAGGGCGGCCAGGAAGGCAATCGCGTCGAAGATGTTGGACTTCCCGACACCATTCGGGCCCGCGATACACGTGAACGGGCCGAAGCGGATGTCGATGGGATTCAGGTTCTTGAATCCTTCGACTTTGAGGCGGGTCAGCACGTGGACATCCTTCCTTGGTCCGATCGATTCACTCTATCCGAATCTGCCGCCGACAGGCCCGTGTCCATGCGCCGCCCGCGGCCGCACTGACGCGCCGCCCGCTGCCCCCACGCTCCCCCGATCCAATGGAGCCCCGGGTCTTCAGACCCGGGGGGCACGAGCGCCGCCGCGCCGCCAGCCGCCGTGCAGCCTTACCCCACGTACTTCCCGCCCTCCACCTCGCGCGCGCGGCCGAGCGCGGCGAGCATGTCGAGCAGTTGCGGCACGCGCTGTTTCGGGCCGCGGCCGGAGAAGCGGGCGGCGATGTCGTCGGCGGTCTGTGGTGACGACTGCGCGCCGAGGGCGGCGGCGACGACGCGGACCTGATCGGTGAGGTCTTTCGGCCAGGGC
>CAZVHY010000250.1:0-2058 GCA_964627115.1 uncultured Solibacteraceae bacterium | reverse complement strand
CGGCGTGGCGTTGCCGTTGACGATCTGCATGAGCGGCGCGAGATCGTTCCACCCGTACGCGTCGAGCACGGCAAGGTCGATATCGTCGTGCAGCTGCTTCAGCACCGAGACGAGCCCCTGCTCGTGGATGACGCGCTCTTTCGGTGTGAGCGCCTCGCCGGACTTCAGCTTCTCGAGCACGTTGTACATGCCCGTGAGCGCGAGATCCGGAAACGCCGCCTGCTGCCGCTTGCGATGTGCGTCGAGCTGCTCGGCGAGATCGCCGATGCGCTGGCGTTGGGCGTCGGTGGGGAGCGGGAAGGGGAACGTGAGGAAACAGGTTGTGTTCGTCCAGGTGGGATCGTTGCCAACACCCAGGCGGCCCCCGGCCGCGAGAGCCCAGCTACGATGGACGCGGCTGGACAGCACTCCGAGGACGTCCCATGTCTCGATGCAGATCGCGTAGAGCTTGTGGTCGGGGCAGAAGGGAAGCGACTGGACCACGAAGATGCGATGTTTGGCGGTCTCGGCGGTGAGGATGATGCGCCTCAAGCCACGCCACGACTCGCGCAGGTTGGGGCGCGGCCGACCAAACAGCCACCAGTTGGCGCGAAAGAGCGCATCACGGTTGGCATCGCGTTCGGGCTTCACGCGATCGTGTAGCCACTGGTACAGCGCCGGATGTTGTTCGCGCGCCTGCTCGGCCGTCAATCCGAACAAGTCTATCGAGAAGCAGTGCGCGCCGCCTTGAAGCAGGTCACGTGCGTTGCAGTGTGGGGCTATGACATCGGGCAGTGCATCGGGATCGTAGCCAAGCCAAAGCACGTCGGACTCCTGTAAGCGGAATCCCTTGCCTACGAGAATCATGCCTTGGAAGCACACGTCAGCATTCGCTGCCAGCCGTTGTGCCGCGACGACGCGCGCGCCGACCGTCAAGTCGGCGTGGATGTCGCCCGTGCGTTCGTCGAAACGCACCGCATACTCGCCCTCGTCGCGCGCGGTTTCGTCGATCGACAGCAACAAGCGCCCCGGCGCATCGCCCTTCGCACCCACTGTCATCGCCACGCGTACCGCAGCGCCGGCTGCGTTGTCGACCCACGGGTGGTCTGGCACCGCAAACGCTACGTGCAGCGGCGGCTTCGCGGCCTGCTGCGCCTCGATGACCTGACGGTTGAAGAGCATGGTCACACTGTTCGTCGTGATGAGACCGAAGCGCTGCAAACGGCCCAGGCGTGTCAGTTCGGCCGCCCTATTCCACCAGTACATGACCAGGTCCGCGGTCTCTGGTACGTCAGACCACGCTCTTCTCAACGCTTCGACGTACCCATCGCCAAGCGCCTGTCGCATCCGCTTGTTGCCAATGAACGGCGGATTCCCCACGACGAACTCCGCGTCCGGCCACTCGGCCTTCCGCGGGTTCACGTAGCGGACGACGGGCGTTCGGGCGGTGTCGTCGGGCACCTGCTCGCCGGTCACCGGGTGCGGTTTGGTCGTCACGCCGTCCCAGTGCGTCACCGGTCGACCCTCGTCGTCGAGCTCCGGTTCAATAGCGTCCCACGCGAGCACGGCATCGCGGCACTCGATGTTGCGGAAGTCGCGCAATACGGGCTCGGCCGGCAGCACGTGGCCGCGCGTGCGGAAGTGCCACTGGAGGTAGCCGATCCAGAGCACGAGCTCGGCAATGGCCGCGGCGCGCGGGTTCACCTCGATGCCGAGGAACTGGTGGGGATCGACGGTGAGCCCCTCGGCCTCGAGCGACAACGACGTGCCGAGTGCCTCGCGCTGCAGCAGCACTTCGCCCTCGAGCCGCTTCAGGTGCTCGAGCGCCACGTAGAGGAAGTTGCCCGAGCCGCACGCCGGGTCGAGCACGCGGATGGCGCAGAGCCGCTGCTGGAAGTCGCGCAGCATCTGCAGCGCGTCCTTGCGCTTGCCGTCTGCATCGAGCGTGAGCGAGGCGGCCTGCACGTTCTGCCACTCCTCGCGCAGCGGCTCGATGACCGTCGGCAGCACGAGCCGCTCGACGTACGCGCGCGGCGTGAAGTGCGCGCCGAGCGCATGCCGTTCGCGCGCATCGAGCGC
>CAZVHY010000249.1:0-4928 GCA_964627115.1 uncultured Solibacteraceae bacterium | reverse complement strand
CTGCTAGACTACCTGCGCACCGCCGGGCCGCCTCCCCTGCCTGAGCACCAATCACCACGACAGGTTCGTTCATGGCCCTCGACCCCAAAACCGTTCGCCTCCTCAGCCGGCTGACCGATCGCATGGATCTCATCCGCAAACACCCGCATCGCTACGAAATCGCGCCGGACGATCTCGCAGCGCTCATGCCGATCGCCGAACAACTCGAAACGCTGCTCACGTCCATCAAGACCATCAAGGCCGGTTGACGCCGGTACGCGACGTGCACTGTCCCGTGCTCGGGAGCCCTTCATGCACGTGAGCACCACACTGCCGAACCATCGCGACCTGTTCGTGGCACGCCGGAACCCACTCGCGGCCCGCTGGACGACGCGTTGCGGGCTGATACCGCACACTGCCGCGTCACGCGTTCCGGGTGATGGCATCAGCGATCGTGAGAAAGACGCCGGCCACTGGGGCAGCACCGCCGACGACGGTTCGGTTCCCGATCCGGAAGAAACGAATCCGGACGATGAACGCGCGCGGTCGCGACGTCCCTCGACGCCGACGCCAGGCACCGACGTGGACGCGGACAACGAGAACCTGGCGGAAGACACGCCGCTGGTTGGCGATCGGGAAGGCAGCCAGGTGATGCGCGGTCCACGCCGCGAGACACCCACTGACGCGCCCTGACAGGCAGTGCTGCCTGCTACCTGCCTGCGGTGGCGCCGCGCTCGACGGCGTCCATCACCCGCAGCAGGTTGCCGCTCCACAACTTCGCAATCTGTTCCTCGGTGTAGCCGCGACGCACGAGCTCGAGCGTGACGTTGAACGTCTCGCTCGCGTCGCTCCAGCCGACGACGCCGCCACCGCCGTCGAAGTCGGACGAAAGGCCGACGTGGTCGATACCGATGCGCTTCACGGCGTAGTCGACGTGATCGATGAAGTCGCTGACGGTCGCGCGGGACGGATCGCTGGCGCGCGGTGTGCCGGCCGTACATTCCGGCGTCCGGATGTAGGCTGCAAACGCCGTCATCTGCGCGACACCGCCGTTCGCGCGTAACGCGTCGAGCTGCTCGTCGTCGAGATTCCGGCTGTGATTGCAGAGCGCGCGAACCGACGAATGCGACGCAATGACCGGCACGGTCGACAGCTCGACGGCCTGGAGCATCGAGGCCTTTGACGGATGGGAGACGTCGATCATGATGCCGTACGCGTTGAGTGCGGCCATCACCTCGCGTCCAAGCGGTGACACGCCGTTCCAGCGCCACACATCGTCGCGTTCGCCGGTGTTCGAATCTGAAAGCTGATTGTGCCCATTGTGCGCGAGGGACAGGTACCGCGCGCCGCGCTCGTAGAACTCCTTCACGCGACCGGCGTCCTCGCCGAGCGGATATCCGTTCTCCACACCGATGAGCGCGACCTTGCGGCCACTTGCGGCAATCCGACGGACATCGGCAGCGGTCAGCGCCAGCCCGATCCGATCCGGCGCCAGTGTCGTGACGAGGTGATGGATGGCGTCGAACTTCCGGATCGCCTGTGCGTACGCGGCCTCATATCCGGCCGGGGTGAACGCCTCGGGCCCGGTCGACTGCCCGACGTAGACGATGAAGAACGCCGCGTCGAGGCCGCCCTCCTCCATCTTCGGCAGGTTCACCTGCGTGGTGAGGCGCGTGGCGTAGCTGCGCTCGGCCGTGAAGTTCGCCGGGTTGATGTCGACGTGCGTGTCGAGCGTCAGCACGCGATCGTGAATCGCGCGAGCGCGCGCGATGAGGTCGGTGTCCTGATCTGTCGCAACGAACGAACGGCCGCTGACGTCGTATTCGAGCAGCGCGAGAAACCCGAACAGGGCAATGGAGACAATCAGGCGTGCAGGCGATCGCAGACGCATCAGTTCCTCCCTGCGTCGGCCCGAACGAGACACCGGACAAAGAAAGGGCCGGCGTCGACAGCAGTCTAGCCGCATCCCGGCAGTATCGGACGAAACTGCCGTAATTGTCGGATGAGCCGCGCTACTCCAACAGAGGGGGTTGGTGTTGACATTCGACACCAACGACTCTAATGTCGTCATCCGACACCAATGGGCCGCCCAACCACTCCCGACATCCTTCAGGGCACGCTCGCCCTGCTCATCCTCCGCACGCTTCAGCCGGGCGCCGCCATGCACGGCTGGGCCATCTCGGAGCGCATCCAGCAGGTGTCCGAGGACGTCCTGCAGGTCAACCAGGGGTCACTCTACCCCGCGCTGCACCGGCTGGAACATCAGGGCTGGATCGAGGCCGAGTGGGGCGTCTCTGAACTCGGCAGGCGTGCGAAGTTCTATCGGCTCACGTCGTCCGGCCGGCGCCGCCTGGCCGTCGAGGCCGGCGAGTGGGAACGCATGGCCCAGGCGATCGGCCGCGTGATGAAGCTGGCGTAGGTCATGAGGCTCTGGCGCATCGTCCGGCATCGATTCGCAGCGCTGTTCTCGCGGGCACGCGTCGAGCGCGATCTCGACGACGAGCTCGCGTTTCACGTCGAGATGGAGACACGGAAGCTGGCGGCAACCGGCATGAGCATGGATGACGCGCGGGTGCAGGCCAGGGCGCGTTTCGGCTCCGCGACGACCGCCGCCGAGGAGTGTCGTGACGCGCGCGGCGCTAGATTCATCGAATCCTGTGTGCAGGACCTCGCGTATGCCCTGCGCAGCCTGCGGCGCACTCCGGCGGTGGCGCTCACGATCGTTGGTACGCTCGCGATCGGACTGGGGCTGCTGGCCGCAGTCTTCACCGTCCTCAACGCGTTCGTGTTTCGTGAGGCTGCCGTCAACGACCCAGCCTCACTCTTCTCCGTCGAACACGCCGCACCAGCCAGCGGCGCACGCGTTCCGTTCACCCGGCCGCAGTACGAGGCCATGCGGCGCGAAACTTCTGTGTTCGTCGATGCGTTCGCCATGATGCCTGGCATCACGTCGCGCATCGCCGGCCGCATGATGGAGGGCCATCTGGTCACGGGCAACTTCTTCGGCGTGCTCGGCGCGCGCGCGACGCTCGGGCGCACGCTCGCGCCAGACGACGACATCGCGCCGCCGGGTAGACCGGTGATGGTGCTGAGCCACAACGGCTGGATGCGCCACTTTGCCGGCGCCCCTGACATCATCGGCCGGACCCTCACGATCAGCGGCATGTCGTATGAAGTGGTCGGCGTGACCGCGCCGGAGTTCATCGGCCTCGAACTCGTCGCGCCCGACTACTGGGCGCCGCTCTCGGGCATGGGCCATTTCCGATCGTGGCTCCTGGGAGACGAGGACCGTGCCGGCGTGGCCGTCGTCGGCCGTCTGGTCGCGGGTGTTTCCGAAGACAGCGCTCGGGCGGCCCTGCACGCGTGGGCTTCGCGCGAGGCCAGCGGCGCCGGAGAGCCCGTGCAGTTCCGCATTCGCCTCGAATCGCGCCGCACCCCGATGACGCTGTCACCCGCTGTCGTGGCGGCATTTGCTCCGCTCTTCGTCGCGTTCGGCCTCGTGCTGGTGATCGGGTGTGCGAACGTGGCCAATATCCTGCTGGCGCGGGCCGTCGTGCGCCAGCGCGAGATCGGCATCCGGCTGTCACTTGGCGCGTCGAGGCGACGCGTCGTCAGGCAACTCGTCACCGAGGGGCTTCTCCTCGGCCTGATCGCCGTGACAGGAGCGATCGCGGTGTCGCGCGTGGTGCTGGACGGCACGACGGCGGTGTTGTTCGCCACGCTGCCCCCTGAGCTGGTCGAGTTCGTCGGCGTGATCAATCCGTCGATGGCCGGCGCGGACTGGCGCGTCTAGGGGTTCGCGACTGCGACGGCAGTCTGCGCGACGATGTTCTTCGGTCTGCTGCCGGCACTGGCGGCAACGCGTCTCGACCTCGTTCGAACGATGCGTGGAGACGTCGGGCGATCCGGTTCGCGCCCCGGCCGCGCGCGGAGTCTGCTGATGGTGGCGCAGGTCACCGCCGCAGCACTCCTGCTCATCGCGGCCGGTGTCTTTCTTCGCGGCGCGCTTCGCGCCGTTGCAGCCGATCCCGGTTTGCGCCTCGCCGGCAACATCCTGATCGACGTCGTCAACGAGCCGCTTCGACCGGCACTGCTCGACGCCATAGCGACCGAGCCTCGTATCACGATGGTCGCTGCGACGGCGCCCGAACTCTTCACGGCGCCGCCGCACGCGGCGATCGGCGCGGCGCCCGCGCGTCGAGGCTCGTGGCCTCTCGCGTACCGCTTCGTATCGCCAGAGTTCTTCGATGTGCTCGAGGTCGGTGTCGTGCGAGGACGAACGTTCACGAGCGCTGAGGCTTCATCGGCTACACCCGTAGCGGTCGTGTCGCAAGCCCTCGCTCGTCAGATCTGGCTCACCGACGACGCCGTGGGTCAGGTGTTACGCATCGAACCCCATCAGGAGCCGGCGATGCCTGCCGCAGACGACTCCAGGCCCTCCGCGTCCACGTTCGTCGTCATCGGCGTGGTGGCCAATGTCCCGGGGATTCGACTTGCCGGCCCTGAGGCGAACGTCTACCTGCCGGCCACGCACTCGAGGACCAACGCCGCGCTGATCGCACGCGTGTCAGGCGACACCGAGCAGGCACGCACTGCCCTGGTCGATCGTCTCGTCGCCGTCGATCCCAACATGGGCATGGTCGTGAGCCTCGAAACATTGGGCCGGCTCGAGGCCTATCCGCTTCAGTTCGGCTTCTGGCTGACGGTGACGCTCGGCGTACTCGCGCTCGGGCTCACGCTCTCCGGACTCTACGGCGTCATTTCCTATCTCGTGACGCAGCGAACGAAAGAGTTCGGCGTGCGAATGGCACTTGGCGCCACGCCCGTAGACGTGATGCGTCTGGTGCTCGCGCAGTCGATGCGCCTGGTGCTGACTGGCCTCATCGCGGGCGCGGGACTCGCGTGGCTGCTTGCGACGCTGCTCCTGACAACACCTGCCACCGAGTCGA
>CAZVHY010000248.1:0-4943 GCA_964627115.1 uncultured Solibacteraceae bacterium | reverse complement strand
CGGCCCGCCCATCGCGATGACGAGATCGACGTCCGACGAATCGGGCAACGCGGGCGACTCGTAGAGCCGCACGGCCGTGATGTTGTAGCCGGCGTCGAGCAGCCACGGCTCGATGCTTCCCAGTCCCTCGAACGGCACGTGTTGCAGATAATGAGCGCGCATGGGGAATGGTAGCCTCCCTCTATGAATCGTCGTCATTTCCTCCAGTCCTCGATCCTGGCGGCCGCGGCGATCGGCAGTCGAAGATCGCTCCGAGCCGCCAGCGCGCGCCGGCCCCGCATCCTGCTCCGCAACGCGTGGCAGAGCGTCAACATCGGCGACATCGGCCACACGCCCGGCGCCCTGCGCCTGCTCGAGGAGCATTTCCCCGAGGCCGAGCTCACGCTCTGGCCGAGCGAGATCGAGCGCGGCGCGGGGGAACTCCTGGTGAAGGCGTTTCCCGAACTGAAGATCGTGCGCGGCTCCGTCGGGTCCGACGGCAGGCCGACAACGCCCGAGCTCGCGCAGGCCTGGGCCGATGCGGACGTGTATGTGAGCGGATCCGGTTCCGGCTTCCCCGCGCACCAGCACGCGGCCGCGTTCAAGCGCGCCACCGGCAAGCCGACCGGGGTGTTCGCGGTCAGCACCGATCCCATCTCCGGCTTCGGCCAGGGCCGGGATCCCGAGGGCGGTACGCTCGACGACATCCGGCGGCGCGCGCTGGCGCTGCCGCCCGATCACCTGACGGGCGACCTGCGGTACATCATCGACGAGGCGGACTTCATGTTCTGCCGCGACACCATCTCGGTCGACTACCTCAGGTCCCAGAAGGTGACGGCGAAGATCCTCGAGTTCGGCCCCGATTCGCAGCTGGGCATGCACCTGCGCGACGATGCCACGGGGTTCGGGTACCTGCGGGACAACGGACTCGAGGACGGCCGGTTCATCTGCGTGATTCCGCGGTTGCGCTACACGCCGTACCACCGCATGCGCAACACGACGCCGACCGAGGCCGACCACCAGCGCGACGCGATCAACGCGCGCACGACCGAGCAGGATCTCTCCAAGCTGCGCGAGATGATGATTGCCTACGTGCGCGCCACCGGCGGCAAGATCATGACCTGTCCGGAGATGACCTACCAGATCGAGACCTCGAAAGAGTTCCTGATCGATCCGTTGCCCGCCGACGTGAAGCGCCGCGTGGTGTGGCGCAACACGTACTGGCTGCCCGACGAAGCCGCGTCGATCTACTCGAAGGCGCTCGCCGTGATCAGCGCCGACTGCCACTCGCCGCTGATCGCGTACCACAACGGAACGCCGGCGTTCTACGTGCGGCAGCCGACCGACACCTGCAAGGGCCAGATGTATCGCGATTTCGGCGCATCCAACTGGTTCTTCGAGATCGACGAGACCAGCGGTGCCGAGCTCTGGTCGCGGCTGGAGGACATCCACCGGGACCCGGCAGGCGCGCGGGAGCGTGTCCGCGCGGTCATGGCCATGGTGCGCGACCGCCAGCGCCGCATGGTCGCGGCCGTGCGTGACGCGGCCGGCGCGGGCTGACGCGCGGCGGTTCGCGCCGGCGATCGGCGATCAGCTACCGGCGACCGACTACCGACTACCGGCTACCGGCTACCGGCTACCGGCGGCAGGATGTAGGGGGCCGGCCTCGTGCTGGCCCGCAATCGGGCGGACACAAGGTCCGCCCCTACGCCGTCGTCATCGAGACGCCGCCCCGCAGCCTTGCAGCCTTGCCGCCCTGCGGGCGTGCAGCCGCGCAGCCGTGCCGCCCCGTAGCCTCGCCGCCGTGCAGCCCCGCAGCCCTCATATAGACACCCTATACAGACATTCGATAGGATTGCCGCGATGTCCCGCATGGACCTGCTGCAAGGCACCCTGGACCTGTTGATTCTTCGCGCGCTGTCGCTCGCACCCAATCATGGACTTGGCGTATCGCGTCGAATCGAACAGATCACCGGCGGCACGTTCGACGTAAAGCCTGGCTCGCTGTTCCCGGCGCTGCACCGGCTCGAAGAGCGAGGATGGCTGAAGTCGGCGTGGGGCGAATCCGACAACCGCCGCCGGGCGAAGTTCTACGAACTGACCGCGGCGGGGCGACGACAACTCGAACGTGAAACGGCTGCGTGGGAACAAGTCGCGGCAGCCATGCGCAAGGCGCTGCGCGCCACGTAGGCAGGACCGGCAGGAGGTCGCTCATGTCGATCGCCGCTCGTCTTCGTGCTCTGGCACGCACCTGGTTCCGTCGACGCGAGTTGGAGCTCGACCTGCACGACGAACTCCAGGCCTACGCCGATCTCGTCGCCGACGAGCATCGGCGAGGGGGCATGGACGACGATGAGGCCGCGCGGCGCGGCCGCGTTGCGCTCGGGGGCGCCTCGTCGGTCGCCCAGGCTGTTCGCGAACGGCGTGTCGGCGCCGGCATCGAGCGATTCCTCCGCGACATCCGCCATGCGCTGCGCGGGTTGCGGCGTGCGCCTGGCCTCGCGGCGATGGCCGTGTTGACGCTCGGCGCCGGCATCGGCGCCACGACCACGATCTTCAGCGTTGCCGATGCGGCGCTGTTCAAGCCGCTCCCGTATCGGCATCCCGATCGTCTGGTCCAGATCGCGTACGTGCTGGACCGGGGCACGGTATCCGAGCGCCGGATGATGGGACTGTCCAGCTGGCAGCAACTCGATCAGTGGCGGGCCGAACCGGCGTTGTTCGAAGGCATCGAACTCGCCGGCAACCCGCGACGCGTCAGGGAAGTGGCGGGCGCAACCGGCGACGAGCGCTTCGTGGGCGCATTGGCGCCGGGAACCCTCGGACTGCTCGGCGTGACGCCACTCACAGGACGCGCGTTCACGATCGACGACCTGGACGCCGGGGCGAATCCGATCCTGCTTGCCGAAGACTTCTGGCGGCGCGAGTTCGATGCCGACCGCAATGTGCCGGGAACCAGGATCACGATCGACGGTCAGCCGCACACCATCGTCGGCGTGATGCCGGCAACGCTGCGGTGGGACGTGGGCGGAAGCCACGTCATCGGCTGGACGTTGATCGACGAACGCGCGGAACGGGCGTCGGGCGGACGCAAGACAGCGGGCGAGGTCGTGCGGCTGCGCGAGGGCCTGACCGTCGATGCCGCCAATCGGGAGATCGCGGCGGCGGTCGCGCGCATCCAGACCGATGTACCGGTGGCCGATCGATGGGACATCGAGATTCATCCGCTCGACTCGCGCACGGCACATCTGGGCGACATTCGACTGGCGCTGCTGGTCTTCCTGGGTGCCAGCGGGTGCCTGCTCCTTGTTCCCTGCGCCAACGTCGCCAGTCTGCTGCTCGCGAGCGGCCTCGAGCGGCGCGGCGAACTGGCCATCCGATCCGCATTGGGCGCCTCGCGCGGCCGACTCGTCCGTCAACTGCTGACGGAGGGATTCGTGCTCGCGCTGCTCGGTGGTGCCGCAGGGTTGCTGCTCACGTGGTGGAGCGTGGCCGTGATACCGCCGCTGATTCCCCCACGGCTGCCGTTGTTTGCCGCCAACCCGCTCGCCGTCGACGGCCGCGTCCTCACGGTCTGCCTGGTCTCGGTGTTCGTGGCGACGCTGCTGTGCAGTCTGCTGCCCGCGCTTCGCCACTCGCGACATCAGGCGGCCGATCTGGCTCTCGGCAGCGTGCGCGCCGTCGGCGGGCGCGGACAGCGACGTCTGCACCACGTCCTGCAGGCCGCCCAGGTAGCACTGGCGCTCGTGCTCCTCTCCGCGCAGACGCTGCTCGCGTCGAGCTTCATCCGCATGGTCATGATCGATCCCGGCTACGACCTCGACGGGTTGTCCCGGGTCATCGTGTCTGTCCCACCCGACCGCTATCCCGGCCCGGCGGCCGCGGCGTTCTTCGACGATGTGCTGCGCCGTACGAGCGCACTGCCGGGAATTACGGCCGCAACCTTCGGCAATTCGCCGACGGGCGAACTGCGCACCGATGTCGAAGCCTTCGAAAAGAACGACGCCAGATTTTTCACCGACATCTTCCTTGTCGCTCCCGACTACTTCCAGGAGATCGGGATTCCGATCAGGGCGGGTCGCGCGTTCTCGCACGACGATCGACAGGGCTCCGCTCCAGTGATCGCCATCAGCGACGAGCTTGCGGACGCCATCTGGCCGGGCGAGTCGCCGCTCGGGCGCCGGTTGCGGCCGTTCGGCGTCGAGGAGTGGCTGACCGTGGTCGCCGTGGTGGGCGCCACGAAATCGGCGGATCTGATGGTCGGCCAGCAGTATCGCTTGTCGCAGGTGTATGTGCCGCTCACCCAGGGTCTCGGCATGCCCGAGACCACGCGCAGCTTGATCGTGCGGAGCGCGGCCGACGACGCGGCGATCGCGACGAGTGTGGCGGACGTCATCCGTGCGATGGAGTCGCAGGCGGAGGTGACCAACACAGGCGCCATCGCGCACCAATACGTGCTCGGGCGCCAGACACCGCGCCTCTATCTCACGCTGATGACCGTGATGGCCGTCGTTGCGCTCGGCACCGCCGTCGTGGGCCTGTATGCATCAACGAGCGGGGCCGTCACACGCCGCAGGCGCGAAATCGGGATCCGGCTTGCTCTCGGTGCGGATGCCGCACGGATCCGTCGCTCGATTCTGGCGGCGACGACCGCACCGCTGCTCGTCGGGCTCATCGTCGGCGTGGCCGGTGCGTTCTGGCTCACGCACGTCCTCGCGAGCCTGCTCTACGAGGTGCAACCGGGCGACCCCTGGTCCATGGCGGCAGCGGTCGTCGTACTCGCAGGCGCGATGCTGGCCGGCGCCGCTGTCCCCGCACGCGCAGCCTCGCGCATCGATCCGGCGATCACCCTGCGGACGGAGTGAGTCGGCGATCGATCAGGCTGGGAGGCGGCAGCCTGGAAGGCTTGGAGGCGGCAAGGCCCGCAGCCGCGCAGCCCGCCGCCGCGCAGCCGTGTCGCCGTG
>CAZVHY010000247.1:0-4974 GCA_964627115.1 uncultured Solibacteraceae bacterium | reverse complement strand
TGATGCGGCGCGATCCGGCGTTCACGTTCGCCGCCGCCGTCACGCTCGCGCTCGGCATCGGCCTCAACACCGCGATTTTCTCCGTCGCCTATGGCGTGCTCTGGCGTCCGTTGCCGTATCCCGATCCCGATCGCCTCGTCATGATCTCGACGGTGCAGCAGACCCAGACGGGCGTCAGGACGTTCGCGACGTGGGCGCCCATGTCGTACGACGCGCTGCGCCAGCGCGTCGCCGCGTTCGAGAGTCTCGCGGCCTACCAGGCGATCGACGCGGAGCTCACCGGGCGCGGCGAGCCCCTGCAGATTCCCGCACTCCACGTGAGCCCGAATTTTTTCGCCACGCTCGGCATCACGCCGACGCGCGGCCGCACGTTCCTCACCGACGCCGCAGCGCCCGACGACGATCGAAGCGTGATCGTCAGCGATCGGCTGTGGCGCTCGTCGCTCGACGCCGATCCGGCCATCGTCGGGCAGTCCATCGTCGTCGATGGTCTCCCCCGCACCGTCGTCGGTGTGCTGCCGACGGACTTCAGCTTCCGGCCGGTCATCCGGAATGGTGCGCTTCCGGAGGTGGACGTCTTTCTGCCGAATCGCTGGCCCGGTGACACGGGCACGAGCGCGTTTCTCTTCCTGCTGGGTCGAATGAAGCCAGGAGTGACGCAGGAACGCACGGAAGCAGAACTGGCGCCGCTGGTGAACGACGCCTCGATCATGCCGGCCGGTGCCGTCTCGCAGGCCGGCGCGTTCGTGGCCGGTGCCCGCACGCTCGTGCGCACGTCCGGTCTCCAGGAATACGGCACGGAGTCGGTGCGCACGCTGCTGCTGGTTCTGGTCGGCGCGGTGTCGTTCGTGCTCCTGATCGCCTGTGTCAACGTGGCGAACCTGCAGATGGCCCGCCTCACGGCGCGCCGCGGCGAACTGTCGGTTCGCATGGCGCTCGGCGCTGGTCGCGGGCGGATCGTGCGTCAACTGCTGACCGAGGCGACCGTCTTGTCGCTCGCCGGCGCGGTGCTCGGCGTGATGCTCGCGCAGATCGCGATCGATCTCACGCTGCCGCTCGTGCCGCGGGCGCTGCTGCCACGCGCTGACCACATCGCAATCGACGCCGGCGTGATGGCGTTCTGTCTCGGTTTGTCCCTCTTCTCTACCGTGCTGATCGGTCTCGTCCCGGCGCTGCGCGTGGGCGGGGCCTCGTTCGGCGAAAGCGGCGCGCTGCACGCCAGCGAGACGCGGACGACGGGCGACCGTCAGGGCGAGCGGCTGCGGACGCTGCTCGTGGCCGCGCAGATCGCGATGACGCTCGTGCTCCTGATTGGCGCCGGTCTGCTGATTCACAGCTTCGTGCGTCTCACATCGGTGTCGACCGGGTTCGAATCGAGCAGGAGCGACGGCGTCGTGCAGACCGTGAGGGTGACGCTGCCCGAACGCCTCGAGCAGGAGCCCGAGCGCATGCAGATGTTCGCGCGCGACGTTCTCGATCGCATCCAGTACCTCCCAGGTGTGACGTCGGCGAGTGTGATCAACTCGGCGCCGTTCGGCATGATGTTCATCCAGGGCGCGTTCGAGTTCGAGGGGCAGCCGACACCGACGCTTTCGGCCGGCACACCGAAGATCGAGGCAGGGTATTTCACGACCATGGGGATTCCGCTGCTGGCGGGACGTGAGTTCACCACAGAGGACACGGCAAACGCCCCGAAGGTGGCGATCATCAGCGAGCGCATCGTGCGCGAGTACTTTCCGGGTGGTCCGGACGCGGCGCTCGGGCGGCGTGTTCGCCTGGGGATCATGAAGGCTGACGGCGAGTGGCTGACGGTCGTCGGCGTGGTGGCGGACATCCGCCAGCAGGGGCTCGATCAGGACGTGAAGCCGATGATCTACGCGCCATTTCAGCAGGAGCGCAATGCGCCGTTCCTCCTGCGGTTCGTGTCGTTCGTCGCGCGCACGTCGACACCCGCGAGCGTGGTCGAGGGCATCCGCGGAGAGATTCGACGCATCGCACCCGATCTGCCGATCGCGGGCACGCTGACGATGGATGAAGCGGTGGCGGAGTCGGTGGCCGCGCCGCGCTTCCGGACGGTGCTGCTGGGGTTGTTCGCGACGGCCGCCACGCTCATCGCGACGTGCGGCCTCTACGGACTCATGGCCTACGCGGTGACGCAGCGCCGGCGCGAGATCGGCGTGCGCATGGCGCTCGGCGCCACGCGCCGCGACGTGCTTCGCCTCGTCCTCGCGCACGCGCTGCGCATCATCGTCGCCGGTCTCATCGCCGGCCTCGCCGGAGCGGCGGCCGTGACGCGGGTGCTGCAGACGTTCCTGTTCGGCGTGACGCCAACCGATCCACTCGTGTTCACGACCGTCACGCTGCTGCTGTTGGCGGTGGGCCTGATGGCCGCCTGGCTGCCCGCGCGCCGCGCGACGAAGATCGATCCGTGGAAGGCGCTGCGCGCGCAGTAGTGGCGCCGGTCGCAGTTTTCTGAAGGAGTGCCAACGTATGCGACGTATGACAGCAATGCTGAGCGTGGCGGCGGTCGTGACGATGTCGGCCGGTTCGATCGCGCAGGTGAAGCCCAGCTTCGCTGGCGACTGGATGATGGTGGGTCCGGACGGCCGGGGCGATCCCGGCTCGACCCTGACCATCGCGCAGAGCGCCACCACGATGGCTCTGGAATACAAAGGTTGTGACCCGGCGCCAATGCCGGAGAAACGCGTCTACGCGCTCGATGGATCGGCGAGCCGGAACATGGTGGCCGGCCGTGACGGTGCGCCGACCGAGCAGGTTTCGACAGCGACGTGGGCTGGCAACAGGCTCGTCGTGACCACCGCGATCGGTGTCGGCAAAGAACAACGCGCGTTCTCGATGAACGGCGACCATCTCGTCATCGAAACATCAGCACCAGCGCCGAACGGCGGCGCCCCGAACGCGACCAGGGCGACCTACACGAGATACGAGTGCGGTCACGGCGGCTAGATTCCTTCTGGGGCGGTTGACGTCCGTCAAACGGCGCGCGCCGGATAACCGTCGTCCGCAAGCGCCTGCTCGATCTTTTCCTGCGGCGCACTGGTCGTGACCGCGACCGTGTGTGTCGCGAGATCGGCCGTCACCTTCGCATCCGGGTCGACCGTCGCGATCGCCTGGGTGATGTGCTTCACGCACGAGCCGCACGTCATGTTCTCGATGTGGAACGTCATGGAAACCTCCTCGGACGCGTGTCCGTGGCATCCACACTACGGCGTACCATCGTTGGAAGGTCAAGCTTTCCGCATGCAAAGATGAACGTCTTGACCTTCCCATCGTTGGAAGCCTCAGACTGGGAGGTGGACACGGTGGGAGGGTCGAGAAACACGATGAATGCCGAGAGACGCCAGCAGCCGTCGGTCGAGTCCACGATTCGTTTGCCCATCGAGGGCATGACGTGCGCCTCGTGCGTTGGGCGCGTCGAACGGGCGCTGAAGAAGGTGGAAGGCGTCGACACGGTAAGCGTCAATCTCGCCACCGAGCGCGCCGAGATTCAGACGCGCGGTCCGGTGGATGCGCGCGCGTTGACGGCGGCGGTCGAAGCCGCCGGGTACAGCGTGCCCGCGGCGAGCATCGACGACGAGGTGAACCAGCGAAAAGAAACCGAACGCCGCGAGCTGCAGCGCGACCTCACGGTGGCGAGCCTCCTGACGCTGCCGGTGTTTCTGCTGGAGATGGGCACGCACGTCATCCCGGGCGTACACGATCTGGTCCATCGGACCATCGGCATGCAGTGGAGCTGGTACCTCCAGTTCGCACTGACGACCGTCGTCCTCGCCGGGCCCGGCCTGCGGTTCTACACGGCCGGGTTGCCGGCGCTCGCGCGCCTCGCGCCGGACATGAACTCGCTCGTGGCGGTCGGCACGCTGGCGGCTTACACCTTCTCGCTCGTCGCCACCTTTGCCCCGGCGCTCCTGCCAGCGGGCACGGTCAACGTCTACTACGAAGCCGCAGCCGTGATCGTCACGCTGATCCTGCTCGGCCGCGTCCTCGAAGCGCGCGCCAAGGGTCGCACCTCCGAGGCGATCACGCGGCTGATCGGACTTCAGCCGAAGGTCGCGCGCGTGCGACGCGACGGATCGAGCGTCGAGATCGCCATCGCTGACGTGCGCGCGGGCGACATCATCGACGTCCGGCCTGGCGAACGTCTTCCCGTCGACGGCGAGGTCGTGGACGGCGACAGCTACGTCGACGAATCCATGATCACGGGCGAACCGATTCCGGTGGCCAAAGGCATCGGCAGCACGCTCGTGGGCGGGACCGTCAACCAGCAGGGCGCCCTCGCCTTTCGCGCGACCGCGGTCGGCGACCGCACGATGCTGTCGCAGATCATTCGCATGGTCGAGCAGGCGCAGGGGTCCAAGCTCCCGATCCAGGCGCTCGTCGACCAGGTGACGATGTGGTTCGTGCCCGGTGTGATGGCCGTGGCAACGCTGACGTTCCTGGCGTGGCTGGTCCTGGGCCCGTCGCCAGCGTTGACGTTCGCGCTGGTGAACGCGGTGGCGGTGTTGATCATCGCGTGCCCGTGCGCCATGGGCCTGGCCACGCCGACGTCGATCATGGTCGGCACGGGACGTGGAGCCGAGCTCGGCATCCTCTTCCGCAAGGGTGAGGCACTCCAGCGGCTCGAAGAGACGTCGGTGATTGCCGTGGACAAGACCGGCACGCTGACGGAGGGACGTCCAGCGCTCACGGATCTGCAGGTGACCGAGGGATTCGATCGCGCGCACGTGCTCGGCTGGATTGCCGCGGTGGAGGACAAGTCTGAACATCCCATCGCGCGGGCCATCGTTACCGCTGCAGTAGCGGAGGGCATTGCCCTGCCGGCCGTGACGGCGTTCGAATCCATCACCGGCTTTGGCGTGACGGCGCAGGTCGACGGCGTACGCGTGGACATTGGCGCCGACAGGTACATGCGGCAGCTCGGTGTGGACGTCGTGCCCGTGGCCGCGACCGCCG
>CAZVHY010000246.1:0-4975 GCA_964627115.1 uncultured Solibacteraceae bacterium | reverse complement strand
CGCGCCGGTCGCGACACTGCTCGGCTTCTGCTTCCCGATCGGCGCGCGCCTGATCGCCGGCACGCCAGCACTCACGGCCTGGGCCTGGGGCATCAACGGCGCCTTCGGCGTCCTGGCGTCGATTCTGGCCGTGGGCCTGTCGATCTGGGTCGGGATCGACGTGAACTTCTGGATCGCGGCGGGGTTGTACGGCGCGCTTGCGCTGCCGATGGGTGCGATGGCCAGTCGAACCGTCGCACGCCGCCGCGACACCCGTCGTTAGCTCGACATCTGCCCCTTCGCGTCGACGCGCCTGGCCGCGCTCACGAACGCCGCGAGCGCGGCCACGTAGCTGAGGCAACCAAGCCAGAAGCTGGCCGAGATGGTGGTCGCCAGCGCGACGACGATGCACAGGACAGACGCGCAGACAGAGAACGCGCCATTGATGCCCCACAACCACGGCCGCAGCGCGGGCGCTGACACCGACGCCAGTTTCATCCCGAGCGGAAACGCCATGCCCATGAAGACGCCGGCCGGTGCGAGCAGGGCCACGGCGGCGGCAATGCGCACGGGCGTTCGCGCGGCCTCGAGCGCGTCGGCGACGTAGGGCGTGGCGAAGCCGGTCAACACCAGCAGTCCGACGAGCGCCCCGAGCCGCACGCCGCCGGCCTGTTGCAGCTGTTCGGTCGTGACGTTCCGCGTGAGGTGACTGCCGAAGCCGCTCGCCAGCAGGACGGTGAAGAGCACGACGGACAGGCTGTACGTGGGATGCCCGAGCATGATGATCAGCCGCTGCATCATCGACGTCTCGATCATCATGAATCCGAGTCCGATGGCGCAGAAGAACACGACCAGCGGGCCGGCGCCGGAGAAGTGACGGCGGTCGGTCGTCATGGTCAGCGGCACGAAGACGCACGCGATCGACAACCCCACCACCGCGAGCAGGAGCGCGCCGAGCACGACGACGGCCTGCATGTTCGGACCGGACTTGCCTGGACTGAGGTCCTGCATCCGCAGCACGTCGCGCAGCCGCAGCATCTGGAAGAAGAACGGACTGTCGTCGGTGGGCGCCGTGATGTTCACGGGGTACGCGTCGAGCACCGCCCGCAGGTCGCCGCCGGCCGTGAGTTGCGCGAGCGTCTGGTCGGCCGCGTTGCGCGGGCTCAACATGATCTCGAACTCGAGCTCGTCCGTGGTGTCGTAGAGCCGCTGGAGATCCTGCGCGGTGAACGGCGTCCGGCTCACCAGCAACGTGCCGACGCCAATCCCGTTCGTGGGCCGCGTGCGCACCAGCATGAGGTGGTCCCGGACCTGTTGCACACCGATGGCGTTCAGCGAGGCGACGCCCAGCGACACGAGCCGGTGCACTTCGGCGGGCCTGGCGTCCTCGTACCACCGGGAAACGCTGAGCAGACCGCCGTCGGTGAGCCGCTGCAGGAAGATACGCCACGCCTCCACCGTGTAGACGGAGTTCTCGCTGAGGACGAAGGCGCCGGCCGCGGTCGCGGCCCAGGTGTCGATCAGCGAGATCTGGAGAAAGTCGAACCGATCGCCGGTCCGCGCCAGATAGCTCCGTGCCTCGTCGTTCACGTACCGCACGCGCGGATCGCGGTCGAGATGGCCGCTGTAGTCGCCGAAGCGGCCGTTGACGGTTTCCAGGATCTGGCGATTGATTTCGACGCCGGTGACCGACGAGGCCCCGAAGGCCAGCGCGGCGAGGACGTCGCGGCCGCCGCCGGTCCCGACCACGAGCGTGCTCCCCTCGGGCCGCACGTAGTGTCCGACGTTCGTGACGTCGTACTTGAGGAAGTCCACCGCCGACAGGTCGCCGGTGTAGTTCATCATCGACGTGCTGGCCGCCACGTCGATGTCCACGCGGAGCTCACGGACGCGTCGGTCCGAGGGATAGGTCGGGCTGAGCGAACGGGCAAATGGCGGCTGCGGCTCGTCCCCCTTGCCCCAGACACGCACGCGCGAGTACGAATTCCACGTCTCGTACAGCGGGCGCGCCTCGAATTCCCCCTTCGCATAGAGAATCCGGAGCACGGGGAACTGCTGCCACACGAGGAACGTGTGGCCGACGAACGCCGCACCGAACACGACAATGGACACCTGCGCCAGCCGCGTCAGGCGCCGCGATCCGCTGCCCATGGCCAGCAGCAGGCTGGCGACGCTGGCGATCGAGGCCACGCCAATCACCGCCGTCGGGCCGTCGGTCAGCGGCAGCAGCACGCCCAGGATGATGCAGCCGAGGGCCGCACCCGCCAGATCCGCGGCGTACAACTGGCTGACGTGACTGGTGTACCGCGTGAGGATCAGGCAGATGCAGATGCCGCTCGCCACGAACGGCACGGAGACCACCGCATAGACGAACACGATGGAGTAGATGCCGACGATCGACGGGTGCGCCACGAACGGCACGCTGAGCTGCGTGAGGAACGTCACCACGATCAGCGGTGGGTACGTGGCCGCCACCACCGCGAGTTGTCGCGCCACCCCCTCCGGCGGGAAGAGCCGCGGCAGCAGGAACACGATCACCGCGCCGGCCGTGAGGCCGAACATCGCAATCGACACGGCGACGAACGCGAAGTGGTACCACATCGTCACGCTGAAGATCCGCGTCAGGAGGATCTGGTGCGCGAGCGTGGCCAGGGCGATGAGGAACAGACTGCTATAGGTGAGTCGAGAGGGTACGGCCAGATTCATTCAGATACACCGCGAGCGGGGCCAGGCAACCGAAACGTCATGGAGATTCACGGCACAGCGTCCGGCCGACACTATAGTTCAAGGGCAAGGCCGGCGTGATCTACCGCGTCAGTTCGACAATTCTCAACGCGGCGCGGACGCGCGTGTCGGCATCGGCGGCGCGCAGGTAGCGGCGCAGTTCGGCGAAGTCGCCGCCGATGGCTTCGGGCAGCACACGCTGTGCTTCTTCGCGAATCGCCAGGTTCTCGTCGTTGGCCAGCGACTGCAGCGCCCACATCGCCGCACCGGGATCGTGTTTGCCGAGCAGCCGGGCGGCGCCGATGCGCACCATCGGGTCGGGATCCTGCAGCAGTTGCCGCACGTGCGTCTGCCAGGTGGCGTCGGGATTGACCGACGTGAACTCGGCGGCCTTCAGACGCACGTCGGCCACATCCGAACGGAACCACTCGTGGATCTGCGTCATCGCGGCCGAGTCCCCGAGCTTCACCAGACTGCCGGCCGCGGCCATGCGCGGCAGCAACTGCGGATCGTCGAGCACGCGCCGAAGCTGCGGGGACGCGTTCGTCGCGCCGAGGTCGCCAAGGGCCGTGGCCGCTGCGGCGCGCACTTCGGCGCGCGGGCTGCCGAGCATCGCGATGAGCGGCGCCACGGCGGACGGATTGCGGCTGCGGCCGAGTGCGGTGATCGAATCCACGGGCCGCGGATCGTTCTGCAGCGCGGCCGCAATCGAGGCCACCGCACGTGCGTCGCCGGCCGCGGCAAGCGTGCGCGTGTCGGGCTGTGCGGACGCGGCCTGCTGCTCTGCCAGGCGCTGTACCCAGACCGCGACGTCGGGATCGCCATCGCGCCCGAGCGCATCGGCCACGTCGAGTTTCAACCGGATGTTGGCCGACGAAGAGAGCGCATCGAAGAGCACGGCGCGCGCCACGCGCCGGAGCGCGTAGAAGTGCTCGACCGGACGCCCCGACACCCACTGGTCGTACGCGTCGAGCCCCCCGCGCCATCCCTGCGCGACGATGGCGACTTCGACCGCGAAGGCAATTGACGAGGGGTTCCGCGGATAGTCGCGCAGAACCTGCGTGGCCACCGATGAGGCTGCCGCGATGTCGCCACGCGTGAGCGCGGCCCAGCCTTCGGCAAAGGCCGTGGCTTCGGCGCGGGCGATGGCGCCGGGGGCGGCCTCCTGCGCGGTCGCAGGCGCGGCGGCGGTAGCGGCGGCCAGCAGCGCGGCGGCAAGAACGTTGCGTTGAATCATCTGCGCTCCCTGCGTGTTCGAAGGCGGCGCGGCTGCGGGCGGCACGGCGGCGCGCAGATGGCCCCAAGGAACATCGTGTTGATGATAGCGATCTCGACACGCGCAGGGAGGCACGCCCCGATTCGGACGTTCGCCTGGCACTGCCGGTCTGCCCTGCGGTCCCCCCGCAGCCGCGCCGCCGTGCCGTCCGCCACCGCGCCGCCGCGCCGCCGCGCCGCCGCGCCGCCGTGCAGCCGTGCAGCCGTGCAGCCGTGCAGCCGCGCCGCCCGCCCCACGATATCCTTCCCCGCGTGATCGCGCTCGTCCGATGGACCGTGCTCGGCCTGCTGCTCGCCCTGCGCCTGCCATCGCTGGTGCACCCGGTGGCGGCCGACCAGAACCTGTACGCCTACATCGGCCTGCGTATCCTGGCCGGCGAGGCGCCGTACATCGACGCGTGGGATCAGAAACCGCCGGGGATTCACGTCCTGTACGCGCTGCTCTGGTCGATCTGGCCCGACGAGCGCATCGTCAACGTCGCGGACCTGGGCGCGGCCATCGGCGTGTCGTGGCTGCTGGTCGTGCTCGGCCGGCGCATCGCCACGCCATGGGCGGGATGGATTGCGGCGTGGATCTTCGCGCTGCTCGCCAACCCGTCGCTGCAGCGGCTCAGCGGCATCTTCCAGCGCGGCCAGTGCGAGACGTTCATCGCGCTGGCCGTCACCGGCGCCCTCGTGCTCGCCACCGTGCGCCATCGCCGCCAGGCGGCCATGGCGGGAGCCGGCGTGCTCCTGGGCCTGGGCATCTGGCTGAAATACAACGCCGTGGTGTTCGCACTGCCGGTGGCCGCAGTGGCGTGGATGTGGCAGCCGCACGCGTCGGGTCGCACGCGTGCCACGGCTGTCGATCTGGCGTGGCTCACCGCCAGTGCGGCCGTCGTCGGCGCGATCGGTCTGGCGTGGCTCGCGTGGCACGGGGCGCTGACCGACGTGTGGCTCGCGACGTTCACCTACAACGTCGAGTACTCGAGCTCGGGCTACAGCGGGCCCGGCGCGT
>CAZVHY010000245.1:0-4981 GCA_964627115.1 uncultured Solibacteraceae bacterium | reverse complement strand
TGCCGAGATTGTCGGTGGGCAGCAGCGACACGACCCTGCCGCCCGTCTCGGCTGCGAGGTCCGTATACACCTGGTCGGAGGGAACGCGGCCAGGCTTGGCGAGCACGACAAAGACCGTTGGCGTCGTTGCGGGCGCCAGCGCCAGCAAGGTCTCGGGCGCACCAACGCTGCTGCTGTCGAGGCCGTCGCTGAAGAGGATGATCAGATGACGACGGGCCGGGCTGCTGCCGGAGGCAAGCGCGACGGACAGCGCGTCGCGAACCGCACTCCCGCCACCAGGCCTCACGCGCGCGAACGCCGCGTCGACGGCCGCCGCGCCGTCGTCGAAGTCGACGAGACGCCGAACAGCCATGTTGAACGTGAACAACCGAAGGCGATCCTGCGGCCGAAGACTCCGGCGGACGTCGTTGACGGCCCGACGCAACTGGTCGATGACCGGCCCCGTGACGCTGCCGCTCACGTCGAGCACAACCGTCAGATCGACGGGCAGCGCTTCGTAGCTCAGGTTGGTGAGCTCCTGCGCCACGCCGTTGTCGAGCAGCGTGAAGTCGGCAAGCTGCAGCCCGCGCACCGGCCTGCCGTTTCGCTGCACCGAGACGCCGACGGTCACCACATCCGCGCTGGCGCGAAACGACACGTCCTGCGTGGGCTCGCCGCTGCCTGTGGCCGTGGTCGAGAGCGCGAAGACGAGGATGGCCGCCAGCCTCGCCGCCACGCGCAGATGACGCTGGATCGATGCGCTGTTCATGGCGCCGCCTGCCGCAGTCGAGCGCGAATCGCGTCGTAGTCGCGGAAGTCGCCCAGGTAGTACGCCCACCACGGGTCGACGATCGTGCCTGGCTCGGCCGCGAGCACGCTGTCGGCCACGCGCGCGGCTTCGTCGGCCCGCCCCTGCCGGATCAGCACGGACATCGACGCCACACGAGCCGACTGCGCGGTTGGCGCGATCTCCAACGCCGTTCGCAACGCCGAGACAGACTCGTCGAGCCGGCCGGCCGCTTCGAGCAGTTGGCCGCGGATCAGGTGCGCGTAGTAGTGCAGCACCGGATCGGCGGGTGCCGGGCCGGCCGCGGCCAGTGACGTCAGGCCCGCCTCGTGCCGGCCGGCGCGGAAGTGCAGCTGCGCCATGCGCACCGCCGCTTCGAACCGGGCACCGGGAAACGTCGCGGCGCGTTCGTACAGATCGAGCACGTGCCGTTCCAGCTCGGCCGGATCGTCGGACAGTTCCGGCGATGGCCCGAACTGCCGCTGCGCGCGCACGAGCTGCTGATCGTGCGCCACCGCTCTGGCCAACTGAAGGCCCGCGTCGGCCCGGCATCGTTCAACCGCGCGCTCGGCCACGAGCGTGCCGAGTTCCGGCGCAAAGAGGCCGGCCGCGCCCGCAGTGGCCGTACGCAGCCACGTGCACTCGAACGTGTCGTCGGGCGAGTCCTGGCGCACGCGGACGAGATACTCACCGAGCAGCCGGAGCGCTTCCTCCCGCGTATAGATCGAATCCGCGCGCACGCCCATCATGGCGAGATCGAGCGCGAACGCCGCGGTGCGCCGCGGCGAGTCGGGCCACGGGCTCTCGTGCTCGCGAAACGCGCGGAGGAGACGACTGGCGTTCGATGGCGCGAGCGCCTGGGCCATTGCCGCCTGATCGTCGCGATTGAACATCGCCGCCAGTTCGCGAACATCGTCGGTCACCGGCGGCAGCGACGGCGTGGGCGAAGGCGGCGGTGCCGACGAGGGAGTGGAAGTGGCGGCGGCCACCCGCTCGACCGACGGCCCAGGCACACCAATCCACGAGCGGCCACGGACGTTGAGGCGCCGATCGCGCACGCGGACGCGCAGTTCGCGCGCACGGCCGGCACGATCTCCGTCAACCGGCTCGACGCCGAGCAGGTAGTACGCAGCGGATTCGCGTACCACACGAGCGAATGCCGTGCTCCCGTTGCCCGTCGAGACGGACAACAACGCGCCGCCAGCCGCGTCCGACAGCTCGGCCAGGACGCGAGCGGCCAGTTCCCGCTCACGCGTGACGTTCGGCATGGCGCGCATGGTCCGCGACTCAGCGGCCATCGACCGCGTCCACGACTGATCGACGAACAGCGTGTAGACGTTGACGTTCGACTGCGCCGCCACCCTGCCCAGATCCCTGAACAACGTCCCCACATCAGGCCGCGCGCCCACGAAGTCGGCGGCCACGACGCCGCCACTGACGATCACCACGGTCTTGCGCTCGGTCACTTCGCCCAGCGCGGCCATCAACGCGCGCAACGTGGCGCTGCCGGCCGACGCCACGCCCTCGTAGAAGAGCACCTCGCTCCTGATCTGAGACTCCAGCAGGTCCCGGCACTCGGGCGGGCCGTCTGGCGGACAGAATGCGGCGAAGAGCTCCTCTGCGTAGCCGGTCGTCGGCCGTCTCGACATCTCGATGACGTGTGAGGGCGCGAGGTTGAACCGTCCGATTGGCGCCGTCTCACGCACGGCCCGGACCGTCTCCAGCGTGCGGACCACGGCGTCGTGGTCGGTCGTGGGATCGAGCTTCGGTCCGTTCGGATACGCGAAGACGCCGACCTCGTCGTGCGGCTGCAACTGCTTCAGAAAGTCGGTGGCCGCGACGAGGACGGGACGAGCCGTGGACTCGTCGAAGCTGGCCGTGTCGATGGCCAGCACGTACACGCGACGCGCCGCCGGCGTCGTGCCGGGCACCGCGGCGCCCGCAACCGTCGTCGTCGACGACGAGATGGCCGGCGACACGACGGATGCCACGCGTTCACCGGTCGGCCGCACGTCGATGAAATCGACAGACACCACGCGCCTGCGCCGGCCGCCGATGGTGACCTCGAAGTCGTCTGGCGTGAGGGTGGTAACCGGGTGTCCGTCGCTGTCGACCACCTGGACGTCGAGGGAAATCACGTCGACGCCGGCACGAAAGCGCGGGGGGCCGTCAGACTGCGCAGCCGGTGTCTGGGGCGCGCCGCTCGTGGCCGCGACCGTGCCCGACATCGCCAGCGCCGCGAGAGCCAGGGCACGGACATACCGGCGGATGTTCATCATGATCCTGAGACCGGCATTGTAACGGACGCCTGCCGCGCGGATATACAATGCCCGCGTTCGCTGAAACACATTCAAGGAGTCCCCATGCGCACGCTGGGAATCGCCACGTTCATGCTCGCGTTTGCGGCCGGCATGGCCGCCGTCGTCGTCCAGGCACAACAGGCCAATCCGTTCGCAGGGGCCTGGAACATGACAGGGGTGGCACCGGACGCGTCGTACGTCTACTGGCTCGAGGTTTCGGAAACCAACGGTCAGTTGAGCGGCCGGTTCCTCAATCGCGGCGGCAGTCCGACGGCGCTCGCGGTCGTGCGCGTCGAGAACAACGAGCTCGTGTTCCAGGGCGGACAGGCGGGCAAACCGTCGGGCCCGGAATACCGCGCGCGCATCGAGAACGGCCGGCTCATCGGGCGCCACACGCTGCCGCCAGGGGCGAACGCGGCGCCAGGCACCGCGGGCCGTGTGGTGAACTGGGTTGGCGTGCGGCCGCCGGCCTGGCCGCCATCGAATGCGAACGGCGCGCACACGTACGGCGCGCCCGTGGCGCTGTTCGACGGCACATCACTCGACACCTTCGGCGTGCAGCACGCGGGTCAGCCGATGGGGTGGACCATCGTCAATCGCGAAGCCGTCAACGAGAAGGGCGCCAACAACCTCGTCTCGAAGCAGACGTTCCGCGATTTCAAGATCGAGGCCGAATACAAGCTCGGACCGCAGAGCAACAGCGGCATCTACCTGCGCGGCCGCTACGAGCTGCAGGTGATCGACGATTTCGGATCGGAACCGAACGTCAACTCGCACATGTCCGTTTACGGACGCGTGGCGCCGTCGGCCAACGCCAGCCGTGCCGTGGGCGAGTGGCAGACGATGACGGCGGTGATCGTGGGTAATCGCGTGACGGTCGAGCTCAATGGCCGCCGCGTGCACGACAACATGGCGATTGCCGGCATCACGGGCGGCGCGCTCGATGCCAACGAGCTGGAGGCGGGGCCGATCATGATTCAGGGCGACCACACCGGCGTGTGGCTGCGCAAGCTCATCGTCACGCCCATCACGAAGCCCGGCAACTGAAAGCCGACCGACACGTTCTCACGACCTGCGCACCATGAAGAAGAAGCCACCGACCGTGTTTCTCGGCGAGATGACCACCCTGGAGGTAGAGGCCTTCCTGAAGGTCCACCAGACGGTCATCATTCCAACAGGCGCCACCGAACAGCACGGCCCGCACGGTCCGCTGCTCACCGACGTGCTGATTCCGCAGGAAATCGCGCGACGCGTGGCGCCCAAAATCGGTGCGGTGGTGGCGCCGCCGATCAACTACGCGCTGTCGTACCCGCACGTGGGCTTCACCGGACTCGTGCACATCCGCATCCCGACGTTCATGGCGTTCGTCGAGGACCTCTGCGCGTCGTTCGCGTCGATCGGGTTCACGCGCATCGTGTTCCTGAACGGCCACTACGACAACACGCTGGCCATTGCCTACGCGTGCGCCAACGCGGCCTCCCGGATGCCCGCCGGCGTGCGCGCGTTTCCGCTCAACTACTGGGACGGCTTCACGGTTGCCGAAAGCGCCGAGTGGTTCGACATGAAGACCGGTCTTCACGCCAATGAAGCGGAGACCGCCGCGGTGCTCGCGATCAATCCGGATCTGGTGGACATGGCGCGCGCGAACGCCGAGATGCCGAACTTCCCGACGTTCAAGGTGAACCCGGCGGCCGTGCACGCGGCGTTCTTCTTCTCGCAGCCCGGTTCGGTCCATCGCGCCACGAAGTCGGGCACCTGGGGCGACGCCCGTCGTGCGACCGCGAAAAACGGCGAGCGCTTCATCGAGGCGGGCGTGCGATCGACCATCGCGTGCCTCGAGAACATCGACGAAGCGTTCGAACGTATGCCGCCGCGCAATGGAACCGCGAAGCGGACCGCGCGCGCACGAACGACG
>CAZVHY010000244.1:3900-4988 GCA_964627115.1 uncultured Solibacteraceae bacterium | reverse complement strand
TAACGCAGGGGTGGCCCGAAGAGTGTAACATCCGGCGGCCCGATTCGCGGCATCCAGGCCGCTTGCGCCGTCGCAGCCCGTAGGCTACAACCGGAGGCGCCGTTGTCACCCGTGCCCGCCCCCTCACCCGCGTCCTCCCGCCCGTTCACGCCGCGTGCTGTGGCAGCGCTGGTGCTCATCACGCTTGTGGCCGCGGTGCTGCGGCTGCACGGCCTCGACGCCGAGAGTGCGTGGCTCGACGAGGCCTTTGCCATCGGCATCGCGCGCGAAGGCCTCGACGAGGTGTTCCACGAAACGCGCCTCGACGTCCATCCGCCGCTCTACTACATCCTGCTCACCGGCTGGATCGCGCTGACGGATGGATCGGTCTGGAGCGCGCGCCTGCTTTCAGTGGTCTTCAGCCTCGGCACGCTCGTGGCGGCGCACGCCGTCGGCACGCGCCTCGCCGGGCGGCGCACCGGCCTGACGGCCGCCGCACTGCTGGCAGTGTCGATCTTTCACGTCGAGTTCGCGCAGGAAGCGCGCATGTACACGCAGCTCACGCTGCTGGCCACGCTCTCGACGCTGGGATTCATCCACCTGTTCGAGGATCGGCGCCTGCGCTGGTTTCTCGTCTACACGGTCGCGACAACGCTGATGACGTGGACGCACGTCTACGCCGCGTTCATCATCGGCGCGCAGGTGCTCACCGTGATGGCCGATCTCGCCTGGCGCCGCCACCGCGCGGTGGAGGCTGCGGCGCGGTTCCTCGCGGGGCAGGCGCTCGTCTTCGCGGCGTTCCTCTGGTGGCTGCCGGTGTTCACGTGGCAGTTCTCGCTCGTGCAGACGTCGTTCTGGATTGCCGAGCCGGCGCCGATGGGGTTCCTCGCTGCGTTCCGCACGTACGCGGGGTCGACGCCCATGCTGCGTCTGCTGCTGCCGCTCGTGGCCTGGGGCCTCTACGCTCTGGCCCGTCGCCCGGTCGCGCCGGCGCCGCCTCGTCCGGCACTCGTGTTCCTGCTGCCGTGGCTGGCTGGCCCGATCGCGTTTCCGTTCGTGCTCTCGCTCGTGAGCTCGCCGATCTTCCTGCCGAAGTACACGATCGCCGC
>CAZVHY010000244.1:0-3800 GCA_964627115.1 uncultured Solibacteraceae bacterium | reverse complement strand
TTCTACCGGCAACGCGACGACCTGCAGGTGCGCGCCTTCCCGTTGTTCGCCGCGCCGCCACCCGCTGATGGCTGGCCCGTGACCTACACACGCGCCACAGCGGGCCGCGATCGCATCTGGTTCGTAGCGCTCAATGCAGATGCGACCGCACGAGTCGCATTTGAACCACTGCTCGCGGATTTCGATCTCACATCGCACGAAGTACGACAGAAGATCGCGATCTATCGCTTCGATCGACGCGACTGAAACTGGTGTTGGCGCGCGCGATTGGGCTATTCTCCTCGGGCACCATGTCAGCCGTTCACAAGCAGGTCTTCAAGGGCCGGCACGTCACCAACCGGCTCCTGACCGGAACTGGCTCCGGCAAGATCACGCGACACCACGCGATTGCGTTCGACGAAGCCCCGGTGCAGTATCTGCCCGGCGACGCGCTCGGATTGCACCCGTTCAACGATCCCGCCCTCGTCGAGCGCGTGATTCGCGCCATCGGTGCGACTGGCGACGAGACGCTTCCCGGGCCGGACGACACGACGTGCCGCTTCCGCGACATGCTCGCACTGCAGAACCTGAACACACCGTCGCGTCGTCTGCTGGAGCTGTACGCGTCGCGTGGCGTGGCCGAGTACGAGGCGCTCCTCGACAAGGCCAACGCCGAACAGCTCAAGCACTATCTGAACGCCACCAACGAGGCGCACGACGTCCTCGACGTGCTCGAGTCCCATCCCGGCGTCGCGATGACGCCGCTCGAACTGGCCACGGTGCTGCGGCGCAATCTGCCGCGCCTCTACTCGGTGGCGTCGAGCCAGAAGATGCACCCCGGTGAGGTCCACGCGCTGATCGTGTCGGTGCGCTACCAGATCCGCGGACGCGAGCGCCTGGGTGTCTGCTCGACGTGGATCGCGGAACGGTGGCCCGTGGGCGCAGCGGCCGAGATGTACCTGCAGGACCAGCAGAAGCACTTCGCGATGCCGTCCGATCCGTCGACGCCGATGATCATGATCGGCCCGGGCACGGGCCTCGCGCCGTTCCGTGCGTTCATCCAGGAGCGCCGGGCCACGGGCGCGGCCGGCCGCAACTGGCTGTTCTTCGGCGAACAGCACCGCGCGAGCGATTTTTTCTACGAAGACGAGCTCGTCGGCTACGAACGCGACGGCCTGCTGCGGCTCGATCTCGCCTTCTCGCGCGACCAGGCGGAGAAGGTGTACGTGCAGCACCGCATGCGTGAACAGGCGAAAGACATCTGGGCCTGGCTCGAAGACGGCGCGGAGTTCTTCGTGTGCGGCGACAAGGAACGCATGGCCGCCGACGTCGAACGCGAGCTGCTGCAGATCATCCAGACCGCTGGCGGACGTACCGACGATCAGGCCCTCGAGTATCTGGACGCGCTGAAGACGAGTAAGCGCTACAAGCGGGATGTGTACTGAGGAAGGCTACAAGGCGGCGAGGCTACGGACTCGACTATCCGCACTTCCGCTGCACGACGCGCAGCCAGTCGATCAGATCGTCGGCGCTGGTGTCGGCCGATGCATCGAGCGTGGTGTAGATCTCGCCCCAGCGATCGGCGATGAGCACGCCCGGCCGCGGCGCACCCGGCACCAGATCGGCCGTCACCACGAGGCGCGATTCGATGGCCGCAAGCTCATCCCCGCGTCCTGCCAGTTCGTCGGCAATCGCCATGAACCGTTCTGACGCGGGCGAATCGTCCAGACACACCAGCAGCAACTGCGCGTTCTGCCAGATCGTCCGATAGTCCACGGTCGCGCCATCGCGCGCGCGGACGAGAAAGTGCGCCACCTTGTCGCGTGGCTCGAACATCTCAGCGTTCCCTCCCATACCACCACCCTGCCGCGAGGAACATCAGCGCCACGACGCCAGACGAAGCGGGAATGGCCTGGAGTGCGGGACCAAGGCCCGTCAGCCAGACGGAGGCGACCATCGCAAACGCCCCGGCGAAGACCAGAGTCACGACGCCCGACACCACGAGACCACGTGACACCATCCGGCGCGTGGCGCGCGCCGAGGCGCGCACCTCCGCGTCCGCCGACGCAGGCACGGGCGGATACTGCAGGCGCAACAGCGCGAGGATACCAACGCCAATGATGAGGATGAAGATGCCTCCCGATACGAGCGCGAGGGCGTACTGCTCCTGCCGATCGAGATTCCACTCCCACTCGCCCCGCCGCACGACGGTGCGATCCACGTCGAACACGGCAAGGAGCGTCGCCGACTCGCCTGCAGCAACATGGTCGCGCCGCGCGATGACCTGCGCGCCGGCAACCTCGACGGTCCACCCGGCCTCGGCCATGCCCGTGCCCTCGTAGATGGGGCTGCCATCGGGCACGTCGAGCGCAACGGTCACGGCGCCCACGCCGACACCGAGACGACCGTCGAGCACCGGCCACGCGAGCTCACCACGAGGCCGCCGCACGCCCACGGCCGATGTCACCGCGTAGGTCAGTTCGAGCGTTGCCGGCGCCTGGACGCCGTCGCGCTGCCACGACACGACAAGCGGCGTGGCGCCGCCGTCGACGGTCAGTCCCGCGATCCCGGGTGCCAGTGCCTCTCCGTCGATCGACGCGGCGCCGAACTCGACGGCATCGGCGGTCCGGCTGGCAATCGCGCGCCGCACGTCGATCGTCCCGGCGTCGGGCGTGACACGCAGCGTCTCGCGCACGTCGAGTCCGCCGTCAGCGCGGACCGCGACGTGCACGTCGAACGTGTCGATCGTTCCCGTGGTGGCAACACGCTCGCCCGCCGCGCCGCATGCCATCGCCAGCGCGATCCACAGCCACAGTCCAACGCGTCGTACCCGATGCCTCATCGTGAATGCCGGTCCCTGCTGCGATACAACGCGCGGAGCGCCTTGTTCTGGGTCTTCGCGTGACGTTTCGCGTCGGTCAGCTGGCGCTCCTCGCGCTTTCTGGCCGTATCTTCCTGCTCGTGCTGCAGCTTGAGATAACTCGCGTACCGCGCGCCGTCGATGTCGCCCGCGTCGACGGCGGCCTTCACCGCACATCCCGGCTCGCTCTCGTGGCGGCAATCCCGGAACCGGCACGACGCCGCCATCCCGGCCACATCGTCGAACGTGTCGGCAACCGCGTCGGTCTCCCAGAGCTGGACTTCGCGCATGCCCGGCGTGTCGATGATCAGCCCGCCGGCTTCGCGGACCACGAGATGGCGATGGACGCTGGTGTGACGGCCGCGCTGATCCCAGTCGCGAACCTCGCCGGTGGCGAGCACCGCCTGCCCGACGAGCCGGTTGACGAGCGACGACTTGCCGACACCCGACGGCCCGATCACCGCCACCGTCCGTCCGCGCTCGAGAAACGCTTCGATCTCCGGAATACCCGCGCTGGTCTTCGTACTCGCGAGCACGATGGGCACGTCACCCGCCACCGCGCGGGCCTCGTCGCGGGCCGCGTCCGGCCCGGCCACCAGATCCACCTTGTTGAGGACAACGACCGGCTCCGCGCCGCTGTGGCGCGCCACCACGAGGTACCGCTCGATGCCGCGGACGTTCACGGGCTTGTCGAGGCCAAAGATGATGAACACGATGTCGATGTTGGCGGCCACGACCTGCTCGATCGTGTCGCGGCCGGCGGCCCTGCGCGAGAAGCGCGAGGCACGCGGCAGGACCTCGCGGATCTGACTGCGCGCGCCCGCCGGGTCGAGCCGGACGCTGACCCAGTCACCGACGACCGGCAGTTCGTGTTTCGCCGCGGCCTTGTGCTTGAGCGCACCGGCTGTTTCGGCCAGCACTTCGCCGCCGGCCGTCAGCACGCGGAACACGTGGTTGTGTT
>CAZVHY010000243.1:0-5025 GCA_964627115.1 uncultured Solibacteraceae bacterium | reverse complement strand
GCGGTGGCAAGCGCCTGGAACAGACGGATGAAGAGCTCGCGCCGATCCGCGACCAGCCGCAGGTTGTAGAGGTCGGCGTAGTACAGGCACGCCTGAGTGATGACGATGACGAGCAGCGCTTTCCATGCGCCGTCGTCCAACAGCAGGTCACTCGTCCACGTTCCCAACCGGAGGCGAGCCGCCACGACCAGGGCGGACGCGATAAGGACCGCTTCGAAGACGACCAGCAGGGTCGTCCGAAGATTCCACCGGGTCAGCATCAGGTTCCCGGCTCTCTCCGCCGGCCAGCTGGCAGGGCCTGGTAGTACCGGCTGTAGCGATAGTGCGGTCCCTCGGGCACTTCAGCCCTGTTGAGGACGAGGCCGATCACGCGATCCGGACCGACGACCGCCACGGCGCGCTGCACGATGTCGTAAGGCGTCGAATCGGCCCGTACCAACAGGAGCACGCCGTCCACGGCTTCGGAAAGCATCCGCGCGTCCGAAAGCAAGCCCACCGGTGGGGTGTCGATGACCACCCAATCGAATGCATCACGCGCGTCTGTCAGCAGGCGGTGCATCCGCTCCGAAGCCAGGACCTGCATCGGCTCGGCCGTCGGCCGGCCCGCCGGCAGGAGCGTCAGGTTGGCACTCAGGCGCCGCAGCGGCAGCGGGCCGTCCTCGGCAGCCAGGAGGGCCTCGGTCAGACCGGCCCCATCGTCCACGCCGAAGATCAGGTGCAACGACGGCAGGCGCAGATCCGCGTCGACGAGGAGCACGCGTCGCTGATACGACTCACTCAACGTCATGGCGAGATTCGCGGCGGTCAGTGACTTGCCCTCCTCGGGCACGGCACTGGACACCATCACGAGTTTCAGACCGTTGGTCGCCTGTGCGGCGTGAAGCGACGTGGCGAGCCGTCGATATTGTTCGCGCACCGCGCCGTCGATGGAAGGATCGATCACGACCTTCCCTGCGAGGCCAGGCACGATCGTGTCGAGCAGATTCGCCGGCACCGTTGACTCGGCTGCCACCAGCGGACGCCGCTCCGCCTCCCTTCGCGACTCACCCGGAAAACGTTCGACGGACGCTGGTGCGGCCGTCTCCGGCGCCGCCACGGTCGTCTCGAGCGGCCCAATCGACGCTCGTCTCATCGCTTCTTCGACACGTCCCATCTGTTGTCCCCGTCAGTTCCGGAAAAACGAAAACCGTTTGCGGCGCGACGAAAACGCGCCGAACATCCCCGACACATCGACCGCCTCATTCGCCGGCGTCTCCCGCTTCTCCACGGGCCGCGCACCTGGCGACTGGGGGTCACTACGCTCCTGCCGACTCACCTCGACGCGGCCAGCGCCGGCAGGCAGCAGATCGAAATCGCGACAGACGTCGAGCACGATCTGCCTGCCCACGGGTCTCACGCCCGCAGCAAACCCGCCGAGCAGCGCATTGTCGGCAATCACGTTGAGCGTGCGCGGCAGCCCCCTGGCAGCCTCGTGCATCAGCATGACGGCCTCGCGCGTGAAGACCGTACTCGGCCGGCCGCCGGCGGCCGTCAGCCGGCCCGAGATGTAGGCTTCGGTTTCGACAAGAGTCAGTGGCCGGAGCTCACAGCGCAGCGCCACGCGCTGCTTGAGCTGCCGCAGGTTCTCGTGATTGAGCCGCGCCGCCAACTCCGGCTGACCGGCCAGAACGACGGTCAACAATTTCTCCTCGTTGGTCTCGATGTTGGCCAGCAGTCGGATTTCCTCGAGTAGTTCCAGCGGCACACTCTGCGCCTCGTCCACGATCAGCACGCTCGTTTCCCCGGCGCGGCGGCGCTCCAGCAGCAGCGCCTCGAGCTCCGCCAGCAGCGTCGCTTTCGACGTGGCCGCCCTCGACGAGAGGCCGAGCCGTGCTGCCAGCGTCTCGAGGAACTCCGCGCGGTCGAGCGTCGGATTGGTGACGTGAACGCAGTGCACCAGGTTCGACTGCCGCTCGATCGCCGCGCGAATCACGGTCGTCTTGCCCGCCCCGGCCTCGCCAATCAGCAGGGCCAATCCCTTGCGGCTGGCAATGGCGTACTCCATGTTCCTGAGTGCCTCGAGGTGCGACTCCGTCAACACGAGAAACTTCGGGCTCGGCGTGAGATCGAACGGACGAACGCTGAATCCGAAGAATGCCTCGTACATGACCTCACCCGAACAGGACGTATCCGATAGTCGCCGCGCTGACCAGCACGACCACGGCACACCCACCGTTGACCGCGATGGCCTTCCACATCGTCCGGCGGCGCTCGGCTTCGGACTGCATGGAGGAAATCACGGCAAGCACCGGCAACCCAACCACGGAGATGAGTTCCTCTTCGGTACGGAATGCCTTGTCACGCACCTCGAAGTAGGCCACGGCCAACACGCCCACGACCATCCCCAGCACCACGCCAATGAAGTAGATCTGGCCGCGATTGGGGCGGATCGGACGCTCCGGCAAACGGGCCGGTTCGAGCACACTGAACTGCTCGCCGACCTGCCGGCGCTCCAGGCTCGCCGAGATGCGCGCCTGCTCCCGCTTCTCCAGCAGGCTGCGATAGCTCCCCTCGATGATGTCGTAGTCTCGTGTGAGGGCGACCAGTTCCGCCTCACGATTCGGCAGCGCATCGAGCCGTCGCTGGGCTTCCTCGGAAGCGGCTCGCGCCCGCTGCTCGTCGTCGCGTGCCCGGGCGATCTGCCGCTCGATCTCCAAGAGTTCCGCACGCGCCTCCTGAAGCCTCGCCAGACGGGTTGCCTCAGCCGGCGACAGCGACGCCACGGGCTCGCCCGACGCACCTCGCGCCCTCACTTCTTCCGTCCACTTCCGTTCGATCTCCACCAACTGACGCTGGGCTCGATCGAGGTCCGGATGTCCCGGTTGAAGGCCACGCGCCTCGAACCTGGCCACGGCTTCACGCGCCGCGGTCAGTTGCTGCATCGTGTCCCCGACGACGGCAGGCGTGCGATCGTCTGGCGGCAGCACCGGCACGGGTGTCTGATTGTTTTCAAGGGCGGCAATCCGCCCTTCGATGACGAGCCGCCGTTCCATCGCGCGGTTCACCGTCTCCTGTGCCGCCTGCATCTGCACACTGGCCGTCGTCACCTGCTGCAGGTTGGAATTGACCTGCGACGGAAGCTGGCCCGCGTGCGCGCGCTGATATTCGGCCACGCGACGCTCCTGTTCTTCGAGTTGTCGGCGGCGCTCGGCCAGTTGGGACTCGAGGAACTCGCTGGTGTCCTCGACGAGGTTGTGACGGTAGCTGAGACTCTGGTCGATGAACAGCCGCCCCAGCCGCTGGGTGACCTGCATCACCTTCGCGGGGTCATCTCCCTCATAGCTGACCTGAAACGCGTCGTTCTGGACGATCCTGGTCACGACGGCCGCGCGCATCAGGCCAATGACATCTTCCATGACCATGGAGCGGCGCTCGTTCGGATAGAGATCGACCTGCTGGATGAGCTCCTCGAGGTTCCTGCGGCTGGTGATGGCTTGTGAAAGCGTCCCCAGCCGCTCCTGTGTGATCGCCGACACCGGCGAACGCACGATGTCCTCGGAGATCCGCTGCGGCACGATCAGGATCGTCGTCTCGGATTGATAAATGTCGGGCAGTCTGGCGGCCCACGCCACGGCAACAGCCGCACAGACGGCCGCCGGCACCAACACGAACCAGAAGCGGCGCCGAATCAGGGCCAGGACGGCCTCGGGCGTGTTGTACTTCCTACCGGGCAGCATTCGGCACTCTCCCATGATGAAAAATTGGCAGCGTCAGATCGAGGCTCACCATCGCGACGTGACGGCCGACGCGAGTCCCCACCGACGACGGGAGGATCTCGCCACTGTCGAACCGATACCGGTAGTACACGTAGTCCAGATTCAACGCCAGATACGAATTGAGCGCCGCCTGGGCTCCGGCTGAACCGTGGTACGCCACGAACCGATTCGCGGTGTCCCGATCGAAGCCAACGCCGCCAACCGTTGCGCCGGCCACCGCCGAGAACGACACCCGGCGCCCCCGCAGACCGGTGATCGAGCCGAACACGCCGTCCGAGAACGTCGGTCCGCCGATCACGCCGACGAACTCCATCTGCCGGCGGTAGTTCACACTCGCCAACCACGTTCGACCGATCTCGTGACGCAGCGAGGCCGCACCAACGATGTCGAAGCGGGTACGGTCCTCGTACGACGTCACTCTCGTTCCCGATGAGAACGACAATGTCGTGCGCCGGGACGACGACAGCGGCCGGTTGTAGTCGATTCCCGCGTCGATTTCGTGCTGCATCACACGGCGGCGCTCGTCGTCGATGTCCAGGGTCACGCTCCCGCGACCGTATCCCAGACGTATCGAGAGCCCACGAGCCAGGGTGCGCGTATACCGTCCGAACACGCGTTGCGTCATCAGTTCCCGGCCGAACGAACCACCATATACGCGGTGAATCTCGTACCCGCCGGCCAGCGCCGACCGCACCGAGAAGGCGTGACTCACCTCGGCACTGGCGCGGCCGGTCACGTGGTGTTCGTCCGATACCCCGAAGTCGTACTCCGTCGGCAGACGTGGCAGACCGCCCGAAAACATGTCCGGATTCGCGAACATACCGGGAAACAATGCACCGACGGTGATCGGCCGATAGCTGACATCGCCATCCATCAGGAGCGATGTCCGGCGCCCCAGTGGCACCTCACCACGTCCACCGGCGGCCAGGTGCCGCGTCGTGATCAGCGAATCACTGAATGCCGGGAAATAGTGAGCCGACGAGCCTGCCGATGCGTAGAGACCGACCCTCTCCCAATCACTCGCGTAGTTGAGGCCCGCCGTCCCCACACCGAATCCGTAGGTGTCGCGATGCTCAGCCTGCCCATCCAGATCCGTCGTGACCCGAGCGATCCCACCCGCGAGTTGGGAGTCGAACGTCACGCGATGTGCGGCTTCCCGCGTCACGCCGCCAAAGAGTGCCGGGTTGAGCCGCCCGCCCGATACCGGCATCTGCGCGAACGCCGGCAGAACCGTGGCTCCCAGGGCGAACGCGAGTCCGCCAATAGCGAT
>CAZVHY010000242.1:0-5025 GCA_964627115.1 uncultured Solibacteraceae bacterium | reverse complement strand
CGGCAGCCGCTCTCAGGCCGGCCCCTACTGCAATCGTCCCCGCACCGACGTGACGATGCCGGTGTTGAAGCCGAGCCAGTTCATGCGGCCGGCGTAACGCGCGTGTTCCACCTTGATGCAGCGGTCCATGACCACCGACAGGCCGCCGCCTTCCGCGATGCGCGCACCTTCTTCGTTGATCACGTTGAACTGGCACCAGAGCGCCGACGCGCCGATGGCCACGGCGTCGCGTGCGATGTCCGGCAGCGCGTCGGGCGCGCGGAACACGTTCACCACATCGATCCGATCCGGCACGTCGCGGAGGCTCGCGTAACTCTTCTCGCCGAGCACTTCCGTCTCGCGCGGGTTGACCGGCACGATGCGGTAGCCGTGGCGCTGCAGGTAGAAGCCGACGAAGTAACTCGCGCGCAGGCGATTGCTCGACAGGCCGACAATGGCGATGGTCTTCGCGTTGTTCAGGATGCCCTGAATGACACGCGGATCCTGATAGCGCTGGAGATCGAACGTCGTCATCGTGCGGCCTCCTGACGTGCCCACGCCCGGGCGCGGGCAAATCCCTGTTCGAGATCCCAGATCAGATCGGCGGCCGACTCGATACCAACCGACAGGCGGATCGTGCCGGGGCCGACACCAGCAGCGCGCAGCTCGTCTTCGGACAGCTGACGATGGGTCGTGCTCGCGGGATGGATGACGAGGCTCTTGGCGTCGCCGACGTTGGCCAGGTGCGACCAGAGCGTCAGCCCACGGATGAATTCCCGGCCGGCGGCGCGGCCACCCTCGATGTCGAACGAGAACACGGCGCCGGCGCCATTCGGCAGGTACTTCTCGACGAGCGATCGATAGCGACTCGACGATAGACCCGGCCAGGTGACGTTCGTAGCCATCTCGTGCGAGGCCAGATGCGCCGCAATCGCTCGCGTGTTCGCCACGTGGCGGTCCATGCGGAGCGACAGCGTCTCGAGCCCCTGCAGGAACAGGAACGCGTTGAACGGGCTCAGGCACGCACCCAAGTCGCGCAGCGTCTCGGCGCGCAGCTTCATCGCGTAGCCGTACGTGCCGAATGTCTCGTGGAACTGCAGGCCGTGATACGCAGGCGATGGCGCGGCGATGACGGGAAACCGGCCATTCGACCAGTTGAACCGGCCGGAGTCGACGACCACGCCGCCGATGCTCGTGCCGTGGCCGCCGATGAACTTCGTCGCCGCGTGCATCACGACGTCGGCACCCCACTCGATGGGCCGGCAGAGATACGGCGTGGCAAACGTGTTGTCGACGAGCAGCGGAATGCCGTGTGCGTGCGCGACATCGGCAACCGCCTCGATGTCGAGCACGTTGCCGCCGGGATTCCCGATGGTCTCGCCGTAGAACACCTTGGTGGAGTCGCGAACGGCGGCCTTCCACGCATCGATGTCGTCGGGATCGACCCACGTCAGGTCCACCGACATCTTGCGCAGCAGGTGCTTGAGCTGGTTGACCGAGCCGCCGTAGAGCGCCGACGACGCCACGACGTGATCACCCGGCGTCAGCAGCGTGAAGAGCGCCGCGGCCTGGGCGGCAATGCCACTGGCAAACGCCACGGCGGCGGCCCCGCCCTCGAGGTTGGCCACGCGTTCTTCGAACGCGGCCACCGTCGGGTTCATGATCCGCGAGTACGTGTTCCCGAATTCCTGCAGGTTGAAGTACGCCGCAGCCGATTCCGGATCCTCGAACACGTAGCTCGTGGTCTGGAAGATCGGCACCGCCCGTGCGCCGGTGTTCGGCTCCGGGCGTTGCCCGGCATGAACCTGACGGGTGTCGAAGCCGAACGGTCGTGGGGCGTCCATCTGAATGGTGTCTCCTCTCCATGGCACGGCCGTAGGGGCGGACCTCGTGTCCGCCCCGGGCCGACACAAGGTCGGCCCCTACGATGCCAGAAACGCCCGAATCAATGGCGTCTGCCGTGCTTCTTCCAGCAGAAAGCAATCGTGACCGTACATCGCGTCGATGACGTGGAAGTCGACCTGTTTGCCGGCCGCGTGCAGCGCTTCGGCCAGTTCTCTCGAACCCGACGGTGGATACAGCCAGTCGGAACTGAACGCGATGAGCAGCGTCCGCGCCGACACGCTGCGGACAGCGCGCGTGAGATCGCCGCCGCCATACTGACGCGCGAGATCGAAATACGACAGCGCGCGTGACATGTAGAGGTACGTGTTGGCGTCGAACCGTTTCACGAAGCGGCTGGCCTGGTAGCGCAGGTAACTCTCCACCTCGAACTCGGCATCGTTGAGCCGATAGCGGACATCATCACTCTGCTGCAGCCGCCGGCCGAATTTCGCTTCGAGCGCCGAGGCCGAGAGATACGTGATGTGACCGACCATGCGTGCCACGCCCATGCCGGCCGTTGGCGCGCGGCCCGTGCCGTAGTAGTGCCCGCCCTGCCAGTCAGGATCGGCCACGATGGCGTTACGCGCGATCGCATTCCACGCAACGCCCTGCGGGTGCAGCGCGTGCGTGCTGGCGATGGGGATGATGGCGTCGACCTGGTCGCCGTACGATACCCCCCACTCGAGCGCCTGCATGCCGCCGAGCGATCCGCCGGCCACGGCCGCCAGCCTCGTGATGCCGATCTGCTCGAGGAACGCGCGCTGCGCGCGCACCATGTCGGCCACCGTGATCACCGGAAAGCCGGATCCGTACGGCTGTCCCGTCGCCGGATCGATCGACGAGGGGCCGGTCGTGCCGCGACAGCCGCCGAGCAGGTTCGTGCTGACGACGAAGAACCGATCCGTGTCGAACGCCTTGCCCGGGCCGATCATCCCGTCCCACCAGCCAAGGGCCTGTCCCGATCCCGCGTCGCGCTCGTCGGCGAGAAACCCATCGCGCGTGCCGGCTGCCGCGGGCGTCGTCGTGACGCCCGCCGCGTGGGCATCGCCACTGAGGGCGTGACAGACCAGGATGACGTTGTCGCGCCCCGGGGCGAGCGTGCCGTACGTTTCGTATGCGATTCGAACCGGGTGCAGCACACGTCCGCCATCGAGCGGGAGCGGATCGGGCAGGTCGAGGAACCGCGTCTCGACGGTTCCCACCGATCCGGCGGTGGGCCTCGACGCTGGCGTGGACATGAGGGCGATCATACCGGGCTTCAGGTGCCACGGGGTACGCCGGGAGCCCGGGGCGATCGCTCACCCCCGCGTTACGCCTCGAACCGTCATGTATCTGGACGCCGGTCCAGCACCTGCGACACAGTGATGGGTGGCGGCGCCTCACGCGGCCCGCATACACGCCATGACGATGCGCCAGCAGATCTCGGACGAGGCGGAAGAGCTGCGCGACGAACGCTGGCAGCGCGAAGGCACGCGGCAGATCGACACGCCCCACGACGCCGAACAGTTCATCGAACGCGTCGGCTTCGCGGCCTGTCTCACCGACACGCGGCGGCCGGGGCCATCGTTGTACGTGGCCGTCTGCGGACGCCGCGACGCCGTCATGCCACGCAACGTCCAGACCGATCCCGAGGCCTCGCACACCTGGCGTCTGAAGGACGAGCTCGTGCGGCGCGGACGCATCTACTACGGCAAACTCGCGGGCGCGCGCGCCATGTTCATCGCCCCGCGCATGATCCCGTGGTTCCACGCCGTGTGGGGTGTGCGGCGCGCGGACGAATCGGCGCGGCTGAGCCCGCCGGCGCAGGCGATCCTGCGCGTGCTGCGGCGCGAGTGGGAAATGGCCACGTCGGACCTCCGCCAGGACGCCGGCATCGCCGATCGCGTCACGTTCACGCGGGCGCTCGACGAACTGCAAGCCGCGATGATCGTGATCCCGAGCGCCGTGTACTACGAACCGAAGTTCACCTATATCTGGACGCTCGCCGTGACGCGGTTTCCAGAGAGCCTGCGGCGACGTATCCGCCGCGAGGAAGCGCTCCGCGAAATCGCCAGGTGCTTCCTTGCGAGTGCGGGCATGACCGTGCCCGGCGAACTGGCGCGCGTGACCGGACTGGCGCGGCCCGACGCGGGGCTCGGCAATCGCGCGCTCGTCACCGAGGGCTACGCGTCGACGCCGTCGCGCGGGGTCTACGTGCGGTGCGAGCCACAGGGTGGGCCGGCACAAGGCCGACCCCTGCACGGGAACACGTAGGGGCCGGCCTTCCTCACCTCTCCTGGAGAGCCGCGGTGTCCCACGTCTCCTGACGGGCCGCACCTTCAGATTCGGCCACCTCGGACCGCACACGCGGGTGCAGGAAGACCGACGCGTTGAGCGAGTTGGTGATGAGACAGTTGCGCTCGACGTTTTCGAGGACGCGGTGCGCGAGGCGCGGGCTGGCGCCCGGTGCCACGGTCACGTCCGCATGGATGTCGACGCACGTGAACCGCATCGCCCCGTCCACGCGGTCGAGCGTGCCGACCACGCGGCACCCGAACGCGGTCCACGGCAACTTCGATCGGCGGGCCACACCGCGGAAGGTGATGGCGAAGCAGTCGGCAATCGCGCCAACGAGCAACGTTTCCGGCGACCAGCGGTCGCCCGGCCCGTCGAATTCCGGCGGTGCAGCCGTCGGCAGTACCGCCGAGACGCCGTCGGCCGTCAGATCGACGTCATCGGCGGCAATCGACGCCTCGACAACATAACGATGGGGCAAGGGCAGCATGACGACTCGAGACCTCCTGTCTCGAGAGATGCAGAAAGGGCCCGTCTGGTGACAGGCGCGCCGATCGGGCGCCGGCAGTGGGCGATACCGCGCGCAATCCCTGGCAATTCCTGGAAAAATCGCCACCTTCCCCGCATCCGTGGCGGCGTCGATGCGCGGCGTGACTGCGGCCGGGCTCTGGCGCGGCCGATTAGGCCCGCGTGTTTCGGAGTAGACGTTCGCGCGATCAATGGCATCGGGACGATCGGCGCGGCCTGTGGTACGTGCCGGCGGTCGCCTCGACCAGCGCGATGGGGCTGACGATGGGCACGTTCTACCTGGTCGCCGGCGCAATCTGTCTGGCGCACAGTTTCGACCTCGTCGTTCCCACGGCCAGGCTGCTGGCCATTCAGGGGATC
>CAZVHY010000241.1:1236-5084 GCA_964627115.1 uncultured Solibacteraceae bacterium | reverse complement strand
GGGGCGTACGGCAGCCGATGGGTGAGAAACAGGACGCGCACGATATCTACTCTCGGCGGAAGGCCCGACCGATGCAGGCATTATAGAAGCGTCGGCGAGCGACCTGCCCCTGGCGTTGAGCCCGTTTCTGCGCAGTTCGGCGCAGCATTCGTCATGTGAGCAGACGTGAGAGCCACCATGAGCCGGCCATCAACGTCGCCAATCCCGCACCGGCCGCCACCAGCAGGGCCCGGCGTATCGCGATCTCACGCTGCGCCTCGAATGGCCGTCGGGGCGGCGCGGGCGTCGAATCGGGAGCCACGGCCGCCGGCAGCCATTCCGCGCTCGTGTGCAGCCGTACCGCGCGAAGGCCCTGGGTCAGCATGAGGACGAGCGGTCTGGTGTACCAGCAGCCCGGCATCGTCGGCAGCGTGTGCACGACGTAGTCGACGTATTCGCGAGCGCGTGCGACGAAGTCCTCACGTGCCGGCCCACTGGAGTACAACGCTGCCCAGAAGAAGACGTCGGCTTTTCGGAGATCCTGCGCGACCCAGGTTTCTGTCGGGTACTCGAGCAGGTGACGACGTTCGAGGTACGGCCGTTCGTGTTCGGCCATCCATCGAGCGAGCGACAGCAGCGACCGGTGGCCCAGGTCGAATGCCCGATCCATTTCGCCGAGATCGCGCTTGTGTTCCAGGAATTGTCCGAGCGCCTGGAGGAACGCCGTATACGACCAGTACCGCTCGATGTTCTCGACGAAGGCCGCTGGTGGCGGGTCGTCCGGATGGATGCACCGTGCGATCAACTGTTCGGCCTTGCGCAGGAACACGACATCGCCGGTCAGACGGTGCGCCACGACGCACGCGAGGATCGAATGACCCGCGCCCCGACCTGGACGATGGTGATTGAACGTCCAGCTCGCGTGGCCGGTCGGCGCCAGACTCAGCCATCGGAACGGCGTGAACCGGCCGTCGTCCATGTCGATGACCCATTGACCGAGGGCAACCGCCGTGTCGCGCGACAGCGGGTCTCCCGTGAGGAAATAGTGCAGCATCAGGCCGAGGTTGTAGTTGTGTTCGGCCGATGGCCCGCCGCCGGCCGCGCCTGCACGCGGATAGGTCCGATGCGTCGATGTACCCGCGTCGACGTAGTGATTCGTGTGCCAGAACAGGCCCTGGTTGTAGGCAGCCTTGTCTTCATTGGTGTGATAGACGTCGATGTCGCGCACGTGCTTCGCGAGGTCGTCCATGAGCGTCCACCAGCGCTCATCACCGGTCTGCAGGAACTGGAACGCGAAGCCGGCTATCGCGTCGTACTGGTTGTTGTAGTGCGAGACGAACGGCCGATCCGCAGGCTGGAATGCCGACTCGTGGTCGGCGGGCAGGTCGCCGAAATGCCGCCACCCGTACTCGTCGGCGACTTCGCGTTTGGCAAAGAAACCGTGAGTCGCGTCGAGCGATACCTCGACGAGTGACGCGTAGCCAGGATGTGCATCCCCTGTTGGCTGGCGCATGCCGGGAACGACACCGGCCCGCACCATGTCTTCGAATGGGAACCTGAACCGCTGTGGTGCGTGGCACCAGGCCAGTGGTTGCGTCGACACGGGGTCATCACCGCACGCCACGATGAAGGTGTGCGTCTTCTGCTCGCCTCCCTGCAGTTCGTGCGCGTCGCTGCCGTCGCTGGGGAAGAGCCCAACGGCAACCGTGCTGTCAGCCAGGGTCAGCGCGCGCGGGAAGTTCTGCCAGAAATTCGGTACCGCCACGTGTAGAGGGCCTGCCGTTGTCTGGGCCGTGAGGGTAGGGGTCGCGCGTTCGCCGTTCTGTGTGCCGTCCGCTGTGCGGAATCGATATCCGCGAAACGGCAGACGGACCTGTCCGTCTCTGTTGACGTGTGTGCGTGACTGCCACTGGTCTCCGCCGCTCGATGCCTGCAACAACATCAGGGGAGGCGTGACGGCCGAGGCCGGCTTGGACGGATCGAGCGTGATAGTGGCCGAAGTGGCGGCGTCTGCGAGGCGAAAGGACACGTTCGCAGCGTCGAGCAGAAACGAGCCCGGATCCCCGAGCGGCCACTGGCCGCCAGGATGCTGCGCGCGTCGTCGGTTGCGGATGGTCAGATGGATGCGCACTGCAGGCGTGCTGGCGAACATCTCGATGCGTGCAAACACGACGAGGGGTGTCGTGGCAGCCCCGGCAGGGGGCGCGGCCGTCACGTGGATTTCGGCTCTGACTGGACCGGCCGCTACCACGGTGATCGTGTCCACGGTCCACGCATCGGTTCGCCCGCCGCTGGTGATTTGCAGACCGGTGCCATCAGCCGTAGTCAGATCGCCGGCTGTCGTGGCAAGAGACGAAAGAGGGAACGGAGCACCGCGTGCGATGCGGAACGTCGCCTCGTTCGACCGGACGTACACGTGGTCAGCCGACTCATCGACGACGATGGGCGTGTGGAGTGGCGGAACAGCGTTGTCTTCCGTATCGAGGATGTACGCCGCGTGCTCGCCGTCGCCGCGCGTGGCTTCGAAGTCCAGGAGCGCCCAGCGGATCGTTCCGTCCGGCCATCGCTCCAGTTCGCGAACTTGACTGGCGGCTGGCGTGCCGTCCGCGCGCCGAAGTCGTAGCGTTGATGGATCGGCGACAGCGCCGCGCGGCAAGGACACACCAGTCGTGACTGGCTCCCGCTGTCGGGAACCGGCCACGCCCGACGTGTCGATAGGAATGAGCCGGATTGCTACCGCAGTGCGAGACGACGACATGCAGGTCCGCATGATACCGCTGCATCTGTGTCTCGACGCGCGACCCTGACGCGCCGGCGGCCGATCAAGCGCCCGGGAACCCCGGCGGGAGCCAGCCACCGTTGCGGCAGGTCCAGCCCGTGCCTGGCGAGGGCGTCGTGCAACCTGCTGGCGTCGCGCTGCCGGCAGCAGGCGGCGTCATGCCGGGCGGCAACCACCCGCCGCCCGAGCAGACCCAACCTGCGCCGGGCGACGGAGTCGTGCACACGGATGGGGCGGCGGGCGTTTGCGGCGCCGCCGCCGGGGGCGTCGGCGTCACGCCCGCAGGCAGTGTCATGCCGGGCGGCAGCCATCCGCCGCCCGCGCAGACCCAACCTGCGCCGGGCGACGGAGTCGTGCACGTGGACGGGACGGCGGGCGTTTGGGGCGCCGCCGCTGGGGGCGTCGGCGTCACGCCACCCGCGGGCGGCGTCATACCAGGCGGCAGCCATCCGCCGTTGTAACACGTGCCGCCACCGATGGAGGCGAACGGATCAGGCGTCGCGCAGGCGGCGGCCGGCGGTGGTGGTGGGGCTGGCGACGGTGCCGGACTCGACGAGGGTGGCGTCATGCCCGGCGGCAGCCACCCGCCGTTGTGGCAGGTCCAGCCTGCACTCGGCTGCGGCGTCGTGCAGCCGCCGCCCGACGGCGGTGCCACCGTGTTGTTGACGATCACGACTCTGGCCACCGACGTGGTGGCATTGCCGGCCGCGTCGCGTGCCACGGCTCGCAGCGTATGACTTCCGTTGGCGGCGCCTGCCGTGTTCCAACTGATGGCGAATGGCGTCGCCGTGTCCGGTGCGCCGAGATTGACACCGTTCAATGTGAACTGCACCGACGTGACGCCGACGTTGTCCGACGCACTGGCCGATACGGTCACGGTACCGCTGATCACGGCACCAGCGGACGGGGCAGTGAGGCTCACCGTCGGTGCCGTCGTGTCCGACGTCCGGTTGTTGACGGTGACCGTCCGTGCGGCTGACGTCGTCACGTTGCCGGCGGCGTCACGCGCGACAGCGCGGAGCGAATGGCTGCCGTTCGAGGCCCCCGTCGTGTTCCAGCTGATCGAGTACGGCGCCGTCGTATCGGCCGA
>CAZVHY010000241.1:0-1136 GCA_964627115.1 uncultured Solibacteraceae bacterium | reverse complement strand
CCAGAAGGACGCGACTGGCCATCCCAGTCACTCGGGGCGTCGGCTGTCGTCACGCCGGTGTTGATGGCCGCTGTGGCATTGGCCGTCAGGTGCAGGTCGCCCGCGTTCGCGTTGACGAACCAGCTGGATGTGGCCGTCCAGACATTGCCGGCCGCAGACGACGAGGCGCCGTCGCGATTCTGAAGGCCTCGATCCGAGAGGTTGTTGATGATGCTGACGCCTGTCGTGTTCGGGAACCTGGTCTCGATGGCATTCGGGTACTGGCCATTCAACCAGATCGTGTTGTGGACGACCTTCGTCGATGGACTGTCGAACACGGCAATCGGCACGTCGCCACCACTGCCGGCCGTGCGGATGATGAAGTTGTTCCTGATGATGCCGCCCGTATGGTCGTTCGGTGTTCTGTCGATCAGACCAAGGCTGATATCACGGTGGTTGTCGATGAACGTGTTGCCTTCGACGACCGTGCCGCTCGACACGTTCCACATCAGGATGGCCGGACCGGCCAGCTCGCCCTGTGGCGCGCGGATACGGCGGAAGAGGTTGTGGCGGATCACCCAGTTGCGTCCCGTGTGCACGTCGACGCCGTTCGTGTAGTAGGACGGGGCCGTGTTCGTGTACTCGAATACGGAGTACTCGACGACGCCGTTGTCCACGCCGCCGCCGTTGCCGTCCGGGTTTGCCTTGATGAACTGCTCACCCGCGTCCACGAGGCGCACGTTGTAGATACGTGGCGACTGAGTCCCGGGGTTCAGCATGATGGGATGCTGATAGATGTTGCGGATCGTCAGGTTGGCAATCGTGAGATTGGTGACGCCGCCGCCGGCCCAGATGCCGAATGGAACGGTACTGCTGGCGATCCCCATCCCCTGGCCAATCAGGACCACGTCGTTGCGATTGTTCGTGGCGCCGCGGATCGTGACGTTCGCCTTCGAGCCGTTCAGCCACAACGTGCTCGTCAGGTTGTACGTGCCCGGTGCGATGACGATGGTCTGATTCGATGAAGCCGAGCTCACGGCCGCTTGAAGGGCAGCAACCGTCGAGACGTTGATGACTGTTCCGCTCGGCGCCGGCAGAGCCGGCGCCGAGTCAGGAGACATGGCGAGTGAGGAACGTGACCAGAAGCCGGGGAGGGA
>CAZVHY010000240.1:0-5086 GCA_964627115.1 uncultured Solibacteraceae bacterium | reverse complement strand
CGCCGGAGCACGGCCCGCACGCGTCCGAGCAGTTCAGCCGCGGCGAATGGCTTCACGAGGTAGTCGTCGACACCATCACCGAAGCCGCGCACGCGATCGGCTTCGCTCGCCCTGGCCGTCAGCATGATGACCGGCACGGGCGAGCGCCGGCGGATCTGTCGCAGGACCTCGAAGCCGTCGAGCACCGGCAGCATCACGTCGAGAACGACGAGCGAACAGTCGGGCTCCATCACACGGCGCAGGCCGGTCAGGCCGCTGTGAACCGCCTCGACGCGGAACCCGTGCCGGCCCAGGTATTCACCCACCAGCGCGCACAACTCCACATCATCGTCGACCATGACGATGGTGGCCGGCGTGGCGGCTCCAGGATCGGGCTCGTGCATCCTGTCGATACCCTACCGCACTCGGCACGTCGTCTCGGCCCACGCACGACGCCTTTACAAACCTTAACGGGGACCGGTCGTCGCCCGTCCGTATCGTCGAGATGCAGGCCGTCAATCGTGACGGCGGATGCGAGGGCCGATGACCGTAGACACGAAGACCGAGGACCTCCAGGCCATGCTGGGCCTGGATCCGGGAGCGACGCGACGCCGCGCCGCTCGGTGGGGGGCCGCAGTGGTGGCCATCGTCATTGCCGCGTTCGTGGCGATGCGCGCGTTCGCGCCCTCGGCCGAGCCGCGTCCGATGTATCAGACCGAACGCGTCGAACGTGGCGATCTGACCGTCACCGTGACGGCAACTGGCGAGCTCAAGCCGGTGACACAGGTCAACATCGGCACGGAGATCTCGGGCGTGGTCGAGTCGGTGGCGGTGGACTTCAACAGCCCCGTGCGGCAGGGACAGATTCTGGCGCGCGTCAACACGGAGAAGCTCGATGCGCAGGCCGCGCAGGCGAGGGCTGGGCTGCTCTCGGCCGAAGCGCGACAATTGCAAGCCGACGCGACGCTCGCCGAAGCGCGCGCGTCGCTTGCACGGCTGGCGCGCGTGCGCGAACTGAGCGGCGGCCGCGTGCCGTCGCAGCAGGAGTTCGACGCACAGGAAGCCGCGACCAAACGGGCCGAGGCCGAACTGGCGAGCGCGGCCGCGACGGTGGCGCAGTCGCAGGCGAGCCTCGACGCCATCGACACCGACATCCGCAAGGCCATCATTCGCTCGCCCATCACCGGCATCGTCCTCGATCGCCAGGTGGATCCGGGGCAGACCGTGGCGGCGTCGTTCCAGACGCCGACGTTGTTCACGCTGGCCGAGGACCTCACGAAGATGCGGCTGATCGTGGCCGTCGACGAAGCCGACATCGGCCAGGTGCGCGTCGGGCAGCCGGCGCGGTTCCGCGTCGACGCCTATCCGGACCGCCAGTTCGAATCGTCGGTGACCGAGGTGCGCAGCGTGCCGACAACGTCGAACGGCGTCGTGACCTACCAGACGGTGCTGCTCGTCGAGAACGCCGAGGGCCTGCTGCAGCCGGGAATGACGGCCACCGCCGACATCATCGTGACGGAGGTGCGCGACACCGTGCTCATCCCCAACGCGGCGCTGCGCTTCACGCCGCCTGCCGCGCTGGCGACCGACCAGGGGTTCTTTGCGGGGCCGCCGCAGCGCGATCGATCGGTGGACACCGCGTCGCCGCGCGTGTGGGTGGCCGACGGCGCGGAGCCGCGCGCGATCGACGTGACGCCCGGGCCATCCGACGGGCGCGTCACGGTCCTCGGTAGCGGCGATCTCACGCCAGGGACCGAGCTCATCGTGGATCTGGCCACGACACGGTGACGGCCATGGGCGACGTGATCATCGAATTCGATCGCGTGGAACGCGTGTACGGCAAGGGGCACGCGGCCGTACGCGCGCTCGACGGCGTGAGTCTTCAGGTCCAGGCCGGTGAGTTCGTGGCCGTGATGGGCCCGAGCGGATCGGGCAAATCCACGGCGATGAACATTCTGGGGTGTCTCGACGTGCCGACGGGCGGACAGTACCGGTTTCGCGGCGTCGACGTTGGATCGCTCACGCGTCACCAACGCGCGCTGCTGCGCCGGTATCAACTGGGGTTCGTCTTCCAGGGGTTCAACCTGCTCAACCGCACGTCGGCCATCGAGAACGTCGAGTTGCCGCTCGTCTATCGCGGCGTGCCGCGCGGTGAGCGCCGGCGGCTCGCACGCGAGGCCTTGGCCATCGTCGGCCTGTCCGGCTGGGAGACGCACACGCCGGCCGAGCTCTCGGGCGGCCAGATGCAGCGCGTCGCGATTGCGCGCGCGATCGTCAGTGAGCCGTCGGTGCTCTTCGCCGACGAGCCGACGGGCAACCTCGACACGGCGCGGAGCGTCGAGATCATGGAACTGCTGACAGGACTCAATCGCGACCGCGGCATCACGGTGATGATGGTCACGCACGAGCCGGACATGGCAGCGTACGCGACGCGGACGGTTCGCTTCAGGGACGGGCACGTCGAAAGCGACGAACGCGCCGTGCGGGTGCACTGATGCTGGTCAACGCCGTCATCCTCGCGCTGCGGGAAATCCGCCGGAACGTGCTGCGATCCTCGCTCACCACGCTCGGCATCATCATCGGTGTCGCGTCGGTCATCGTCATGGTGACGCTGGGCAATGGCGCCACGGCCGCTGTGACCGAGGACATCGCGACCATGGGCAGCGATCTGCTGACGCTGATGCCGGGGCAGCAGCGCGGCCCCGGCGGCGCGGCCGGAACCGCCCGGTCGTTCCGCCCGCAGGACGTCGACGCCCTCGAGCGCGACCTCACGTCGGTGACGTCCGTGGCGCCCATCACGTCGGTGGGGCTCAACGCCGTCAGCGGTTCACGCAACAGATCGATGACGGTGACCGGAACGACCAACGCCTACTTCACGTCCGGCAACTGGACGCTCGCGCGCGGACGATGGTTCTCGGAGAGCGAGATCCGGTCGGGCGCGGCCGCCTGCATCATCGGCGAGACCACGCGGCGCGAGCTGCTCGCGGTGACCGATCCCATCGGTGAACGCGTGCGCCTGCGCAACATCGCGTGCACGGTGATTGGCCTGCTCGAGGCGAAGGGCACGAGCACGTTCGGCATGGACCGGGACGACACGGTCGTCATGCCGTTGCGCACCGTGCAGCGCCGGCTGGCCGGCAGCGACAACGTCGCGCAGATTCAACTGTCGGTGGCGCCGGGTGCGTCGAGTCAGCGCGCGCAGCAGGACATCTATCGCCTGATGCGCGAGCGTCGCGGTCTCTCGCCCGGCGACGATGACGACTTCACCATCTTCGATCAGGCCGAGCTCGCGACCGCGATCACGGGGACGACGCAGACGCTGACGGCGCTCCTGGCCGCGGTGGCCGCGATCAGCCTGCTCGTCGGCGGCATCGGCATCATGAACATCATGCTGGTGTCGGTCACCGAGCGAACGCGCGAGATCGGCATACGCCTGGCTATCGGTGCGTTCGAGAGCGACGTGCTCACGCAGTTCCTCGTCGAGGCCGTCGTGCTGGCGGTCTTTGGCGGTGCGGCGGGCATCGCGCTGGCGCTCGGCGCCTCGGCCGCGGCGGCCGCCGTGCTCGGGCTGCCGTTCTCGATCGACATGACCGTCGTCTCCATTGCGTTCCTGTTCTCGGCGGGTGTCGGCGTGGTTTTCGGGTTCTTCCCGGCCCGTCGCGCGGCCAGCCTCAATCCCATCGACGCGCTTCGCCATGAATAACGCACCCTTCGTCCCTCGTGTCCACTCGGTCGCCGGCCGTCAGCCGGCACGGATGATTGTGGCGACGCTCGCCATACTGGCCGTCGCGGGATGCAGCGTCAGACGTCCGTATCAGGCGCCAGCGCCACCGTCGGTGTCGGCGTGGTCGTCCACAATCGACGTGACGACGCCGGTCGATGCCGCCGAGCTGACGCGTTGGTGGGAACGCTTCGGCGATCCGCAGCTCTCGGCGTACGTCGAGCGGGCGGTCGCCGGCAGCCCCGACATTCGCACGGCGCTCTCGCGGCTGCGCGAGGCGCGTGCGAGCGTGGCCTCGAGCCGCAGCAGCCTCACGCCGTCGGTTGACGCGTCCGGTTCCGGCCGGTTCAGCGGATCGGACAACGTGAACCAGTCGTATTCGCTCGGGCTCGACGCGAGCTGGGAGATCGACGTGTTCGGCGGCAATCGGAGCGCGGTCGACGCGGCAACCGCAACGGCCGAGGCACGGACGTTCGATCTGCAGGACGCGCTCGTCAGCCTGGCATCCGAGGTGGCGCTCGACTACATCGATGTGCGGTCGCTGCAACGGCGCCTCGCGATTGCGTCGGCCAACCTCGCGTTGCAGGAGGAGACGCTGTCACTGACGCGCTTCCGTGTCGAAGCCGGCCTGGCCACGGAAGTGGACGTGCAGCAGGCGCTGTCGAATACCGAGAGCACGCGCGCGCAAATCGTGTCGCTCGAGGCGCAGTTGGCCCGCGCGCGTCACGCCCTTGCGGTGCTGATTGGCGAGACGCCCGCGGCCCTCGACGTGGAACTCCGGGCCGAGACCGAGATCCCGGCTGCGCCGATCGACGTGGCCGTCGGTGTGCCGGCCGAGGCGATCCGTCGCCGGCCCGACGTGCGCAGCGCCGAACGGCAGTTTGCTGCGCAGTTCGCGCAGGTCGATGCGGCGCGGGCGGACTTGTACCCGTCGTTCCGACTGGCGGGATCGATTGGCCTGGAGTCGCTCTCGATCGCGAAACTGCTGTTGCCCGGCGCGGCGTTCTGGAGCGCGGCGCCGTCGGTGAACACGCGGATCTTTAACCGGACGCAGCTGCGGCAGAACCTCGTCATCCAGACGGAACGTCAGGAACAGGCCGCACAGACCTACGAGACGCGCGTGTTGAACGCCCTGCGCGACGTGGAAGATGCGCTGACCGGCCTGACGCACGAGACCGTGCGTCGCGATCACCTCACGGCCGCGGCTGAGGCTGCCGAACGGTCGGCGGAGTTGTCGCTGCAGCTTTACACCGCGGGGCTGCGCGACTTCCGCGATGTGCTCGACGCGCAGCGGTCGCTGCTCTCGCTCCAGGACTCGCTCGTGAGCAGCCGCGCCACCGTGTCGTCCGAGCTCGTGCGTCTCTACAAGGCGCTCGGCGGCGGACT
>CAZVHY010000239.1:3440-5176 GCA_964627115.1 uncultured Solibacteraceae bacterium | reverse complement strand
CTCCCAGGCTCCCAGGCTCCTTCCAGGCTGCAGCCTCCCAGCCTTCATTTCATCACCGCAAACCGCACGTGCCGCGCGACCTGTCGATCGTCGAGCGACGCCTCGACCGTCAGCAGATAGTCGCCCGGCGCGAGCCGTTCGAGCGGCAGCACGAATCGCCACTCGGTCGATCGGCCCGCGTCGAACTGGCTCGGCGCGATGACCTCGTCGCCCTGAATGATCGCCTCGCCATTGGCGTCGGCAATGCGCAGCGACACCGGCAGGTTGCGCAGCCGTCCGCGCCCTCCCTGATAGAAGCGCACCAGCACCTCTGCCGGCTCGTTGCGCAGGAACATGCGGCGCGTCGTCGGGGTGACCGGCAGCGTGTCGGCCAGGATCGGACTGGCCGTGTAGGGCGTGGGCGCGGTGCTGACGATGGCGCCAGACGCCGACAGCGCGGTGGTCTGGAACTCCGGCACCTCGATGTCCATGAACACGCTGCCCGCGCGTCCGCCGCTCTCCGCCCCCACGCGCAATTCGTATCGTCCGGGCAGCAGTTCGATCGCCGACAGCACGTCCACGGTGCGCGGCCCGGGTACCGTTCCCGTCACCTCGATCGTCTGTCGATGCGAGGCCCGTGGACGCCACTGCGCGTCGAACGCCGTGGCGGCCACATCCGCCAGCCAGCCAGGTGCGCCCGGTGCCGGGGCCGACGTCACCGCCGTCGAGATGACCACGACGGCTTCGCGCCGGCCGGGTACGGCGAATACCGACGCGGACACGCCCATCGGCAACGCGGCCATCTGGTGCGGCGACACCATGGCCGCCTCGAGTGCGGTCGTCGCGCCGGCCGGCAGTTCACCGCCGCCCGGCGGGAAGACACCGCCGCGTGCGCGGACCGCGACATCAGGACGATTCACCCGCACGCTGACGGGTCGATGCGCACCGTCACGCGCCGGCGATTCCAGGGCCACGAGATAGTAGCTGCCCGATTCGGTCCACACCGTGTCGATCGGAGCCTGCGTGGGCGAATCCGCGAGCGCGCGTCCCCCGGTCGCCTCGGCGAGGCTCGGCCGTGCCTCGCCCGGCGTGTTCCCCACCGAGGCCGGCGTCATGCCGTAGACGACGGCGTTGGTCGCGTGCAGCGCCCGCACCGCGCGTTCGACACCCGGTGCACCGGCAGACGGCAGTCCGGCCCGATCCGAAATCACGACGATCGTCTTGCGTCGGCGGGACTCGGCCGGCAGCGCCTCGGCCACGCGCTGCAGCGTGTCGATGAGGCAGGCGTCGAGGCCGCCGGCGGGACAGTCAGCGGGCGTCACGCTGCGGGGTGCGAAACCGTCGATGGCGGCGCGCAGCCGATCGCGGTCGGACGTCAGTCCCTGCTGGCGTCCCATGAACGAGAAAAAAATGGTGCCGCGGTCGTCGGGCCCGAGGCGATCGACGAGCGCGCGCGCCAGGTCGAGGCCGGCGGTCGTCATCCAGTTGTCAGCGTTGGCGCCGGGCCGCGCGATGTCGTCGAGCACAATCGCGAGATACCGATCGACGAGGTCGTCATTGCGGGCCACATCGTGCGCCACCTGGGCCGGTGCGAGCCGTCCGCGCACGATGGGCGCTGCCGCGGCGCCCGGCAGATCCACGACGGTCACGCCGTGAATGGTGGCGGGCTGGTCGCCGGCCACAATCTCGAAGTCGGACACCGCCAGATCGCGCACCGGCCTTCCCGACGCGTCGACGGCCGTCACGTCGAGATACAC
>CAZVHY010000239.1:0-3340 GCA_964627115.1 uncultured Solibacteraceae bacterium | reverse complement strand
TCCATGTCGTCCCGGAACCCGAAGTCCGCGTCCGCGTAGTCGTCCATCTCCCGCTGAGCTTCGAGCTCTTCGGGCGACGGCGGCGGTGGCGGCGGCGGCGCGTCGGGCGGAATGGTCACGCCACGGTAGTAGTCGAAGCCGGTCCCGGCAGGAATCAGCCGGCCCATCGTGACGTTCTCCTTCAGGCCGCGCAGGTAGTCGACCTTGCCGGAGATGGACGCCTCGGTGAGCACGCGCGTGGTTTCCTGGAACGACGCGGCCGAGATGAACGAGTCGGTCGAGAGCGACGCCTTCGTGATGCCGAGCAGCAGCGGCCGGCCCTTCGCCGGCAGTCCGCCACCCGCGAGCACGCGCTCGTTCTCTTCCTGGAAGCGGAACTTGTCGACCTGCTCCTCGATGAGGAACTCGGTGTCGCCCACTTCCTCGATCTTCACCCAGCGCAGCATCTGCCGGACGATCACCTCGATGTGCTTGTCGTTGATGCTGACGCCCTGCAGCCGGTAGACCTCCTGGATCTCGTTCACCAGGTACGACTGCAGTTCGCGCTCGCCGAGCACCGCGAGGATGTCGTGCGGGTTGCGCGGACCGTCCATGAGCGGCTCACCCGCCCTGACACGGTCGCCTTCCTGCACGTTCACGTGGACGCCGCGCGGCAGCGAGTACTCCCGCGGCTCGCCGCCATCGTCGGGCACCACGAGGATCTTGCGGAGGCCCTTGACCACGCCGCCGTGGCGGACGGTGCCGTCGATCTCCGAGATGATCGCGGTTTCACGCGGCTTGCGCGCTTCGAACAGCTCGACGACGCGCGGCAGACCGCCGGTGATGTCCTTGGTCTTCGTGGTCTCGCGCGGAATCTTCGCGAGCACGTCGCCGGCCGCCGCCGGTTCGCCGTTGGTCACCATCAGGTGGGCGTTCGACGGCATGTGGTACCGGTGCATGACCGTACCGTCCTTGCCCACGATCTCGATGGCCGGCTGCTTCTTCTCGTCCGGCGAATCGACGATGATGAGCCGCGACAGGCCCGTGACCTCGTCGAAGTCCTCGTGGACGGTCACCTTGTCGATGATGTCCTTGAAGCGGACCGTGCCGCCGCTCTCGGTGAGAATCGAGAACGTGTACGGATCCCACTCGACGAGCGTCTGGCCCTTCTCGACGGCCTGCCCGTCGCGCACCTTCAGGTGCGCGCCGTAGACCACCGAGTAGCGCTCGCGAACCACGCCCTTGTCGTCGACGATGTTGATCGAGCCCGTGCGGTTCATGACGATGGTCGCCTGCGTCGGCGCCTGGCCCATCTCCGACTTCTCGCGGCCCTGGACCGCGAGAATGCCGTCGAACTTCACGATGCCCTTGTGGCGCGCTTCGAGCGTCGACTGCTCCGCCACGCGCGACGCCGTGCCGCCGATGTGGAACGTGCGCATCGTCAGCTGCGTGCCGGGCTCGCCAATCGACTGCGCCGCGATGACGCCGACCGCCAGGCCCATCTCCACGAGCCGGCCCGTGGCCAGGTCGCGGCCGTAGCACTTGGCGCAGCACCCGCGCCGCGAGGCGCAGGTCAGGACCGAGCGGATCTTGACGCGCTCGATGCCGGCGTCCTCCACGCGGTCGGCCAGCGTTTCGTCGATCTCACCGGCCGCGGGCACGATGATCGCGCCCGACGACGGATCGATGACCGCCTCGAGCGCCACGCGGCCGATGATCCGGTCGCTCAGCCGCTCGATGATCTCGCCGCCCGAGTCGATGATCGGACGCAGGTCGAGTCCGTCCATCGTGCCGCAGTCGGTCTCGTGGATGATGACGTCCTGCGCCACGTCGACCAGACGCCGCGTGAGGTAGCCGGAGTCGGCGGTCTTGAGCGCCGTATCGGCCAGGCCCTTGCGCGCGCCGTGCGTCGAGATGAAGTACTGGAGCACCGTGAGGCCTTCACGGAAGTTCGACGTGATCGGCGTCTCGATGATCTCGCCCGACGGCTTCGCCATCAGGCCGCGCATGCCGGCCAGCTGGCGGATCTGCTGCTTGCTGCCGCGCGCGCCGGAGTCGGCCATGACGTAGACGGGGTTGAAGTTCCGCCCCGACTTGTCGAGCGCCTCCATGTCGCTGAACATGGCGTCGGCGATCTTCTCGGTCACTTCCGACCAGATCGCGATGACCTTGTTCTTGCGCTCACCGTTGGTGATGGCGCCTTCCTGGTACTGCCCTTCGACCTTGATGACCTCGTCGCGCGCGTTCTGCACGAACTCGACCTTCTTGGCCGGGATGATCATGTCGTCGATGCCGATCGACAGCCCCGAACGCGTCGCGTAGGTGAAACCGAGGCTCTTCAGGCTGTCGAGCATCTCGACCGTCTTCTCGAGCCCGTGCCGCAGGTGGCAGTACCGCACCGCCTGCTGCAGGCCCTTCTTCTTGAGAAGACCGTTGATGTACGGCATCTCGGCCGGCAGCGCCGCGTTGAAGATCACGCGGCCCACCGTCGTGTTGATGATCGCCGCGCTGACCGTCGCCTCGTCGGCGTCGAGCACGTCCTGCGAGTCGCGCGCGTTGGCGAGATCGATCAGCTGTCCCGTGTACCGCAGCCGGATGGGCGTGAGCGTCTCGACTTCGCCCGCTTCGAGCGCCAGCAGCACGTCGTCGAGCGACCCGAACGCGCGGCCCTCGCCCTTCGCGCCCGCCTTCGCCTTCGTCAGGTAGTAGCAGCCGAGCACGATGTCCTGCGACGGAATCGCGATCGGCTGACCCGAGGCCGGCGACAGCACGTTGTTCGACGCCATCATCAGCACCGAGGCTTCGATCTGCGCCTCGGGCGAGAGCGGGATGTGCACCGCCATCTGGTCGCCGTCGAAGTCGGCGTTGAACGCCGTGCAGACGAGCGGGTGGATGCGGATGGCCTTGCCCTCGACGAGCACCGGCTCGAACGCCTGGATGCCCAGCCGGTGCAGCGTCGGTGCGCGGTTGAGCAGGACCGGATGTTCGCGGATCACCTCTTCGAGGATGTCCCACACTTCCGACCGCTGCTGCTCGACCATCTCCTTCGCCTGCTTGATGGTCGAGACCAGGCCGCGCTCTTCGAGCTTGTTGTAGATGAACGGCTTGAACAGCTCGAGCGCCATCTTCTTCGGCAGCCCGCACTGGTGCAGCTTCAGCTCGGGCCCGACGACGATGACCGAACGGCCGGAGTAGTCGACGCGCTTGCCGAGCAGGTTCTGACGGAACCGGCCCTGCTTGCCCTTGAGCGTGTCCGACAGCGACTTGAGCGGCCGGTTGTTCGCGCCGCGCAGCACGCGTCCGCGACGGCCGTTGTCGAACAGCGCGTCGACGGCCTCCTGGAGCATGCGCTTCTCGTTGC
>CAZVHY010000238.1:3650-5184 GCA_964627115.1 uncultured Solibacteraceae bacterium | reverse complement strand
CCTGGATGTACGACAGCAGTTCCGGCACGTTCTGGACTTCGTCGATGATGGCGCCATCGGCGTGTTGCGCCAGGAACCCGCGCGGGTCTCGCCGAACCGCCTCTCGCATGTCGAGCGGCTCGAGATTCACCCAGGGACGGTCCGGAAACAGGGCCCGACAGAGTGTGGTCTTACCCGCCTGTCTGGGGCCAGTGACGGTCAGGACCGGGTACTTCCCCGCCAGTTCTCGCAAGGCCGCTGAGGCGTTACGGTCAACCATATCAATAGGATACGCCTTGTATGCACAGATTCAAAATGACATTTTGAATCTGTATTCAAGGTCACGCGTGGGCTCCCCTACGCTCCCGTAGCCTCGCAGCCCCGGTAGCCTTTGCAGCCTCGCCGCCTTGCAGCCCGCAGCCCGCAGCCCGCAGATACCTTGACATCCGACAACAGGCGTCTTACCTTCTATTGTCGACTGTCTAGGCAACATGTCACGGAGGCACCATGGCCGACCGCGCCGATCTCCTGCAGGGCACGCTGGACCTGCTCATACTCAAGTCGCTGCAGCTCGAACCACTCCACGGGTGGGGCATCTCGAAGCGAATTCGCCAACTGTCGCGCGATGCGCTGCAGGTCAACCAGGGTTCGCTCTATCCCGCTCTCTATCGCCTGGAAGACCAGAAGCTCATCAGCGCGTCATGGGGCATCTCGCCGGAAGGCCGGCGCGCCAAGTTCTACACGCTGACGGCCCGGGGCAGCGAACGCCTGGCCACCGAGCGCGAAGGCTGGCTGCGCTTCGTCGGCGCGGTCGGACACGTCCTCGAAGCGGAGTGACACCATGCGCTGGCTGAGACGACTGGGACGAACAGTCACCGGCCGCACGGGTGACCGTGCGGTAAACGACGAGCTGCGCCTGCACGTCGAGATGGAGACGCAGGATCTGATCGCGCGAGGCGTCGTGCCGGAAGAGGCGCGGCGGCAGGCGCTCATCGCGCTTGGCGGCGCCGATCGCTATCGCGAAGAAGCGCGAGACACGCGCGGGTTGCGCTGGCTCGACGATCTGCGGCGCGACGTCGCCTACACGCTCCGCTCACTCCGCCGCGCCCCTGGCTTCACCTTCGTCGTCGTGCTCACCCTCGCGCTCGGCATCGGCGCGAATACGACGTTCTTCTCAATCCTGAACACGCTCGTCCTCAAGCCGTTGCCGGTTCGGGACCCAGCCAGCCTCGTGATGATCGACGGCGATCAGTTGACCAATCCCATCTGGGAACAGATCCGCGATCGACAGTCGCAGATCTTCGATGGCGCCTTCGCCTGGTCACCGGCTACGTTCGATATGTCCATGACGGGACAGATCGATTCTGTCGGTGGCGCCTACGTCAGCGGCGATATCTTCAATGTTCTCGGTGTGACCGCGCTGCGCGGCCGCTTGCTGTCGACAGCCGACGACGAACGCGGAGGCGGTCCGGACGGTCCGGTCGCCGTCATCAGCTATCGCCTGTGGCAGACGCGCTTTGGTGGCGCCGACGCCGTGATCGGCATGCGGTACGAC
>CAZVHY010000238.1:0-3640 GCA_964627115.1 uncultured Solibacteraceae bacterium | reverse complement strand
CGCGTGCCGTTCACGATCGTGGGCGTCATGCCGCGATCGTTTTTCGGCCTCGACGTCGGCCGCGCATTCGATGTCGCAATCCCGTTCGGCGCAGAAGCGCGTATCCGGGGTGACGGCAGTTGGCTGGACGGGCGATCGACCTGGTGGCTGTACATCGGCGGCCGGCTCGCGCGCGGGCAAACCATTGAACAGGCACAGGCTGCGCTGCGTGCCGTGCAGCCGCAGGTCCGTGAAGCCACGATCCCGCCGGACTTCCCGCCTTCCCTCGCGGCCGAATATCTGACGGATCCCTTCGACTTCGTTCCCGCCGACACGGGCCGCTCGTCGCTGCGCGCGCGCTACCGGCCCACGCTGGTCGTCATCATGGTCGTCGTGGGACTCGTCCTGCTGATCGCGTGCGCCAACGTCGCGAACCTGACACTGGCGCGGGCGACCGGTCGCGAGCGCGAGCTCAGCGTGCGGTTGGCTGTCGGAGCCTCCCGCTCGCGCATCGCCCTGCAACTGCTGATCGAGTGCCTGCTGCTCGCCGCGATGGGAGCCGCGTTGGGCCTGCTCATCGCCACGTGGGGCAGCACGGTCGTCGTCAGTCAACTGACGACGTGGCGCGACGCGGTGTTTCTGGATCTGACACCGGACTGGCGCGTCTTCGGCTTTCTCGTCGCGGTCACTGCGTTGACCTCGGTAGTGTTTGGCCTCGCGCCCGTCTGGCGCATCCGCGGAGCGTCACCACAGGACGCACTGCGCGACGGCGGACGCGCCCTGGCCGGCGACAGAGGTGCCGGTATCCGCAACATCCTGGTCGTGTCGCAGGTGGCCCTCTCGCTCGTGCTCCTCATCGGCGCCGGCCTGTTCCTGCGCACGTTCGTCGTCCTCAGTCGTGTGCCCATCGGTATCAATACCGAGTCGCTCGTCGTCGTGGATCTGAATCTGCAGCAGTCACGACTGCCGGGAGAGGAACGTGGCGCGCGGGTTGAACGGATGCGCGAAGCGGTGTCGGCGATCCCTGGCGTGACCGCTTCAGTGTCGTCAGTGGTGACACCGCTCAGCGGACAAGGATGGAACACGGCCGTGGCGACGGACAAGTTCACCGGTCGCGAACGCATGTCATGGATGAACGCGGTCTCGCCTGGCTGGTTCAGCGCCGTTGGTGCTTCCATCAAGGAAGGACGCGACTTCAACGGAACGGAAGCGCCAGACGAGGTGATCGTGAACGAGGCGTTCGCTCGCAAGTTCATGGAGCCCGGCCCGGTCGCCGGACAGATGATCGCGTCGCAGTTTCCCGACAGCCCGCCCGAGCCCATGCACGTGATTGGCCTCGCGTCGGACGTGATGTACCGCAATCCGCGCGAGGGCATGGTGCCGACGATCTATATCGTCGCCGGACGCAATCGTTCGGCTTCGTCGCTGCTGGTTCGCATCATGCCGGGTACGGAAGGACAGACGACGCGCGCGATTGCGGATGAACTGCGCCGAGTCGATGCGAATGTGGCGTTCACATTCCGCTCCTTCGACGACCTCGTGAGCGCGACGGTCGCACAGGAGCGTCTGACTGCCGGCCTCTCGGTCGCCTTCGGCGCGCTCGCTCTCGTGCTGGCTATCGTCGGCCTCTACGGTGTGATGTCCTACTCGGTCGATCGCCGGCGCGCAGAGATCGCCGTCCGCATGGCGCTCGGCGCCGACCGCGCGACCATCTCGCGCCTCGTGCTCGGCCGCGGCACGGCGCTGGTGCTCGTCGGCGTGGTCACGGGCGGCGCGGCGAGCTGGTGGGCCTCACAGTACGTGCAGACGCTCTTGTTCCAGCTCGAGGCGCGCGATCTGACGACGATGGCCGGCGCGGCCATCGTGCTGGGCGTCGTGGGACTCGCTGCGGCGTGGATTCCGGCGTGGCGCGCATCGCGGATCGATCCGGCGGGATTGCTGCGGGAAAGCTGACCCGCAGCCGCGCCGCCGCGCGGCCTGCCGCACCGTCACTCCACGTGCAGGTGTCCCATCATGCCGACATCGGCGTGATCGAGGATGTGGCAGTGGTACATCCACATGCCCGGACGCTCGTCGAAGTCGATGACGATGCGGATCGACGACTTCACCGGCACGTTCACCGTGTCCTTCCACTCGGGCACGCGCTCGTCGAGCACGCGGAAGAAGTAGCCGTGCAGGTGGAACGGGTGGTCGAACACCGAGTTGTTGGTGACGGTCCAGACGTGCCGATCGCCGATACGCGCATGCAACGGTTCGGCCTTCCACGACGGAATCCCGTTGATGCCCATCTCGACGACGGTTCCCTGCGCCTGGATGGTGAGATCGAGTGCGTGCTCGACGGCGTTGCTGATGTCGATCGCCGGAATGTCGCGCAGCTGCTCGGGAATCGTCGCGGCCGTCACCGGCGGGTCGCCAACGGTCTCGATCTCCAGAATCGTTTCCGCCTGTCGATTGAACGCCGTCCCGTAGCCGCGATCGATCGGCCGCCATCGCAAGGGCACGACCGAACCCGGAGGCGATGCCGGTGTATAGACGACGTCCAGACGTTCACCGGGAACGATGAGCAGGCGCGACACCTTCTCCGATCGCGCCGCGAGACCGCTGTCGCCGCCGATGCGCGTGAACGGCGCGCCAGGCAGCAGGAACGAGTAGTAACGCGCGCGGGCCGCATTGATGAAACGCCAGCGCTGCGCCTTACCGGCGCGCGCCTTGAGGTGCGGCCGCACCTTCCCGTTCACCAGCATGACGTTGCCTTCACGGCCGAAGAGATCGCCGAACGCGCCACCACCGCCTTTCTCCGACAGCCGGCCGTCCTCGTCGAGACTGAGGTCGGACAACATCAGCACGAGGTCGTCACCAAAGACGTCCGGGTCGTCGGGATCCGCGACGACGATGGGCCCGTAGAGACCGCGGCCAACCTGATCGGACGAATCGTGATGTGGGTGATACCAGAACGTGCCCGCGTCCCGAAGGACGAACTCGTACCGGAACGTGGCGCCCGGGGCGATCGGGTCCTGCGTCATCCCCGGCGCACCGTCCATGTCGTTCGGCACACGCACGCCGTGCCAGTGAATGGTCGTCGGTTCGGGCAGTGAATTCCGGAAGTGCACGATCAGCGTGTCGCCGACCTTCGCACGGATGTACGGGCCCGGCAGCGTGCCGTTGTACGTCCAGACAGCCGTGCTCACGCCGGGCGTAATCTCGAGGTTCGCAATCCGCGCTTCGAGGTTGAACTCGAGGACGTTCGGCGCCGGGTTGAGATCGTCCGGCTGCGACAGCGCGAGGTCGTCGTCCCATCCTTCCGGTTGCCCGACGTCCTGGGCGCGCAGTTGTGAAGACGCCGCTGCCGCGGAGATCGCCGCATGGCCTGACCGCACGACGCCAGACATGCCGCACAGCACGAGCAGCAGAACGCCGAGGAGACGTGGGTGTCGAGAGGTCAACAATGGAGACACGAAGCTTCGGAGGAGTCTACGCGTAATCATCCCCGGACCTGAAGGTCCGGGGCTCCATAGAGCATTGTGGAGGGCCGGACCTTCAGGTCCGGCCGCCCGCCGCCGTGCCGCCCGCAGCCGCGCCGCCCCTCACTCACGATACAGTCACCCCCGGCACATGGACTGGCAGGCCCTCTCCGTCTCGATCTGGCTCGGCATCGGCACGC
>CAZVHY010000237.1:2362-5198 GCA_964627115.1 uncultured Solibacteraceae bacterium | reverse complement strand
TCGTGGTTGCCGATGAAGACCGTTTCGATTATGGTCGCGTGCGAACCCGAATTGCCACGGAGTCCACGCGTCATGACGATGAATCCCCGCCGTCGCCTGAGCCTTGTCGTTGCCGCCCTCGGTCTGGTTGTCCTGCTGGGCGCGACGCCCGAGGGGGCGCGAGAGCAGGGAACTCCCGCGGCCAACCGGCCGAGCCTGGTCGTGCTGCTCGTCCTCGACCAGTTTCCGAGCGAGTACATCGAGTTGTACGGCAGCCAGTGGACGCGCGGTCTGCGCCGGCTGGTCGACGAGGGGGCGCTGTTCACCGAGGGGGCCTATCCCTATGGGCGCACCGCGACGTGCGCCGGTCACAGCACCATCGGCACCGGCGCCTTTCCGCAGCGTCACGGCATGGTGGGGAACGAGTGGTTCGATCGGGAGCTCGACAAGACGGTGACGTGTGAGGAAGACCCGGACGTCACGCCCGTGGTACTGGGCGAGGGCACGACGACCAGTCGTCACAGCGCGAAGTACATGAAGATTCCCGGGCTTGCCGATGAACTGCGGCGGCAGCTGCCCCAGCAGCCATCGATTGTGTCGGTGGCCGAGAAGCCCCGATCGGCCATCGGCCTTGGCGGCCACGGCGGTCCGGGGACGGTCGTGCTCTGGAAGACAGGAGGTCGCGTGTGGTCGACATCGAGCGCGTACACGGCGACGCCCTGGCCGGAGGCGGCCGACTACGTGCGGCGCAACCCGATCACGAACGACTACGGTCGCGTGTGGACGAAGCTGCTGCCCGACAGCGCGTACACGTTCGTCGACGACGATCCGGCCGAACCGACGCCGGCGCCCTGGGGCCGGACCTTTCCGCACACCATTCACAGTCCCGACGGCGACAACGACGGCGTCTTCTACACCGCCTGGGGACGCTCGCCGTGGTCTGACGCCTATGTCGTCGACTTTGCCATTCACCTGATGCGCACGCGGACGCTCGGCCGGAACGGCGGCACCGACATGCTCGCGTTGAGTCTCGGCGCGCTCGACCAGGTGGGGCACCAGTACGGACCGCGCAGTCACGAAGTGCAGGATGTGCTGGCGCGCGTGGACGTGGCTATCGGCCGCCTGCTCGACGCGCTCGATCACGAGGTCGGCCCCGGGCGGTACGTGCTCGGCTGGTCGGCTGACCATGGTGTGGCGCGCATTCCCGAGCAGGTGGTGACCGAGGGCGGACAGGCGGGCCGGCTCGCGTCGATCTCGCAGCTGGCGACCGGCCTGCTCCAGTGGATGCTGGGACCGGGCCGGTACGTCGGGCTTGGCGACGGCCCGGAGCTGGCGCTGACGCCGGAGGCGCTGGCGACGTTGCGCGCCCGCCCGGAGGTGAAGGAGATGCTGATGTCGGCGCTGTCGACCTCACCGGGCGTCGCCAAGGTCTTCGACCGCGACATGCTGTCGTCGACGACGCCGACCGACGATCCGGATCTGAAGGCCTGGCGCCTCAGCTACACGCCCGATCGCAGCGGCGACTTCGTGGTCGTGCTGAAGCCTGGATGGGTGTACGGCAATCTCGGCGCCAATCACGGCACGCAGAACGCGTACGATCAGCGCGTGCCGGTCCTGCTGTTCGGTGCGGGCGTGCGCGCCGGCAAGTACTCGACGACGGCCTCTCCAGCCGATCTCGCGCCGACGCTCGCGTCGCTGGCGGGCATCACGCTGCCGAATACGCAGGGACGCGTGCTGAAGGAAGCGCTGACGCGATAGTCGCCGCCGGGGCCACGACCGTGCGCGCGTTTCGAGCGCGCTCGTTGCATGATGGAAGGTGATGGTATTCGACGTCGACGACGTCCACTCGCATCGTCTGCGCGAGCGGCGTGTACTGCTCGTCGGCGTGGGCGGTCTCGGGGCGCCAGCGGCGCTCGGGCTGGCTGCGGCGGGCATCGGCTCGCTCGTGCTCATTGATTTCGATCGCGTCGACGACAGCAACCTGCAGCGCCAGGTCATTTTCGACAGCGCGGACGTGGGGCGCCCGAAGGTCGAGGCGGCCAGAGCGCGGCTCCGGCAACTGGCGCCGCGTGTCGACGTCGAGGTGCTCGATGAGCCGCTCTCGGTGGCCAACGCCGCGCGGATCGTGGCGGGCGTCGATCTCGTCGTCGACGGCGCGGACAACTTCGCCACGCGGTATCTCGTCAACGACGCCTGTGTCATGGCCGGGCGCCCGAATGTCTTCGGCAGCGTGTCGCGATTCGACGGGCAGCTGGCCGTGTTCGCCGCGCCGGGGGGGCCGTGTTACCGGTGCCTGCACCCCGAGCCGCCACCTGATGGTCTGATTCTGAACTGCGCCGAGGGCGGCGTGCTCGGTGTGCTGCCCGGCGTCATTGGCTCGCTGCAGGCGGTGGAAGCCGTGAAGGTGCTGACCGGCGCCGGTGAGCCGCTCGTCGGCCGCATGCTCATCTACGATGCGTTACGCATGCGCCTGCGCGACATCGTCCTCCCGCGCGATCGCGAGTGTCCCGTCTGCGGCGATGCGCCGTCGATCCGCGAACTGCAGGCCACGGACGTGATCTGCGCCACCGCGGAGCCGGCGGCGGAACTGTCGTCGCGCGAGCTCGCCGACTGGCGTGCGCGTGCAGTGCCACACGTGCTCGTCGACGTGCGCGAGCCGTCGGAACACGCGACGGGTGTCATCGAGGGCGCACGACTGCTGCCGCTCGGAGGCCTCGCCGCTGAGCGGTCGCATCTGCCCACGGACCTGCCGGTCGTCGTCTACTGCCGGAGCGGGATGCGCAGCGCCCGCGCGGCGGCGATGCTCCGCGCCTCCGGCTTCAACGCCCGCAGCCTCTCGGGGGGGATCGAGGCGTGG
>CAZVHY010000237.1:0-2262 GCA_964627115.1 uncultured Solibacteraceae bacterium | reverse complement strand
GGTCGGCATTCTCCGTCGGGACATCACCTATGCTGCGACTTTCCAAGAAAGCGGACTACGCCCTGCTCGCCATGCGGTATCTGGTGGCCAACGCCGACCGGGGAGCGGTTTCGGCGCGCGAGCTGGCCGAGGCGTATGGCATCCCGGCTGAACTGCTGGCCAAGGTGCTGCAGAAGCTGGTGCGCGGGAAGTTGCTGGCCTCGCACCAGGGCATTCGCGGCGGGTACGACCTGGGCCGTCCGGCCCAGCTGATTTCGGTGGCTGACGTCATCCAGGCGGTCGACGGACCGCTGACGGTGACGGCGTGTTCGGACACCGATCACAGCTGCGATCAGTATTCGAAGTGCAACATCCGCGATCCGCTGTGGCGCATCAAGGACCGCATTCTCAGCGCGCTGGCGGCGACGTCGGTGGCCGAACTGGTGGTCGACGAGGCGGTCGTGCCGATGTCGGACGTCAAGCCGCTGGCGGTCGTCCGCCGGCCGGTGTCCGCTGTGAGGAGCACGACGTGATTACGGTGACCGAGAACGCATCGAAGCACATCCGTCAGCTGATCGCGCAGCAGCATCCCGAGGCCTCGGGCCTGCGCGTCGGCGTGAAAGCCGGCGGGTGCTCGGGGTTCGAATACGTCTTCCAGTGGGAAGCGTCGCCCCGCGAGACGGATCTGATTTTCGAAGCGACCGACGGCACGCGCGTGTGGGTCGATCCGCGCAGCCACCGGCTGCTCGACGGCACCACGCTCGACTACGACACGAACCTGCTCAGCCGCGGGTTCGTCTTCCAGAACCCGCACGCGAAGAACACGTGCGGCTGCGGAACTTCTTTTTCGGTATAACTCATGTCCACTTCCACGGAAACCATCGAGGAGCTCGCGACACGCGAGTACAAATACGGCTTCGAGACAGACGTCGAAACCGATCAGTTCGCGCCCGGTCTCGACGAGGACGTCGTCCGCCGGCTGTCGGCGAAGAAGGGCGAGCCGGAGTGGCTGCTCGAGTTCCGGCTCAAGTCCTTCCGCGCCTGGCAGAAGATGACCGAGCCGGCCTGGCACAACCTGAAGATCGATCCCGTCGACTACCAGGCACTCAGCTATTACTCGGCGCCGAAGAAGAAGCCCGAGTTGAAGAGTCTCGACGAAGTCGATCCCGAGGTGCGCAAGACGTTCGAGAAGCTCGGCATCCCGCTCGAGGAGCAGAAGCTGCTGGCCGGCGTTGCCGTCGACGCGGTCTTCGACAGCGTGTCGGTGGCGACGACGTTCCGCGAGAAGCTGGGCGAGCTCGGCATCATCTTCTGTTCGTTCTCGGAAGCCGTGAAGGATTACCCGGACCTCGTCCGGCAGTACCTCGGATCGGTGGTGCCGTACACGGACAACTTCTACGCCACGCTCAACTCGGCGGTCTTCAGCGACGGGTCGTTCGTGTACGTGCCGAAGGGCGTCCGCTGTCCGATGGAGCTGTCGACCTACTTCCGCATCAACGCGAAAAACACCGGACAGTTCGAGCGGACGCTGATCGTGGCCGACGAGGGCGCGTCGGTGAGTTACCTGGAAGGCTGCACGGCGCCGATGCGCGACGAGAATCAGCTGCACGCGGCGGTCGTCGAGCTGGTCGCGCTCGACGGCTCGACGATCAAGTACTCGACGATCCAGAACTGGTATCCGGGCGACAAGAACGGCAAGGGCGGTATCTACAACTTCGTGACGAAGCGTGGCAAGGCCATGGCGAACGCGAAGATCACGTGGACGCAGGTCGAGACCGGCTCGGCCATCACGTGGAAGTACCCGAGCTGCATCCTGGTCGGTGACAACTCGGTGGGCGAGTTCTACTCGGTGGCCACGACCAACAACTGGCAGCAGGCCGACACCGGGACGAAGATGATCCACCTCGGGAAGAACACCCGCAGCACGATCGTCTCGAAGGGGATTTCGGCCGGGTTCGGCCAGAACACGTATCGCGGCGAAGTCCGCATCGGGAAGAACGCGCACAACGCGCGCAACTACTCGCAGTGCGACTCGCTGCTCATCGGCGATCGCTGCGGCGCGCACACGTTCCCGTATCTCGAAATCAAGAACACGTCGGCCAAGGTCGAGCACGAGGCCTCGACGTCGAAGATCGGCGAGGATCAGATCTTCTACTGCCGCCAGCGCGGCATCCCGACCGAAGACGCCGTCAACATGATTGTCAGCGGCTTCTGCAAGGAAGTGTTCCGCGAGCTGCCGATGGAGTTCGCCGTCGAGGCGCAGAAGCTGCTGTCGATCAGCCT
>CAZVHY010000236.1:2800-5248 GCA_964627115.1 uncultured Solibacteraceae bacterium | reverse complement strand
ACGAGCCGGATCGGCCCCTGCTCGGCGGTCAATGGTTGGCCGTCGATCGTGTCGGCGAGGATGATCGTGCGCTTCGACAGCGCGGGATCCATCTCCCCGATCGAGAAGACTACGCGGTACTCGTCGCGCGCCGTGACGAGCACGTACGTCGACAGCGCGCGGCCGCGGAGCGCTTCGCCGAGCGGCACACCCGCGCGCCCGAGCAGCACGGACATGAGGACGCCTTCGTAGCTATGGGCCTGCCCGTGGTCGTTGACCTCGAGTGTCGTGCGCGGCAGCGCCTTCAGCGCGGCGACGTCGACGGAGAACGGCGTCTCCACGTCACCGCCAATCGTCACCGCCTGCGCGGATGCCGCGCCCGGGGCGGCGACGAGCGCGACGAACAGCAGAGCAGAGAAGAAACGCGCGGTGCGCAGCATGGGGGCTCCTGCTTCAGAAGGCAAAACGGGTTCTCAGGTGAATCGATCGGCCTGGCTCCGGGTAACCCCACGCCAGTTCGATGTGGTCGTCGAGCAGGTTGCGCGCGCCGATGCCGACCTCGACGCCGCGAGTGATGGTGTACGTCGCTTCGACGTTCAGCATCGCGAAGCGACCGGTGCGCACGTACGGGAACTCCTGCGCCGGACTGGTGTTGACGTCGCTCCATCGCTCGCCGGCGAGCTCGAGCGACGAGGTCATCTGCGCCTGCTCGGTCATCTGCCACCTGGCGTGCAGCCACGCGCGATGCGCCGGCACGCCGGTGGCGCGCAGGTCGGGACGAAGTGTGTCGGTGAGCTCGCGGTGGATGAACGAATAGTTCCCACCCACGCGCAGCGCCGGCGCGAGGCGCGTGTCGATCGCCGCCTCGATGCCGGAGAAGTTTCCCGTACCCACGTTCTGCGTTTGCGTGGTCGTATCCGGCAGCACGACGGTCTGGATGGCGTTGCGAATGCGGCTGTAGAACACCGCAGCCGACAGGCGCGTCTGCGGTCCCGCATGGCCGGTCCAGCCAACCTCCAGGTTCGTCGCACGCTCCGGACCGAGCGAGGGATTCGGCGTGGCCGTGCCGAATCGCGTGCTGTAGAGCTCGAAGATGATCGGGAAGCGCGCGCGATCCGACACGCTGAATCGCCATGCGCTGTCCGACGACACGTTGGGCCGCCAGATGGCCGCGGCCTGCCAGTTCACGGCATCGGCGCCACCCTTCGGATATTCGTAGAGACCCTGCGTCGCGTTGAACTCTTCCGCGCGCGTGATGGCATACCGGTCGTAGCTGACGCCGCCAACCAGATCGACGTTCGCCGATGCGGCAAGGGAGTGCTCGAGCGCGACCGACCACGTGTACTGCGACTGCGTCTGCAGAGGGTCGACGGTGGCGAGTGTCGGGTGCGTCGGCCGGTTGAGGTTCTGCTCGGCGTGCACGTCGCGCCGGTAGTGCGCAGCCGCCTTGAGCGCCTGGCGTTCCGTTGGCGCCGTACCCACTTCGACCGACACGCCGTACGCCTCGTCGTCATACAGACTGCGGAAGCGGCCGTTGGCCGATTGCGACGAGTACGACCCGTCGTCGAACGCATCGAGCGCGTTGTCGAACGTGTTGTAGTACGTTCTGGACTTCACGTATGTCGACGGGCCGAGCTGTGTCGAGGTGAGCACCGACGTGCTGCGGACGTCCCACCACGGCCAGCGCCAGTAGCTGTTGGGCGGCACCGGCGGGTTGTTGTACACGTTGAGCGGCGCGCCCTTCGCACCCGACTGCGTCGTGTGATTGATGGTGTATTCGTCGGTGGCGTTCGGCGTGAACCCCGCCTTGATGTTGGCGCGCCAGTCGCGCGTGTCCGATCCGACGCGAACACCTGGTTCCTGAAGCGACGACTCGGTCGGGCTGTAGTTGCGCGACAGCGTCCACGAATCGCGATCCGAACGCGCAAGGCTGCCCTGTGCGAAGTAGCGCCTGCCGCGCGTCCCGACCGTCACGTCACCGTTCCACGCGTCGGCGCCGTCGAGGCCCGCCGACAGGCTGCCGCGCGCTTCGAGGCGCCGCTGCGGGACGGCGGTCACGAGATTGATGGCACCGCCCATGGCGCCGGGGCCATCGAGCACGGACGCGTAGCCCTTCTGAATCTGAATGGCGGCGACGTCTGCGGTGAGGAAGCGCGTGAAGTCGAGCCGGTTGTCTGCCGGCAGATAGATGCGGACGCCGTCGATGAGCAACGGCACCTGCCAGCGGCCGAATCCGCGCACGAGCACGTCCGACTCGTTGCGCCGGCCATTGGCGTCGAACGTGGCGGTGACGCCGGGAACGAGGCTGACGGCGTCGGTCAGCGTGGTGCGTTCGAACGTGCGAAGGTCGTCGGCCGTCACGGTGGCTTCGCCCACGCCAGGGCCATCAGGCGCGGTCCCGCGAACGGTCACGATTTCGCCGAGCTTGAACGTGCTCGTGCGATCGGGTTCCTGCGCGTCACGATCGGC
>CAZVHY010000236.1:0-2700 GCA_964627115.1 uncultured Solibacteraceae bacterium | reverse complement strand
GGAAGATCGGCGACCTGTTCTCGATAGCTCTTCGATTGCAGCACGGCGACGAGTGCGCGAACGCGCGGGTCGTCGGCCATGTTTTCGGACACGCACAACTCATACGACTCCTGGTGCATGGGAATGAAGGCGAGGCGCGCGTCGGCCGCCGCCGGTCGGACGCACACGCCGGCCTCGGCCCACCCGCTCGAGATGGTGGCGGCAACGGCACGGTGGTCGCGCACGACGCGGTGATAACCCGCGGGACGACGGCGACGGCCGAGCATCAGGTCGAAGGTGCGACGCGCGGCCGATCCCTCTTCGCGATTGACCCATCGCGCGTTCGATCGGAGCAGTGCGGTGGTCGATCGCTCGCGTCGTGTGGAGCCGATCGCCACGCCCGACTGCCACTGGAGCTGGTGCAGCAGGCGCCATGCCGTGCCGGCCGACGCGCGTACGGTGATGTCATTGGCCGGCGTTCCCGCCGCGGTACTGAAGTGCAATCCGGCGGCGTGGACGACACCACGTTGAAGCAGATCGAGTGCGGCGCTGCTCGAGCGCAGCAGGGGCAGCAGACGGACGTCGTGTCTGGCCAGTTCGCGCGCGAGGATGCCGGCCGTGGGATCGCAGCCCGCGAGCACGAGCGTGCGCTCAGGCGCCGCGCGTCCGGTGCGCGATCTCACCTCGCGCCCATCGAACCACGCGTCGTGCGGGATGACGCCGGCAGCCGTCGGCTCGACAGGGAAGAGGTGCGTGCGGCCAGCGATCGACGCGCACCAGACGCGGCCGTCGCGGTCGGGTTCGGGTGTCCAGGCCCAGGCTGGTGCCGAGGCGTCGCCGGCGCCGAAGAGCGCTTCCACGGTCGAGCCGAGCGCCGCGGCGAGCCGGAGGGCGACCGTGACGGATGGCATCAGCCGTCCCGTCTCGATGGCGCTGATCTCCGCGCGCGACACCTGCGCGCGTTCGGCCAGCGCGGCCTGAGACCAGCCCCTGGCAAGGCGTGTGGTGGCGAGCGACGACACGATCGTGTCCGGCATGGGACACGATCCTAGCACTCGCGGGTTGGCTGGCTACTTCGCGCCGCCCCACACCACGCCGCGCGTGCTCTTCGCGCGGTTGACCGTGACCGGATCCGGATCGATGTCCGGCGACTGGTTCAGCGGTGTGCGCCGGAATGCGATGGTCGTGGCGTCCATGTCGAAGCTCGTCGGTTCGATGCGGCCCGACGCGTTCATCGCCGAGTGTGACCCGGAGACGTGGTCGTAGCCCAGCGCATGGCCGAGCTCGTGCGCGCGAAGCGATCGGCGATGGGGTGAGCTCGACGTGTCGAAGGCGCGGTCGAGCATGATCGCGCCCATCTGCACTTCACCGGCGGCGTTCCACGCCCAGCGGCCGTAGCCCCACGCGGCGATGGCCGATTCGAGTCCCTCGAAGCGCGCCACGACAATCGCGCCGGACTGCGAGATGGACACCGCCGCCCCTTCGGCCGCGGTCTGGATGTCGACCGATGCGAACGCCGGAAACGTGCCGCCGGTGAGTTGCGGCAGCGCCCACGCCAGGTCGGCGGCCAGCGCCGACGCATCGGCGTCGCTCATGACGTGTTCCGTGGCGACGTAGCTCATGTCGGTCGTGTTCGTGAAGGCGAGCACGCGCCGTTCGATGATCAGGCGTGGCGCGGTCACCCACCGGTGCAGCCCGCCGCGCGCGCGCAGCATCTCGTCGAACGAATGGAGATCGAGCGATCGCGGGATCAGCGTGAGGGTCGGCACGTCGCCGGGCACGCGCACCTGCGTCTGTCGCGCCACGGTCGCGTCCGATGACAGGGACACGCGCTGCGTGCCGCCGGCCGCGCCCGTCACCGTGAACGTGCCGTCGGTGGACGTCGTGGCTTCGGCGCCGCCGTCGATCCGCACGACGACACCCGGCAACGGCGCGCCCGAGAGCACGTCGATCGCGCGTCCCGACACGTCGGGCCCACTCGGCGTCTCCCGCTCGAGCGGGATCTCCACCGTGCTGTTCGACTCCAGCGGCACCGATGTCGCTGATGCCTTGTAGTCTTCGGCGGTCGCGCGCAGCGTGAAACGTCCGGCTTCGAGATCCGCGATCTCGAAACGTCCGTCAGCGTTGGTGGTCGTCTCGCGGCCGCGATTCGTGCCCTCGGTGATCTCCACCCGCGCGCCCGTCACCGCGGTTCCGGTCGACGCGTCGCTGACGACGCCCGAGAGCGTCCAGTGTCGGCCGGGTGCGGGCGGCTCCGGCGCCGGTTCACCCGGCGCGGGTGTCAGACGGAAGTCGAGCGCGCGGTCGCCGTTCAACGACAGCGAGCTCGTCGACGCGTGAAAGCCGTCGAGCGTCGCGCGCAGCACGTACGCGCCGGCCGGCAGATCGCCAACCACGTAGCGGCCGTCGTCATTGGCGGTCACGGAGGTGCCGGTGTTGGCGCCCTCGACAATCTCGATGCGCGCGCCACGCAGCGGCGCATCGTCGTTCGACGCCACCGAACCGGAAATCGTGAACGCGGGAGACGTGACAGGTGGAGGTGCTACAGGATCGGGCCCGGGTGACGGGGCCAGTGGCGATCCGCTCCGGCCGCACGCCATCGAGATCAGCGCGAGCAGCACGAATACACAACACGCGGGAACGTGACGAAAAATGTCTGCGCCCGGTCGATTACGCATTCCGCCTCCCATCCCGGGGGCGGTGTTGTGCAAGCGATGTGCC
>CAZVHY010000235.1:0-5295 GCA_964627115.1 uncultured Solibacteraceae bacterium | reverse complement strand
TCCCAAGCCTCGGCGTGTCGATGTCGTTGCGGCTCGACGGATTCTCTTGGCTGTTCGCATTGATCATCACGGGAATAGGCACGCTCGTCACGATCTATGCCGGCGCGTACTTCGGGTCGGCCGCTGCGCTCAGCGCCAGGTTCCTGCGCCTGATTCTGCTGTTCATGTGCATGATGCTCGGAGCCGTCCTCGCCGACGACCTGATCGCCATGTTTCTCTTCTGGGAAGGGACGAGCCTTCTCTCCTTCCTGCTGATCGGCTTCCATTCAGAGCGTATCGAAGCGAGGAAGGCAGCGCTCCAATCGCTGCTGGTCACCGCAGGCGGCGGCCTCGCCCTGTTTGCAGGCTTCCTGCTCGTCGGCATCGAGACCGGCACCTTCTCGCTGTCGGGCGTCGCGGCACAGGCTTCCCGGCTCACCGAGAGCGCGTTCGCGATTCCCGCGATGGCGCTCATCGTGATCGGTGCGTTCACGAAATCGGCGCAGTTCCCGTTCCACTTCTGGCTGCCTGCCGCGATGGAGGCACCGACACCAGCATCGGCGTACCTGCATTCGGCAACGATGGTGAAGCTGGGTGTGTATGTGTTGGCGCGCTTCGACGCCGTCTTCGCCGATGTGCCGGCGTTCGGTACGACGCTCATCGTTGTCGGGTCCATCACGATGCTCGTGGCCACCGTGCGCGCACTGATGTCGGACGGCTACAAGGCAGTGCTCGCGCAATCGACGGTGGCGTCACTTGCCCTACTGGTCGTGCTGATCGGGCTCGACGGCGAGTTGGCCGCCACTGCTATCGTGGCGTTCGTTCTCGCGCACGCGTTGTACAAGGCTTCCTTGTTCTTCTGCGCCGGCACCGCGATTCACGCCACGCATGAGGGCCGTCTCAGTCACCTAAACGGCCTTGGGCGGGTGCTTCCCGGCACGGCCGTCGCCGCGGCGCTTGCCGCCGTCGCGATGGCGGGGCTGCCACCGACGGTTGCGTTCATCGGCAAGGAGACGCTCCTCGACGCACAGCTGCACTCCGGTGGCGTTCTCGGCCTCGTCGTGGTCGGGATCGCGAGCGCGACCTTCGTCGCGATCGCTGTGGTCGCGGGCATCAAGCCCTACTTTGCGGCGGCTTCCAAGGCTCCCCGGATCGAACATGCCGAGTCTCCGGGGCTCGTGTTGGGACCGCTCGTGCTCGGCGTGCTCGGCTTGGCGTTTGGCATCCTGCCCGGTCTGACGATCGATCGCCTCATCGATGCGGCAACGAGCGCGCTCATCGGCCGGCCGCACGACGTGTCGCTGGCGCTGTGGCACGGGTTGACGCCTGCCCTGGCCGTGAGCGCCGTCGTCGTCGCCGGCGGGCTCGTGCTCGCGCGGTCCTGGCGTTCGATCGACGCCCATCTCTCTGCGCGCCCGGTTCTGGGCCGGCTGCTCGGCGATGCCGGCTACCAGCGTGCCTACGACGGCATCCTTGCGCTGGCTGACCGCTCGACCCGGGTCCTTCAGAACGGCGACCAGCATCGGTACTCCGCCACGGTGCTGTGGTTCGTGGTCGCGCTTACGATCGCCGCACTCATCGCCAGCGGCGGCAGCATCCGATTCGACCTGACGAGCGGCGTGCCCGATCTCCGCTCTGGTGTTGTCTTGGCGCTGATGGCCGCCGGAGCGATGGCGGCAACCCAGACCCAGTCGCTCCTGATGACGGTGATCTCGATCGGCGTGGTCGGGTTCGGATCGGCGCTGATCTACCTGATGAACGGCGCGCCCGACCTGGCGCTCACTCAGTTCTCCGTGGAGGTGCTCGTGGTCCTGATTCTGACCGCGTTGCTCCTCCGTGTGGCGCCGTCGGGGCCGACGCGGACGCGCGCCGAATGGCGGCGTGATGGCGTGCTGAGCATCGCGGTTGGCGTGCTCGTCTTCATCGCGCTCGCGACGATGGTCACGGCGCCGCTCGATCGCCGGCTGACGGACTACTTCGCGAACACCAGCTACACGGAGGCACACGGGCGCAACGTGGTGAACGTGATCATCGTCGACTATCGCGGCGTGGACACACTCGGCGAGATTTCGGTCGTCGCGTTCGCGACGACTGCGGTGTGGGGCCTCTTGCGACGCCGCCGCGCTGCGCAGAGGCGCTAGACCATGCAGTCGATCATCTTCTCGGCCGTCGCGCGCATCCTGTTTGCCGTGATGCTCGCCGTGTCGCTGTACATCTTCTACCGCGGCCACAACGAGCCGGGTGGCGGGTTCGTCGGCGGGCTGATCGCCGCAGCCGGCTTCGCGATCATCGCACTGGCCAATGGCGTCGCGACGGCACGGCGCTGGCTGGTGCTCGACCCGACGGTGCTGCTCGGCGTCGGCATTCTCTGCGCGCTCGGGAGCGGTCTGCCAGGGCTCTTACTGGAGGGGTCGTTTCTGACGCATCAGTGGACCACCATCGCGGGAGTCCACCTCGGCACCCCCATGGCATTCGACCTGGGCGTCTATCTCGTCGTCCTCGGTGGCGTCCTGTCGCTCATCGTCCGCTTCTACGAGGGGCACTGACCAATGCACGTCTTCTACGCGTTCGTCATCGCACTCATCGTCGCCTGTGGTGTCCAGCTGATGCTGTCGCGCCACATCGTCAGGACGTTACTGGGCATCACCCTCATATCGGCAGCGGTGAACCTCATCATCTTCTACGCCGGGCGCATCGGTCCTGCGGCGCCGCCGGTGATCCTCGTCGGCGAAACGACCCTGCCGACCACCGCGGCGAATCCGCTGCCGCAGGCACTGATTCTGACCGCCATCGTGATCGGCTTCGCGCTGACGGCGTTCGGTGCGGCGCTTGCGCTGCAGACCTTTCGATCGATCGGGACACTCGACGGTCGCCGGATCGATGACGCGGAACGTCTGGGGTCGCCGTTCGACGACCGGCTGCAATCATGATCGAGTTCCTGATCGCGCATGCCGTCGTGTGGCCCGTGCTGGTGCCGATTGGCGCAGTCGGTGTGACCGCGTGTCTGTGGAATCACCGCGCCGCACAGCGAACCGCGTCGCTCGTTGCCGCCGTTGTGATGCTCGCTTCCTCCGTACTCCTGCTCAGCGTCGTGCTCGACCGGGGCGTGCAGGTCGCGCGGTTCGGCGGGTGGCCGGCGCCTTTTGGCGTCGTGTTCGCGGCAGACCGCCTCGGTGCCGCGATGGTGGCGATCACGGGCCTTCTCGGGTTCGTCACGCTGCTGTTCGGTACGGCTGACATCCGGCGGAGGCACGAACGCGCGGGGTATCACCTGCTCCTGCAAGGATTGCTGGCGGGCGTGAACGGCGCGTTCCTGACCGGGGACATCTTCAACCTGTATGTCTGGTTCGAGATCATGCTCATCACTGCGATGGGCTTGCTGGTGATCGGCCGCACGCGTTCCCAACTCGATGGCACCTTCAAGTACGCCGTCCTCAATCTGCTCTCGACGCTGTTGTTCCTGACCGGCGTGGCCATCCTGTACGGCTCGACAGGCACGCTCAACATGGCGGACCTTGCGACCCTCGTCCAGACGTTGCCCCACTCACCCAGCCTGACCATCGCGGCCGCGCTGCTGCTGTGCGCCTTCGGCATCAAGGCCGGGTACTTTCCGCTGTTCTTCTGGCTGCCGGCGTCGTATCACACTGGCTCAATCGCCGTAGCCGCGATCTTTGCGGGCCTGCTGACGAAGGTGGGGGTGTACGCCAGCTTCCGCGTGTTCACGCTGATCTTCCCCATCGAGGTGATCGGCCTTCGCGGTGTGGTGTCGGTGCTGGCCGCGTGCACGATGCTCTTTGGTGTGTTCGGCGCGATGGTGCAATGGGACGTACGGCGCATTCTGGCGTTCCACATCGTCAGCCAGATCGGGTACATGCTGATGGGGCTTGCCATCGCGACGCCGGCTGCGCTGGGCGGAGCCATCTTCTACGTCGTGCACCACATCATCGTGAAGGCGAATCTGTTCCTGGTGGCGGGTGCGATGCGCCGAGCCTCCGGTACGTACGACGTGCGAAAAGCCGGCGGCTTGATGACGGTTAGTCCGATCCTGACTGCGCTGTTCCTGATTCCGGCCATGTCTCTCGCGGGTGTGCCACCGTTCTCAGGCTTCTGGGCGAAGCTGCTCGTCATCGACGCGAGCCTTCGGCACGGTGACATGTGGCTGGCGGGCGTGGCGCTGTTCGTGGGTCTGATGACGCTCTTTTCGATGAGCAAGATCTGGATCGAGGCGTTCTGGCAACCGTCCGCGGAGCCGGCCGTTGCGGGTCGCGTCCCGATTCCGATGGTCGCGGCAAGTGGACTGCTCGCGATGGTGACTGTCGCCATCAGCATCTGGCCAGAGCCGCTCATCGCCTACGCCACCGAAGCTGCACGAACACTTGCCGACCCACGGGAGTACATCGCGGCAGTGCTGCCACTCGACCGCAGTGGAGGGCGATGATGGGAGCGCTGCATCTGGCGAGGTGGGTGGCGGAAGCACTCGCTCTCGGCGCGGTGTTTCTCTACGAACTAGCCCTGTCGTCGTACACGGTCGCGCGGGCGGCGTTTTCGCGCAAGCCGCGCATCGCCTCGGCGATCGTGGCGGTGCCGATCGAGCTCCGGACCGATCTCGGGATCGCGCTGCTGGCGAACCTCGTGACGCTGACCCCTGGAACGTGCTCCCTGCATGTGAGTGACGACCGTCGCACGTTGTTCGTGCATGCGCTCGACGTCGACTCGCCCGAGAGCACAATCATGGGCATCAAGCGTGCTTTCGAGCAGCGGATTGCGAGGCTCGAGCGATGATCGACACCGTCAGCGGATTCTTCACGCTGGTGCTGATGCTGCCGCTCACCCTGGCGGTCTGGCGGATGATCACCGGACCGACGTTCGTCGATCGCATCGTTGCCATTGACATGCTCACGGGGCTGGCCGTGGCCGTGGCGGCGCTGACGGCGGCACTCACCGGGCGCCGCGAGTTCCTCGACGTCGCCTTCGGGGTAGCCCTGATCAGTTTCGTGGGAACGTGCGCCTTTGCGGCCTTTGTCGAGCGGAAGGGGCGGGACAACCGATGACGGAGTGGTTCGCTGTGTTGTTGAAGGCCATCGGCGTCGTGTTCCTCATCGCCGCCGCCGTTGGCGTGGTCCGGTTCACCGATCCACTCCAACGGATGCATGCGTCGACGAAGGCTGGCACCGTGGGCGCAGGATTCGTGCTCTTCGGCGTATGGGTCGAGATGGGCACTTGGGATGTCGCGATGGTATGCGCTGGAACCATCGCGTTCCTGCTCCTCACGATTCCCATCGCCGGTCACCTCCTGGGCCGTGCCACCTACGTCTC